>NZ_CP159534.1:4829338-5131171 GCF_040529335.1 Streptomyces sp. HUAS MG91 | reverse complement strand
CGATCGTGCGGTACTCGGGCAGGTAGTGCTTGAGGTTGGCCGCGATGGTGCGGTTCCAGTCGATGTCGTGGTGGCGTGGCCGGCTGATGCGGGCGCTGCGGTCGAGGGCGCCGGTGAGGGTGGCGCGGGTGCGCGTCGCGAGCTTCTTCTCCAGGTCCTCGACGACCTTGCGGACGACGGCCCGTGCCGTCTCCTTGGTGGTCTCCGGCATCGCCTTGTTCAGGGAGAGGAGCGTGCCGACGAGGTGCACGTCCGCGTCGACGGCCTCCAGCATCTCCGGTTCGAGGAGCAGCGTGGACAGGCCCAGGCGGTCGATGGCGTCGCGCTGCATCACCTGGACCACGGAGGACGGGAAGTAGGTGCGGATGTCTCCCAGCCAGCGGGCTACGGAGGGCGCCGAGGCGCCGAGCCCCGCGCTTCGGCTGCCGCCGGTGGAGCGGTCCTTTCCTTGCGCCGAGCCGTACAGCGCGGCCAGGGCGCCGTCCATCGCGGCGTCCTTTCCTTCGAGCGCGCGGCCGGTGCCGTCGGCGCTGTCGCCGCCGAGCACCAGGCGCCAGCGCCGCAGCCGCTCTTCCGTCATGTCGCCGCCTCCGCTTGGTTGTCGGTACGCCTTCTCGTCTGCCGGGCCCCGCTCGTCACGCGCGTGCACGAGGTGACGGGTTGCGCGCGCGGTTCCCCGCGCCCCCGAGGCATGCGCTGACGCGCAGCCTCCCCTGGGCGAGCGGAGCTCGCTTCAGGAGCACGGGGAACTGCGCGAGAAGCCCCACCGGGCGCTGGCCGGACCGTCATCCGTCACCACCTCCGGCCGATGCCCCCACCCCGAGGAGCAGCCGGACGACGGGGATCACGGCGTCGGCGCGGGCCGGGTCGAGTTCGGCGGCGAATCCCGGAGGGAGCCCGCCGCCGGTGGACGCCGAACCCGGGCCGCCCGGCCCACGCCGCACCAGCTCCCCCAAAGACCTGCGCACTCCGGGCTCGTACGCCGAGAACGTGCGCCGCAGCAACGGCAGCACATCGGTGAACGCGTCGCCGGACACCCCGGTGAGCCACCCGTCCACCAGCGCGAGCAGCCGCTCGTCGTGCACGAGGAGCAGCCCGCCGCCGGAACCGCCCCCGACGAACCCCTCGATCCAGGCGGCGGCCTCGGCGGGCGGTGTGCCCGGGGACAGGGCGAGGCCCATGAGGCGTGCGGTGTCGTCGTCGGTCAGCTCGCCCTCGTCGAGCAGAATGCGCGCGCACCGGCCACGAATCACCCCGGCCACGCTGTCGCGCCCGGCGAGGGTGCGCAGCACGGCCCGCCAGCGGTCGCGCAGTCCGGCGTCCTCCAGCAGGGCGACGGCCCCGTGCACCCCGTCGACATGGCCGCGCAGTTCGGCGGCGGCGTCGGCGTCGAGGCCCGCGCACGCCGGGGGCAGTCCGACGAAGACCCGCTCGGCGAGCCCGGCCGCGACCCCGGCGAGCGCGGCGGTGTCGGTGCCGCGCACATCGCCGTAGCGCAGCGCGCGGACCAGGGCGGGCAGGGCCTGGGCGAGGTGGCCGACGTCCGCGTCCAGGGCGGCGCGGTCGGCCAGCACCCGCATGACCGTGGGCAGCGCGTCCGCGAGGCCGGCGAGCAGACAGTGCTCGGCGAGCGCGGTGACGTCGGCGAGCGCGGACGCGCCGATGGCGTCGGCCTCCGCCTTGGCGGTCGCGGCGGCCAGCACGGTCGTGCCCCACACCCCGGCCTCGGCGACCCGCACCGACAGCTCCGGCTCCCAGCGCAGCCGCCAGCTCTCGCGGAAGGTGCCGGTGGAGCCGCGCGCAAACCGTGCCGGTTCGCCCCAGGCGATGCCGAGCAGCCGCAGCCGGTGCAGCAGCCGGCTGCGGGCGGCGTCGGTGTCACCGCGCAGATCGAGGTCGAGCTCCTTCTCCAGCGCGGCCGGCTTCAGGCGCAGGGAGCGCTGCTGCTTGGTGAGGTCGCGCTGCAGCGGCACCGCGGGCGCGCTCTGCGGCACCTCGCCGAGGTCGTCACCGACCACCAGCCGGTCGTGGATCAGCGCCAGCGGGACGTCGGAGCCCTCGCAGAGCACGGCCCGTACGGCGTCGATGGTCTCGGTCAGTCCCGCGAGCGGCCTGCCCCGCATCGCCGCGAGGGTCTCGGCGAGCCGGACGGCCTCGATGACATGGGCGGACGACACGATGCGGTCCTCGGCGCGGAGCAGCCCGGCGACCTTGGTCAGCCATCGCTCCACGGGCCGGTCGGGGGCGCCGAACAGATGCCCGTACCACCCCGGTGACTCGATCCCCGCGCCGTAGCCACTGGCGCGCGCGAGGCGGCGGTGGGTCCAGGGCACCCACGTCATGTCGACCTTCGCCTTCGGCAGCCCCTTGAGCAGCGCCCGGTCGGCGGCGACGGTCGTCTTCTCGCTCAGCGCGGGCACGTGCCAGGCCCCGCACACCACGGCGACCTCGTGCCCGGACCCGAACTCGCGCCGCGCGGCCCGTATCTGGAGCCTCATGTGCGCCTCACGCACCAGGTCGCGGCGGTGGCCGCCGTCCCCGTACGACTCCCGCAGCGCGCCCATCGCCTCGCCCAGCGCGGCGAACGCGTCGCCCTCCCGGTGCTCGACGACGTCCTCCCACCAGCGCTCCGCGTCGTCGTACCCGGCGGTCTCGGCGAGGACACCCAGGGGGTCGAGGCGCACGGAGTCCTCGTCCCGCTCCTCGTCGTCCGGTGTCTCACCGTCGCGCAGCGCCAGGCTGTGCGCGGCCGGCAGGTCGATGAAGCGGACCGGCGCCCCGTGCTCCAGGGCCCAGCGGATCGCGACCCACTCGGGCGAGAACTCGGCGAACGGCCAGAACGCCGACTTCCCCGGCTCGTCCACGACATGGGCGAGGAGCGCGACCGGCGGCCGCATGTCCGGCTCGGCGGCGAGCGGCACCAGGGCGTCCGCCTCCGGCGGTCCCTCGATGAGGACGGCCGCCGGGCCCGCCTCGTCCAGCGCGCGCCGCACGGCACGCGCCGAGCCCGGCCCGTGGTGCCGCACGCCGAGCAGCAGCGGGCCCGTCATGCGCTCACCTCGCGGCAGGCCCGGTAGAAGTCCTTCCACCCGTCCCGCTCGCGCACCACGGCCTCCAGGTACTCCTGCCAGACCACCCGGTCCGCGGCCGGGTCGCGGACCACGGCGCCGAGGATCCCGGCGGCGATGTCGGAGGGGCGCAGCACGCCGTCCCCGAAGTGCGCGGACAGGGCCAGGCCGCTGGTGACCACGGAGATCGCCTCCGCCGTCGACAGGGTGCCGCTCGGCGACTTGACCTTCGTACGCCCGTCGGAGGTCACGCCGTCGCGCAGCTCGCGGAAGACGGTGACGACGCGCCGGATCTCGTCCATGCCGTCGGGCGTGGTCGGCAACTCAAGGGACCGGCCCACCTGTTCGACCCGGCGGGAGACGATGTCGACCTCCGCCTCCACGCTCGCGGGCAGCGGCAGCACCACCGTGTTGAACCGGCGGCGCAGCGCGCTCGACAGGTCATTGACCCCACGGTCCCGGTCGTTGGCCGTCGCGATCAGGTTGAAGCCGCGGACGGCCTGCACCTCCTGTCCCAGCTCCGGTATGGGCAGGGTCTTCTCGGACAGGATCGTGATCAGCGTGTCCTGCACGTCGGCGGGGATGCGGGTCAGCTCCTCGACCCGCGCCGTCATCCCCTCCGCCATCGCCCGCATGACCGGGCTGGGCACCAGGGCGTCCCGGCTCGGGCCGTGCGCCAGGAGCTGTGCGTAGTTCCACCCGTAGCGGATCGCCTCCTCCGGGGTGCCGGCCGTGCCCTGCACCAGCAGGGTCGAGTCGCCGCTCACGGCCGCGGCGAGGTGCTCGGACACCCAGGTCTTCGCGGTCCCCGGGACGCCGAGCAGCAGCAGCGCCCGGTCGGTCGCCAGGGTCGTCACGGCCACCTCGACGATGCGCCGCGGCCCCACGTACTTCGGTGAGATCACCGTGCCGTCCGGCAGCGTGCCGCCCAGCAGATAGGTGGCGACGGCCCACGGCGACATCCGCCAGCGGGCCGGCCGCGGCCGGTCGTCCTGCGCGGCCAGCGCGGCGAGCTCGTGCGCGAAGGCGTGCTCGGCGTGCGGCCGCAGCGCCTGGTCCCCGGTGTCGGACCCGGCCTGCTCCTCGACAGAAACGGTCATGGCTGTCCCCCTCCAACTCGCGTCCAACGCGCGTCGCATCACTTCGAATCGCCCAGCTCGAACCAGCACGACAGGACGGTCCGACCGCCCTCGCCGCGCGTTGGATTCCACGGTGCACCACGCCACTGACAATCGACGTCACGCTCACCATCACCGCAGGTCAGAGCGGTTTCCGGAGAGATTGTCAGTGGCGGGACCTACCGTCGCAGACATGACTCAGCAGGGGGTGCGCTGGACAGCGGACCAGGTGCTTGCACTGGCGCCTGACACCGCGTCACGCAAGGCGGGAAGCAAGCTCGGGACGGCGGGACCCTGGTCGCAGACCGGGAGTTCGGACGAGGGGGCGGTGTGGGGACTGTGCAAGGGCAGCGGCAGCAAGCCGTACCAGACGATCGTCGACACCGGCGGGGACTCCGGCGGCGGCAGCGGCCCGGCGTACAAGTGCAGTTGTCCGAGCCGGAAGTTCCCGTGCAAGCACGCGCTGGGACTGCTGCTGCTCTGGTCGGGCGGCGCCGGACAGGTGCCGGACGGGCAGGCACCGCCGGAGTGGACGGAGCAGTGGCTGGCGGGCCGCAGACAGCGGGCGGCGGCGAAGAGGACCGCGCAGGACGCTCCGGACGCCGGGAGCGCGCCGGCCGACCCGGATGCGGCCCGGCGCAGGGCGGAGCGGCGCGCGCAGCGGATCACCGCGGGCGCCACCGAGCTGGAGCAGCGCCTGACCGACCTGCTGCGCGGCGGCCTGGCCCAGGCGGAGCGGGCGGGGTACGGGCTGTGGGAGGAGACGGCGGCCCGCATGGTCGACGCGCAGGCCCCCGGACTCGCCGCCCGTGTGCGGGAGTTGGGGGCGATACCGGGCTCCGGCGCCGGGTGGCCGGTGCGGTTGCTTGAGGAGTGCGCGCTGCTCCATCTCCTCGATCAGGGCTGGCTGCACCGCGCCGGGCTGCCCGAGGACCTCGCGGCCACGGTCCGCTCCCGTGTCGGCCTGCCGACGCAGGCCACGCAGGCCGCGCAGCGGGACGACTGGCTGGTCCTCGCCCAGTACGACTCGGCGGACGGCCACCTCACCACGCGCCGCATCTGGCTGTACGGCACGGCGGCGCACCGCACCGCGCTCCTCCTCTCCTACGGCGCCGCGGGCCGCGCCCCGGCGCTGGCCCTGCCGGCCGGCCTGGCCCTGGACGCCTCGGTCGCGGGGTATCCCGGGGCGGGGACGCCGCGGGTGGAGCTGGGCGAGCAGTTCGGGGCGGCTCGGCCGACGGACGTACGCCCGGCGGGAGTCGATGTCGGGGCGGCGCTCGCGGCGTACGGCGAGGCGCTCACGGCCGACCCGTGGCTGGAGTCGTGGCCGGTGACCCTCACGGACGTCGTACCGGCCCGGGACCCCGACGGCGGAGGGTGGCAACTGGCCGACGCGGAGGGGAAGTCGGCCCTCCCCCTCGTACCGCAGGCGTCGGCGGCGTCCGGGCTGTGGCGGCTGGTCGCGGTGTCGGGCGGGGCGCCGGTGACGGTGTTCGGCGAGTGCGGGCACCGCGGTTTCCGCCCGCTGGCCACCTGGACCGGCGCCGCCGGTGACGTCATATCCCTGTGCTGAGGCGCACGTCGTCGCCCCGAGCCTCCCGGCCCGTCAGAAAGGAACCGGCATGACGCGGACCAGCACACCGCAGACCAGCACAACCACCCCGACCACCGCGCACACCTGGGACAGCCTCGTCACGGCTGCCCTGCTGGGCACGGAGCGGCGTTCGGGCACCAGCCCGCGCGCCCTGCTCGACGAGGCCGCCGCCCAGACCTTGCGGCACCGGGCGGGCCTGCGCCCGGCACCGGCCGTGGCGCTGCCCGAGCCCACCGGCGAGGACCCGCGCCCGCCGCTGCCCGCCGCCGCGCGCCGCCGCCTCGCGATGCTGCTCACCGACCGCCCCGGCACCGGCACCACCCGCCGCGGCTCCACGCCCGACCTGCTGGAACTGCTCCCGCAGTGGCTGGCCGCGGCCAATGAGCACGGGTACGCGCCACCGCCCGAACTGCTGCCCGCGCTGCTCGACGCGGCGCGCGGCCGCACCGATCTGCGCCCCCAGGCCCTCGCCTTCGCCGGACCGCGCGCCCTGTGGCTGGGCCGGCTCAACCCGGACTGGAAGTTCGCGCTGCGCGCCACTCCCGGCGCGAGCGCGGCGCTGCCCTCCCCCGAGGACACCGAGCGGGTCCGGCGGCTCTGGGAGGAGGGCCTGTTCGCGGAGCGGGTGGCGCTGCTCTCGATCGTCCGCGCGCACGACCCCGAGGCGGCCCGCACGCTCCTCGCGGACACCTGGGGCTCGGAGCGCGCCGAGGACCGGCTGATGTTCCTCGACTCCCTGCGCACCGGGCTCGACGACGCGGACGAGCCGTTCCTGGAGCGGGCGCTCAGCGACCGCAGCAGGAACGTGCGGGCGACGGCGGCCGAGCTGCTGTCCGCGCTGCCGGGCTCCGCGCTCGCCGGCCGCATGGCGGACCGGGCCCTGTCGTGCGTGGCGCTCGACCGGACGACGGCGACGATCATCATCGAGGCGCCGCACGAGTGCGACCCGGCGATGGAGCGCGACGGAGTCGTCGCCAAGCCGCCGGCGGGGCGGGGCGAGCGGTCCTGGTGGCTGGGCCAGTTGGTGGAGGCAGCCCCGCTCGACCGCTGGCCGGACCGGCTCGGCGGGCGCACCGCGCAGGAGATCGTGGCGCTGCCGGTGGCCGACGACTGGCAGGGCGAGCTGCACGCCGCGTGGTGCCGGGCGGCGGTGCGCCAGCACGACATCGGATGGTCGCGGGCGCTGCTCGGGCCCGCCACGGCGGCCGGGGCGGCGGGGCCCGGCGCGGTGTCGCTGGCGGAGCGGGCGAAGCTGCTCACCGCGCTGCCGCGGGGCGAACGGGCCGAGTGGGTGGGGCAGTTCATCGCGGCGCACGGGCTCTCCGAGGCGTTCCAGCTGCTCGGGGTGTGTGCCACGCCGTGGGCGGTGCCGCTCGGGCAGGCCGTCGTCGACGCACTGAACATCGCGCGTGACGCCGGGAGTTATCCGTGGAGCTTCAGTGGGGTGATGGGGCTGGCGGAGCGCTGCCTCGACCCGTCGGAGGTCGTCCGGCTGGAGGCGCTGACGGCCGCCGTGGAGGAACCGGAGGGGTCGGCGCCCGGGGCGGGTGGGTACTGGGGGGAGGCGTTTCAGCGGCTGGCCGGCACGTTGCGGCTGCGCCGGGCCATGCGGGACGAGTTGGTGCCGCCGGGTTGAGGGGGAGGCGGTTCGTCGTCGGGTGCCGGCCCGGTGGGGCTGGTCGCGCAGTTCCCCGCGCCCCTGTCGGGTTGTTCTTCACGCGCGCCCCGGTGGCCGCTTCTCGCGCAGTTCCCCGCGCCCCTGGAAGCGAGCTCCGCTCGCCCAGGGGCGCGGGGAACTGCGCGAGCGACCACGACGAGACCCGCGCCCGACGACCGGCCCCTCCCGGAGGGCTACGCTCCGGCGGGCTCCCGGACGTTCGTCCTGACCCACTCCACGATGGACGCCGTCGTCGCCCCGGGCGTGAAGATCTCCGCGACGCCCTTCTCCTTCAGCGGAGCGATGTCCGCCTCGGGGATGATGCCGCCGCCGAAGACCTTGATGTCGGCGGCGTCCCGCTCGGCCAGCAGCTCGATGACGCGCGCGAAGAGGGTGTTGTGCGCGCCCGAGAGGATGGAGAGACCGATCGCGTCGGCGTCCTCCTGGATGGCGGTGTCCACGATCTGCTCGGGGGTCTGGTGCAGCCCCGTGTAGATGACCTCCATACCGGCGTCGCGCAGGGCACGCGCGATCACCTTGGCCCCGCGATCGTGGCCGTCGAGCCCCGGCTTCGCGACGACCACGCGGATCGGACCGGCTGCCACACCCATCACTGCCTCCCTGAAGCGACTGACCCTCGGATACCCCGTCGTGGACAACCGAAGTGAACGAACGTTATCGACAGCATCCCGCAACCGCCCGTTTCACGGTGCGGACCGAGGGGGAAATCACACGGTGGGACACGTTCGCTGCGCGCCGCATCCCCGCTGGGCGGTTCATCCGCCGCATCCGGGACGGGCGCGAGGGGAGCCGCAACGAGATCGCCGCGCCACCGCGCCGTCAGCCGCACGGCACGGTGGCACGGTGTTCCCGTCGCCGTGCGGACCGACTCGCACGGACCGATGCGTCGGTACATCGGCCCGCGGCGCATCCGCCTGCTCGGCCGGCTCCTCAGGAGTGCACACGGGGGACAGCGAGGCCCCCCGTGCGCCGACGGGAGGTCGACCGATGAAGGTCACGAGGGCGCTGCCCTTTCGCCCGCACTGTCATCTGCTGCCCACGAGACTGGCCGGTCTGTCGATCGCGCTGCTGAAGGCGACCGCGCTGGAGCTGGCCATCCTGGCCGGGCATCTGCTCCTCTACCCCTCGGGCGTCCTCCCCGAACGACCAAGGCCCCCGGTCCTCCCGCCCGTTCCGCCGCTCGACACGGACCCGGAACCGGAGGTCCCGGAAGCGCCGGCGGCCACCGCGCCCCGCCTGCCGGCCCCGGCGAAGCCCCCGGTCCTGCTGCTGCACGGCTTCATCGACAACCGTTCCGTCTTCGTCCTGCTGCGCCGCACGCTGGCCCAGCACGGCGGCCAGCCGGTCGAGTCGCTCAACTACTCGCCGCTGACCTGCGACATCCGTGCCGCCGCCGCCCTGCTCGCCCGGCATGTGACGCAGTTGTGCGAGCGCACCGGGCAGCAGCGGATCGACATCGTCGGGCACAGCCTGGGCGGCCTCATCGCGCGCTACTACGTCCAGCGGCTCGGCGGCGACGCGCACGTCCGCACCCTCGTCACGCTCGGCACCCCGCACGGGGGCACCCGGGTCGTGCCGCTCGCGGACGCTCACCCGATCGTGCGGCAGATGCGGCCCGGCTCGTCGGTGATCGAGGAGTTGAACGAGCCGGCGCCCGGGTGCCGGACGCGTTTCGTGAGTTTCTGGAGCGACCTCGACCATTTGATGGTTCCGCTGGAGACGGCCTGCGTGGACCACCCCGACCTGCTCGTCCAGAACGTGCGGGTGACCGGCGTGGGACATCTGGCGCTGCCGGTGCACCCGGCGGTCGCGGCCGGTGTCCGGCAGGCCCTCGACGCCGCGCCCGCGACGGAAGGAGCCCGCGCCGCCGACTCGGTCGGCGGTCTGACGGTGGCCTGACGACGGCCTGACGGCCGCCCTGCTCGGCGCTGAGGTCGAACGTTTCTCGAACTCAGCGCCAAAGCTGTGCCCACAGTCCACCGAAAGACGGGCGATTGCCCGTTTCCGCGGGGCGGGAAACCTGCCGAAGATTGTCGCGCCCTCGTACTGCCGGGTACAGTCGCCGCACTGCTCTGGCAGCCCCTGTTGTCGAGGCGAAAGAGAAGTTGGTGAACGACCGTCATCCGTCGGGGACCGCGCACTACGCGGCACACGACGGTTACTCCACGACCAGCTTCGCCACCGATCCGCTCTTCGGTGACCTGCCGGGCGACAGCCCCTACGACACCGGTTCCCACGGCATCGGTTCCCAAGCGACCGGTTCCTACGACACGGGCTCCTACGACACCGGTCACTGGTACGCCGACCCCGGACACCAGCAGCAGTTCACCGACCCGTACGCGTCCTCGTACGACACCGGCAGCTACGACACGACCGGCGCCTGGCCCGCCTCCGGGTACCAGCAGACCGGCGGCATCCCGGCCCAGTCCGGCTCCGCCGGGCAGCAGCACACCGGCCAGTGGGACACGACGGCGTTCGCCGGCACGCAGACCTTCGAGACTCAGACGTTCGCGACCCAGACCTTCGAGGCCCCGGCCTTCGACACGCAGACGTTCGCGGCCCAGAGCTTCGAGACCCAGAGCTTCGAGACGCAGACCTTCGAGACCCAGGCCTTCCAGGCCCCGGCCTTCGACACGCAGACCCTCGACGCCCAGCACCTCGGCACGCAGACCCTCGACACGCAGACCTTCGAGTCGCCGGTCTTCGGTGCGACGGCGTACGACACGGGCGCCTACGACGCCACGCAGTGGAACTCCGCGGGCACCCCCGCCACGGACACCGGCCGGATGGAAGCCGTGCACGAGCCCGTGCCCGACGCCGCCCCGGACCACGACGCCGCCGAGCCGGTCGCGGAGCATCCCGAACCGGCCCCCGAGCAGCGGGAGTCCAGCTCGCGCGCCGCGGCCCGCGGCCGGTCCCGCCGCCGCACGCCCGCCAAGCGCTCCGCGCTCCTCACCATCGCCGTGCCGTCGGTGTGCGTGGTCGGCATCGCCGGAATCGCGGCGGCCTCGGTCGGGGTCGGCGGAAGCGACGACGACACCGGGACGCAGGCGATGACCGCGTCCGACGCGACCGCCGTGAAGCCGTCCGCGGCCAACAACAAGCTGGACACCCAGCTCGCCGATCTCTCCCAGGACGCCGGTGACTTCGCCGACCGGGCGAGCCGCACCCAGGAACGTATCGACCTGAAGGCCAAGCAGGAGGCGGACCGCAAGAAGGCCGCCGAGGAGGCCGCGCGCAAGGAGGCGGCGCGCCCGAAGTTCGCGCTGCCGGTGAAGCAGCGCGGGCTGAGCGCCTACTACGGACAGGCCGGCATCAACTGGATGTCCGTGCACTCCGGCATCGACTTCCCCGTGAGCTACGGGACTCCGGTGATGGCCGCGACGGACGGCACCGTACGGACGCAGTGGAACAGCGCGTACGGGAACATGGCGATAGTGACCGCCAAGGACGGCACCGAGACCTGGTACTGCCACCTCTCCGCGCACACCGTGATGAGCGGCCCGGTCAAGGCCGGGGACGTCATCGCGCGGTCGGGCAACTCCGGGAACTCGACCGGACCGCACCTGCACTTCGAGGTACGGCCCGGCGGCGGCTCCGCGATCGACCCCCTGCCGTGGCTGCGCAGCCACGGCCTGGATCCCACCTAGGCCAAGGGCCCCGCGACTACAGCTTCTCGACCGGCGCGTACCGCAGCAGCAGCCGCTTCGGCTTCGGGTCGCCGAAGTCGATCGTCGCCTCCGCGTTCGACCCCGAGCCGGTCACCCCGACCACCGTGCCCAGGCCGAACTGGTCGTGCGTGACGCGGTCGCCGACCGCCAGGGACACCACCGGCTTCTCGCTCGCCCGGCGCGTGGCGAACGCCGGGGTCGACGAGCGCGAGCGCGACGAGGACAGCGAGGCCGCGATCCCGCCGCCGATGCTCTTAGTCGAGACCGCCGGGGTCGACGGGCCCGTGCGCTTCCAGTCCAGGTGCGCGGCCGGAATCTCCTCCAGGAACCGCGACGGCGGGTTGTACGAGGGCTGGCCCCAGGCGCTGCGCATGGTGGACCGGGTCAGATACAGCCGCTCCCGCGCGCGCGTGATGCCCACATAGGCGAGCCGGCGCTCCTCCTCCAGCTCCTTGGTCTGGCCGAGCGAGCGCATGTGCGGGAAGACGCCGTCCTCCAGGCCCGTCAGGAAGACCACCGGGAACTCGAGGCCCTTGGCGGTGTGCAGGGTCATCAGGGTGATGACGCCGCTGCCGTCCTCGTCCTCGTCGGGGATCTGGTCGGAGTCCGCGACGAGGGCGACCCGCTCCAGGAAGTCGGAGAGCGTACCGCCGGAGGCCACGGCCTCGGCACCGTCGGCACCCTCACCGTCCGCAGCCGCCTGCGCCTGCTCCTGCTCGAACTCCAGTGCCACGGCGGCGAGTTCCTGGAGGTTCTCGATGCGGGTCTCGTCCTGCGGGTCGGTGGACGCCTGGAGTTCGGCGAGGTATCCGGTGCGCTCCAGGACCGCCTCGAGGACCGTCGCCGGGCCCGCGCCCGACTCGACGATCGTGCGCAGGTCCTCCATGAGGGTGTTGAACCGCTTCACCGCGTTCGTCGAGCGGGCCGCCATGCCGTACGCCTCGTCGACGCGGCGCAGCGCCTGCGCGAAGCTGATCTTCTCGCGCAGCGACAGGGCGTCGATCATCGCCTCGGCGCGGTCGCCGATGCCGCGCTTCGGCACGTTCAGGATCCGGCGCAGCGGGACGGAGTCCTCCGGGTTGGAGAGCACCCGCAAATAGGCCAGGACGTCCCTGACCTCCTTGCGCTCGTAGAAGCGGACGCCGCCGACGACCTTGTACGGCAGGCCGACGCGGATGAAGACCTCTTCGAAGACACGGGACTGCGCGTTCGTCCGGTAGAAGACGGCGACGTCGCCGGCCTGGGCGTCGCCCGCGTCCGTGAGGCGGTCGATCTCGTCGGCGATGAACTGGGCCTCGTCGTGCTCGGTGTCCGCGACGTAGCCGGTGATCTGGGCGCCCGCTCCCGCGTTCGTCCACAGGTTCTTGGGGCGGCGGGACTCGTTGCGCTCGATGACCGCGTTGGCCGCCGAGAGGATCGTCTGCGTGGAGCGGTAGTTCTGCTCCAGCATGATCGTCGTCGCGTTCGGGTAGTCCTCCTCGAAGTCGAGGATGTTGCGGATCGTGGCGCCGCGGAAGGCGTAGATCGACTGGTCGGCGTCACCGACGACGCACAGCTCGGCCGGGTCCGCGTCCTCGCCGTCCGCCGGGCCCACCAGCTCCTTGACCAGCGCGTACTGCGCGTGGTTCGTGTCCTGGTACTCGTCGACCATGACGTGGCGGAAGCGGCGGCGGTAGTGCTCGGCGACGTCGGGGAACGCGCGCAGCAGGTTCACCGTCGTCATGATCAGGTCGTCGAAGTCCAGCGCGTTCGCCTCGCGGAGGCGGGACTGGTACATCGCGTAGGCCTGGGCGAGGGTCTTCTCGAAGCCGTCCGCGGCCTGCCCGGCGAAGTCCTCCTCGTCGATCAGCTCGTTCTTCAGGTTGCTGATCTTGGCGCTGAAGGACTTCGGCGGGAACTTCTTCGGGTCCAGGTCCAGGTCCCGGCAGACCAGGGCCATGAGGCGCTTGCTGTCGGCGGCGTCGTAGATCGAGAAGGAGGACGTGAAGCCCAGCTTCTTGCTCTCGCGGCGCAGAATGCGCACGCACGCGCTGTGGAAGGTCGACACCCACATCGCGTTCGCCCGCGGGCCGACCAGGGACTCGACGCGCTCCTTCATCTCGCCCGCGGCCTTGTTCGTGAACGTGATCGCGAGGATCTGGCCCGGGTGGGCGCCGCGCTCGGCGAGCAGGTACGCGATGCGGTGCGTCAGGACGCGGGTCTTGCCGGAGCCGGCGCCCGCGACGATGAGCAGGGGCGAGCCGCCGTGGACGACGGCCGCGCGCTGATTCTCGTTCAACCCCTCCAGGAGGGATTCCGGATCGACCGCCGGGCGCGGGGCGCCGTCCCGGTAGTACGCGTCCCTGGCCGGGGGCACGTCGAACTTCCCGCCGAACAGATCGTCCGGAATCGGCTCCGGAGCGCCGTCGTCCGCGGGGTCCTCGGGCGGCGGCGGGGGCTGCTCCGCGCCGCTCTGGAGGCTGGCCAGGAAACTGTCGTCAAAGAGGCTGCTCATCGCCGTACGAGTCTAGGCCGCCCCACTGACAGACCGCCGCCGCCTTTGCGATACCGGGCTTCCGGCGCCCCGCGGGGGCCGGGCGCGGCGCGTTCCGCATGACGCAGATCACTCGGCCGCGCCCCGGCTCGCCACATCGGCGCACAGCCGGGCAAAACGATCGGGAAACAGGCCCCAGACATCCCTCCGGCACCCGTCCGTTCCCCCACCCGCGCCAAGGTCACGAAAATGTATCGGGCATATCGCACATCAACCTTCACAGCGGCAACACGAGTTGGCTACGGTGCTGCGCGGGCAGCCCGTCCCCCCGTCCGCGGTCGTCGCGGCGAGCGGGCAGCCCCCGCCGAGTTCCGTACGCCGTGAGGCAGGGAACCGGGGACCCACCGACCTTGGGGTGAATCGGCTCGACGGCCCGGCAGCACGGGGCGGTGGACCGTAGGGCAACCTTCCGCAGGCCCGAACCCGACAGCTAACCCGGTAGGCGGATGACGGAAGGAGTCGCCAGTCTTGGCGTCGCACCGCAAGCCGCGCAACCGCTCCCGGATCGCCGGCGGCCTTCGCACGACCCCCGCGATCGGCATCACGACCGCCGCCCTCACCTCGGTTGCCCTGCTCTCGCAGACGGCGCAGGCCGCCCCGGCGCAGCCGGACCGGCCGAGCCTGGAGGAGGTGCAGAAGAAGGTCGACAGCCTGTACCGCGAGGCCGAGGTCGCCACGCAGAAGTACAACGCGGCCAAGGAGCAGACGGCCGGCAAGAAGCGGCAGGTCGACCAGCTCCTCGACGACATCGCGCGGCGCACCGAGAAGATGAACGAGGCCCGCCAGGAGCTGGGCCGGTTCGCCGCCGAGCAGTACCGCTCGGGCGGGATGAGCAACACCGCGACGATGTTCCTCGCCGACAACCCCGAGGACTACTTCGCGCAGGACCAGCTGCTCAGCCGGATGACGAACGAGCAGAAGAAGGCCGTCGACGACTTCCAGGACGAGCAGCGCAGGACCGCGAGGAAGCGCACGGAGGCCCAGGAGAACCTGCGGCAGCTCTCCGGCTCCCAGGAGGAGCTGCAGAGCTCCAAGCAGGCCGTGCAGACGAAGCTGGCGGACGCCCGGCAGCTGCTGTCGAAGCTGACCGCGCAGGAGAAGGCCCGGCTCGCGCGGATCGCGAAGGCCAAGGAGGAGGCGGCCCGTGAGAAGGCCGCCGAGCTGGCGCGGAAGCAGAAGGAGGCGGAGGAGGCCAAGCGCAAGGAGGCCGAGGAGAAGGCGGCCCAGGAGGGCGCGTCGGGCTCCGGTTCGACGGGCTCGGAGTCAGGCTCCTCGGGCTCCTCGGGCTCCTCGTCCGGCTACGCCGCCAAGGCCGCGCAGGCCCTCGCCTTCGCCAAGGCCCAGGAGGGCAAGCCGTACGTGTGGGGCGCGACGGGCCCCGGCTCCTACGACTGCTCGGGGCTGACCCAGGCCGCGTGGAAGGCCGCCGGCATCACGCTGCCGCGCACCACCTGGGACCAGGTGGAGGTCGGCACGACGGTGTCGCTCTCCGACATCCAACCCGGTGACCTGGTGTTCTTCTACGACGACATCAGTCACGTGGGGCTCTACCTCGGCGACGGGATGATGATCCACGCCCCGAAGCCGGGCGCCTATGTGCGCGAGGAGTCCATCTACTACGACGGCACCTCGTCGATCCACAGCGTGGTGCGCCCGGCCTGACGCGACCGTCAGGTCCAGAGCACCGCGATGAAGATGTTCGCGACGGTGAGCGCGCCGACCGTCGCGAACAGGCCCTTCTCCGCGACCTCGTCGTCCCGCTTCACGTAGACGATGCCGAGGATCACGATCAGGATCGCGAGCTTCACGCCGATCTTGATGTTGTTGACGGTGTTGTCGTCGGCCTGATTGAGGCCGACCAGGGCGACACCGGTCACCAGCATGGTCAGGGCGCCGTGCAGCATCGCCTTGTTGAAGCGGGCGGTGCCCTTGCCCATCGCGGACATCTGCGTGAGGAAGCCGCCGAGCAGCGAGGCGATGCCGATGATGTGCAGGCCGACGAAGAGATGGATGAGTACGTCCATGGTTCCGGAGCCTAACGGGACGGATGGGACGCCCCGCCACCGATCCCCCGAGAGCACTCCCGGCCACCGGACGGTCACCCTCTGACGCGGTCGGCAACAAAGGGAGCAGTTCCGAACAATCCATCACCAACCCGTTACGTCGAGGTTTAGCGTCCTTGCTCAGGTGACCGGCTCCCCACCGCCGCCCGGGCCAGGGGCGGCAGTCGGACACCACCGCCGAGGAGGATCCGGCGGCGGCCCGTTCCCCCTGTGCGGGCCGTCGCCGGGCGTATACCGACGGCGGTCGTGACGCCCCCGGAAGGACGTGGCGCTTCGTGCCGGCAGCGCATCGCAAGCCCAGGCAGCGCTCGCTCAGCGGCCAGACGGCCCGTACCGCGGCCACCCTCGCCCTCGCCTCCGCGGCGGGCGCCACCGCCTTCGACAGCGGTACGGCGCACGCGGAGCCGGAGCTCAGCCCGGCCCAGGTCAAGGCGAAGGTCGACCGGCTCTACCAGGAGGCGGAGGTCGCCACCGACAAGTACAACGGCGCCCAGGAGGACGCCGACAAGGCCCGCAAGAAGGTCAGGGCGCTCCAGGACGAGGCGGCCCGGCGCGAGGCCGCCCTGAACTCCGAGCGGCAGCGCCTCGGCTCGACGGCGGCCGCCCAGTACCGCACCGGCGGCATCGACCCGTCCCTGCAACTGCTGCTCTCCTCCTCCCCCGACCGCTATCTCGACGAGGCGTCCCTCGTCGACCGGGTCGGCACCCGGCAGGCGGCGACGATCAGCCGGGTCCGCGCCCGGCTGCGGGACGTGGAGCAGTTGCGCGGCCAGGCCGACGGCCAGGTCTCCGAACTGCGCGCGAAGCAGCGGGAGCTGGCCCGGCAGAAGAAGACCGTCACGCACAAGCTGGGCCAGGCCCGCGATCTGCTGGACCGGCTCTCCCCCGCCCAGCGCGCCGTCGCCGAGGGCACCACGGCCGGCACCGACCGCGCCTCCCGGTCCACCGCGGGCCGGACGGCTCCGACGGCCGACGCCCCTAGCTCCCGTGCGGCGGCGGCCATCGCGTACGCGCGCCAGGCCCTCGGCAGCCCCTACGTCTGGGGTGCGACGGGTCCGAACGCCTTCGACTGCTCCGGCCTGACCCAGGCCGCGTACCGGGCGGCGGGCGTCTCCCTCCCCCGCACCACCTACGCGCAGATCAACGCGGGGCAGCGCGTCTCACGCTCCCAGCTGCAACCCGGCGACCTGGTCTTTTTCTACTCCGGCATCAGTCACGTCGGCCTCTACATCGGCAACGGCGAGATGATCCACGCCCCGAACCCGAGCGCCCCGGTACGGATCGCACCGATCGACCAGATGCCCTTCGCGGGGGCGGCCCGGGTGGCGTGAGCGCGCGGCGCCCTCGGTCGGGGGTGACCGCGCGGGTCGGCTACGGAATCGTCACGGTGGGGCCGTTGTCGCCGCTCAGGTTCGCGCCGAACCAGGCCTTCGCCGACGGGGCGCCGATGTCCGTCGGGTTGATCGCCACCGAGTTGGTGGCCGTCAATCCGGCCGTGGCGCCGCGCAGTTGCCACACCGCGCCGGCGTTGACGACGCTGCCCAGGTCCTCGCCGGGCGCGCCCGCGACCAGGTCCGCCTTGCCGTCGCCCGTCACGTCGAGCAGCCGCACCGCGCCGCCGAACGCGTCACCGGCCTCCGCGACGCCCGGCACACCGGCCGTGTCCTGGTGGAACGCCTGCGCGCCGGTGCCGGTGAGTCCGCCGCTGCCGCCCTTGAGCAGCACCACGGCGCCGGCCAGCTTCTTCGAGCCGATCGCCTCGCCGGGGACGCCGACGGCCAGGTCGGCGTAGCCGTCGCCGGTCACGTCGGCCGCGTTCAGGCGCGAGCCGAACTGGTCGCCCTTCTCACTCGCCCCGGGCACGCCCGCCGTGCTCTGCGTGATCGTCTTCGTACGGGTCCTGCTGGGGCCGGTCGCCGAGCCGTAGAAGATCTTGACGGTGCCGGGGTCCGTCTCGGTGCCCTCGGTGAGCTCGCCCGGCCAGACGCGGGTGGCGAGGTCGGCCTTGCCGTCCTTGTCGAAGTCGCCGACCGCGGCGGCGGCCGCGGAGGGCAGGGCCGTGTAGGTCGCGGAGAGGCCGTTCTTGGTGCCGAGCCAGAGCTTGCCGCCCTCGGCGTGGTTCTCGTAGACGTAGAAGGTCGCGAGGTCGTCGATGCCGTCGCCGTTGAAGTCGCCCGAGGTGGTGGTGTTGATGAAGTTGTCGGTGCTGTACACCTTCACCTGCTGCTCACGGGCGGGCACGCCGTCGCGGCCGATGGGGCCGTAGAGGACGCCGTGGTAGTCGTAGTCGTCGCCGTGGTCCATGAACAGGTCGGTGTGGCCGTCGCCGTCGAAGTCGCCGGCGGTCAGGTCCTCGCCGATCGAGGTGTTCGCCGGGGCGGCGATCCGGGCGGCGCCCTCGCCGGTCATGCCGCCCTTGCGGCCCCACAGGACCGTCACAGCTCCGTTGACCTGGGCGGTCGCGTCGTACTCGCTGGAGACCGCGGCCAGGTCGGTCAGGCCGTCGCCGTCCAGGTCGCGGGAGACCAGCGCGTAGCCGAACTTGTGGTCGTCGCCGGAGGCGCCGGGCACCCCCGCGGTGTCCTGGGTGAAGACCTTGGTGCGCGCCGGGTCGATGCCGTGCGCCGAGCCGTAGCTGACGGTGATGTACCCGGCCCAGGTGTGGCCGCCGACCTTCGCCTGCGGGGCGGCGACGGCGACGTCCTGGTAGCCGTCGCCGTCGAAGTCCTCGCGCACGGTGGTGGCACGGGTCTGCGCGGACGCGGTCCCGGCGATGAGGGGTACGCCGAGCGAACCGATCATCGCGGCGGCTATGGCGGTCGACAGGACGGGTCTGCGGATGGACACGGTTCCTCCTTGGGGCGCGAGCGGCGCGGCACTGCGGCACGTACGCGTGAACGTGAAGGTGAGTCGTCTGCGAGACGCGCGTGAACGGCGGATGGTTGCACGCCGAAGCCCACATGAACCCGGGAGTACGTCAGTCCTTGCGGCCCTGCACCGCGACGGTGACCCCGAGCCCGACCATCGCGAGCCCGCCGAGGCCGCCGACCGCGGCGAGCCGGCGCGGTGAGCGGGCGAACCAGTCGCGGGCGGTGGCGGCCACGAGTCCCCAGAGGCTGTCCGACGCCACCGCGATGACGTTGAACACCAGCCCGAGCAGCAGCATCTGGAGGGCGGTGTGCCCGGCCTCGCGGTCCACGAACTGGGGCAGGACCGCCGCGAAGAAGACGATGGTCTTGGGGTTCGCGACGCCGACCGCGAACCCCTCCCAGAAGGTTCGCGAACTCTTCGCGGGCTGCCCGTCGGCCGCGGCGAACACCGTCTGCAGCGACCGGCGCTGACGGATCGCCTGCACGCCCAGGTAGACCAGGTAGGCGGCGCCCGCCAGCTTCAGCACGGTGAAGACGGCGATCGAGCGTTCCACGACCGCGCCGACGCCGAGGGCGACGGCGGCGACGAGGACGTACGACCCCGCCGTGTTCCCGGCGACCGTGGTCAGCGCGGCGCGGCGGCCCTGGGAGAGGGCCCGGCCGACGACGAACAGGACGCTCGGGCCGGGGATGACGATGAGGAGGAGGGACATCGCGGCGAAGGCGAGAAGCCGGTCGGTGGACATCATGCAGCCATAAGGGCACAGGGGTGCCCGTCCCGTCCACCGAGTAGGAGGAGCGGGCCGGCGGTCAGACCAGGCGCCGCGCCGTCGCCCACCGGGTCAGCTCGTGCCGGTTGGACAGCTGGAGCTTCCTGAGCACCGCCGAGACGTGCGACTCGACCGTCTTCACCGAGATGAAGAGCTGCTTGGCGATCTCCTTGTACGCGTAGCCGCGGGCGATCAGGCGCAGCACCTCGCGCTCGCGCTGGGTGAGCCGGTCCAGGTCCTCGTCGACCGGCGGCGCGTCCGTGGAGGCGAACGCGTCGAGCACGAAGCCCGCGAGCCGCGGGGAGAACACCGCGTCACCGTCCTGGACCCGGAAGATCGAGTCGACCAGGTCGGTGCCGGTGATGGTCTTGGTGACGTAACCGCGGGCACCGCCGCGGATCACGCCGATCACGTCCTCCGCCGCGTCCGACACGGACAGCGCGAGGAAGCGCACCGGGTGCTCGGCGTCGGCCATCAACGCCGCGCTGCGGCGCAGCACTTCGACGCCGCCGCCGCCCGGGAGGTGGACGTCGAGGAGCACGACCTCGGGGCGGGTCGCCGTGATGACGGTGACCGCCTGGTCGACGTCGGCCGCCTCGCCGACGACCTCGACGCCCGTCGTCCCGGTGCGGCCGATCTCGGCCTGGACGCCGGTCCGGAACATCCTGTGGTCGTCGACCAGGACCACCCGCACGTGCCGTCCGGGGCCCTGCTCCGCCGCTGCGTCGGTCATGACGTCCTCTCCGCCCTCTTCATGGTCAGTTCGACCTCGGTGCCGCCGTCGGGCACCGCCCGCAGACGGGCCGTCCCGCCGTTGCGTTCCATCCGGCCGATGATCGATTCTCTTACGCCCATGCGGTCGGCGGGCACGGCGTCCATGTCGAAGCCCGGACCGCGGTCGCGTACGGACACGAACACCTCGACCCCCTCGGACGTCGTCTCGATCTCCGCGTAGACCTGCACCGCGCCGCCCTCGCCACCGTACTTGGCGGCGTTCACCATCGCCTCCCTCGCGGCCTGCATCTGTGCCGTGAGGGCCTCGTCGAGCGGGCAGTCGCCGACGACCACGACCTCCAGGGGGACGCCGTGCTTGTCCTCGACCTCGGCCGCATTGCGCTTCACGGCCTCCGCGACCGTCTCGGGCTCCTGCGGGTTCTCGGCGGCGGCCGGCTTGTAGAGCCAGGCCCGCAGGTCGCGCTCCTGGGCGCGGGCGAGGCGGCGCACCTCGCCCGCGTTGTCCGCGTTGCGCTGGATCAGGGTCAGGGTGTGCAGCACCGAGTCGTGGACGTGGGCGGCGACCTCGGCCCGCTCCTGCGCGCGGATGCGCATCAGGCGCTCCTCGGAGAGGTCCTGCGTCATGCGGATCAGATAGGGGCCCGCGAGCAGCGCGATGCCGACCAGGACGGCGAGCGCCGCCTGGAGGATCGAGCCGAGGTGCTCGGTGGAGCCCTGGGTGACGAAGATGCCGGTCACGCCCGCGCCGACCAGGACGACTCCGGCGGCGGCGCGCGCCAGGTTCAGGGTGCGTCTGCGGCGGCCGACCTCGGCCCAGCGGGCCCTGCGCGCGTTGTCCGCCTGGCGCCAGACCAGGGCGACACCCGCGCCGACCAGCACGGTGGGGACGAGGTAGGCCTTGGTGTTGCCGGACAGGTGCACGTTCTGTACGAAGATCATCGCGACGATGACCATCAGGACCAGCGCGAGGATCTGCCCCTTGTCGGGGCGGCGCGCCACCAGTCTGCGGCGGCCGTCGGCGGAGACCTCCGTGGTGAGCACCGACGAGGCCGTGGGCCGGGGGTCGGTGCCGACGCCGCCGATGCCCAGCGGGACGAAGAACCAGAACGCGGCGTACAGCAGGGCGCCGAGCCCGTCGGCCATGAACAGGCCGACGAAGACCAGCCGCACCCAGACGACGGGCAGGCCGAGATGCCCGGCCAGGCCCCGCGCGACTCCGCCCAGCCAGCGTCCGTCGCTGCTGCGGTAGAGCTTGCGCGGCGGCCGCGGGTCTTCCACGAGAGGGGCGGTCGCTGCTTCCGGCATGGCACCGATCGTCACACGGCGGGGCGGCACGGGGCATCAGGGTCGGGCCCGGATACGTCCCTGATCTCCGGGCCGGCCGCGGTGGGTGCCTCAGGGACGATCTCAGGGTCCGGCCAGGGTTGTCCCGACTCCCGCCGACGGCCCGGGCCCGCCACCATGGACGTATGACGCACGAGGATGCCCCGGCCGCCACCGCGGTCCCGGGCGGGGAGCCGGAGCCCGCGCCGCTGCGGCGGTTCCGCCGGGACCGCCGGCACAAGACGCTGGGCGGGGTCTGCGCGGGGCTCGGCCGGCACTGCGACATGGACCCGGTGATCTTCCGGATCGGCCTGGCCGTGCTCGCCGTGACCGGCGGGGTGGGCCTGATCTTCTACGGCTTCGCATGGCTGTTCGTGGCCTACGACGACGAGGACGAGAACGAGTTCAGGAAGCTGCTCACCGGGCGGGTCGACGGGCCCGGGCTGGCCGCCATCGTCACCGCGCTGGTCGGCTGCGGCGTCTTCCTGTCCATGCTGAACAACGGCGGGGCGCTGTCCTTCGCCGCCGTCCTCGCCCTGCTCCTGGCCGGTGCCGGGTACTGGTCGCAGCGGCGCACCACCACCGCCGAGGCCGATCCGGTCGCCGCGCAGGCCGTCGCCGACGCGCCGCCCGAGGCGCAGGCGCCGCCGGTCGCCGGGGCGCCGTCGTGGTGGCGCGATCCGATCGTCAAGGACGGTACGCACGTGGGGGGCACCGGGTACTTCTGGGGGCCGCCGGACATGGCGCGGGCCGCCGCGGCGCCCTCCGGGGGCGGCACGGGCGGGTGGGGGCGGCCCGATGCCGTGCGGCCCCCGCGGCCGCCCGGGCCGCGCGGCATCGGGGCGCTCACGTTCCTCGGCGCGCTCGTCGCCGGGCTGGTCGGGGCCGGGGTCACCTGGGACGACCGGTCGCTCGGCCACAGCCTGCAGACCGGGCTGGCCTGCGCGCTGGCCGTCTTCGGGCTCGGCATCGCGGTCAGCGCCTTCCGCGGGCGCACCGGCGTCGGTTCGATCGTGCTCGCCGTCATCACGGCGGGGCTGCTCACGGCGTCCGCCGCGCTGCCCTCCAACATCGGTACGCGGTGGATGCACCGGGACTGGACGCCCGCGAGCGCCGCCGACGTCTCCGGCAAGTACGAGCTGGGGTCCGGGGTCGGCACGCTCGATCTCGGCAAGGTGCGGGTCGGCGCGGGGAAGACGGTGTCCGTGCACGTCGAGGTGGGCGCCGGGCAGGCGCGGGTCGTGGTGCCGGCGGACGCGACGGTGGAGCTGCGTGCCGAGGTCGGGGTCGGGGACGTCCAGTTGCCCGGGGACGCCTCGAACGACGTCGACGTCCAGCCGGGCGTCGAGAAGCGTGCGACGCTCGAACCGCCGGCCGGCACCGAGGCCTCCGGCACGGTCGAGCTGCATGTCGAGGTCGGGGTCGGACAGGTGGAGGTCTCCCGTGCGTCATGAATTCCGTCCCGGGCGGTTGGTGGCCGGGGTCGTGCTGGTGGTGACCGCCGTCGTGTATTTCGGGGACGCGGGCGGAGCGTGGGTCACTCCGTGGTTCGTGGCGATTCCGTTGGTGGTCGGGGGGTTGTGTCTGGCCGGGGCCGTGGGGACGGTCGCCCATGGGGTGCGGCGGCGCCGGGCTCAGGGCTCCGCCCGGTCGTGACCAAGCTGCGGCTTGGTGGGGCTTCTCGCGCAGTTCCCCGGGCCGCGGCCGGGATGCGACCGGTGGCCCCGAGTCAGAGGCCGCGCCTACGGCCCCGCCACCACGCGTCCACCGACCACACCGCCGCCCCGGCCAGAATCAGCGGCAGCCACGCCATCAGGTACGCCAGGTCGTTGCCGAGGTAGTACGGCTCCGTCTGCCAGCTCACGGTCAGCCACAGGCTGAGCGAGATGAGCGCGCCGCCCACCGCCGCGATCCGGGCCAGCACCCCGAGCAGCGTGCCGATACCGACCGCCAGCTCGCCGAAGGCGATCGCGTAGCCGAACCCCGAAGGAGACTTCAGCGCCAGATCGACGAGCGCCGGAATCGCGGAGCTGTCGCGCACCCCGCGCATCTGCTCCCCGATGGACCCGGCCCCGGTCGCCTTGAAGAACGCGCTGTCGCTGAGTTTGTCGTACGCCGCGTAGATGAACGTGATGCCGAGGAAGATGCGCAGCGGCACCAGCGCGTACCGCTGCGCGGTCGCCCGCCAGTCCCCGCGTCCCCTGTCGACATATCCGGTGTACGCGTCGGTCCGCATGCCGTGAGCCATCGCCGCTCCGCCGCCTCTCGCGCCCTGGGCGCTCCACACGCCTTTACCCGACCATACGTACGAGAGACGGGTTCGGCTCAATACTGCTCAGTACGGCTCAGTACGGCTCAATCCGTGACGTCGATCGTGCAGCGGTTGGTCTCGACCCCGGTCGCCGTGATGACCTGAACCTCCACCCGGCCGGGCTCCACGTCCACCGGCACCGGCACGGTGAGCAGTGCGTCGGCGGGGTTGGTGAAGCCGCCCGCGACCGGCACCAGCGGCACGTGCACATGGACCGGCCCGATGCGCACCGCGACCCGCGCCAGCTGATCGGCGCCGCCCGCGCCCGGCGGGACGAACCCGGCGCCGCGGATCTCGATGTCGTCGCCGGTGCGGATGGGCGCGTCGAGGTCGCCGGCCTCCCGGGCCCGCACCACGGAGAGGATGACCGGGCGGCCGCCCTCCGCGTACTTTCCGGCCAGATACGTCGCCGCCGAGACCACGACGAGGACGGCGAGCCCCCAGGGCAGATCGGGCAGCTGGTCGGGGCGGCGGGCGAGGCGCGCCCCGGCCCAGATCACGGCGGCCGCGCACACGGCCACGTACTGCGTGTCGGTGAAGCTGCCGCGCCCCGAGTCGTCGGTGAGCAGGTCGGCGGCGCGCGGCCGGGCGGCCCGCACCTTCTGCAGGCGCTGCCCGGTGACCCGCAGCCCGACGACCCGGCGCACCAGCACGGCGACCGCGCAGACCACGGCGAGCACCGTCAACAGACCGGCCCCGGCGGCGAGTTCGAGCCCGTCGATGAGTGCGTCGCGGTGGGCCGGGCCGGAGGCCGCCGCGAGTTCACCGGCGAGGACCAGGACGGCGTACACCGACAGCAGCACGACCACGCCAGCGACCGCCCGCGAGGTCGACAGCCGGTTGTCCTCGCCGATCAGCGGCGCGAGCACCCCGCCGCGCGCCCGGTGCCAGTACGCGGCGCCGGTCAGCAGCGCCCCGGCCAGCGCGGCGGCGACGAGCCCGGCCGTGCGGGCGGCCGTCCAGCCCGCGCCGAGCGCCGTGAGGAGCTGGACCAGGAGCAGCAGCCCGGCCGCGCCCCAGACGACGTACAGAGTGCGGGGCCACAGTCCGGCCAGCCAGGCGGCGCCCTCCTCGCGGCCCCGGTCGGCCACGGCCTGCGCGGACTGGGTGAGTTCGTCGGAGATCCACTGCCGGGAGGCCCCGGCCGAGTGGGCGACGGCGGGCGGCAGCCCGGTGCCGGCCGCCAGTTCGTCCCGCTTGGCCAGGAACGCGGCGACCGCCCTGCGGTGCCCCTGGCGTGCGCCGTGCGGACAGTCGCCGCAACGGCAGCCGCCCCCGTGCGAGTCCTGCCCCTGCCGCGCTTCCTGCACCGCCACCGTTGGTCCCCCAGTCAACTTCCTTGTGATGAGAGGGAATTGTGCCGCACCGGGCGCGCGCTCCGGCGCGCAGGTCCACCCCTGGAGACTGAACGGCTTTCGCCCGCATTGACCGAAGTGTTGACGACACTGCGAGAATTTCCGTATGGCCGAGATCATCCAGCGTGACGGGACCTGGGCCTTCGACGGAACCACGGTCCGCATCACCCCAGGTCTGCACCGCAGTGTGGCGCTGCTGCGGCAGACGTACGGCGAGATCGACGTGCCGCTGACCGCCGTCACGGGGGTCGCCTACGAGCCGGAGCGGCGCCGCGGCCGGCTCCGCCTCACCCTGCGCGAGGCCGCCGATCCGCTCCTCCAGGCCACCGGCGGCCGTCTCCCGGAGGCCGCGGACCCCTACCGGCTCGCGGTCGACACGGACCGGTCCGGCGTCGCCGAGTATCTCGCCGAGGAGATCCGGCAGGCGCTGCTGCTCGAACAACTCCCGGACGGGCCCGCCCAGTCGTACCTCGTGCCGGGTCCCGCCGTCCCGGTCTCGGTCCGCTCCAGCGACGGCATGGTCTCCTTCGACGGCAGCCGGGTCCGCATCGACTGGAGCGACACCTCGGACCGGGTGAAGCGGGCGACGGGCCCGCGGATCATCGCCCTCGGCGATCTCGACGGGGTGGACTGGCTGCCCAACTCCGGTTACGAGGACGGGTTCCTGCGCTTCGTCACCAAGAGCGCCACGGACAGCGCCCCGCACGTCAAGCTCCCGCCGGAGAAGGACCCGTACGCCCTGGACCTGTGGGGCAACGCCCGCAAGGACCTGCTGACGGCCCTCGTCGCGGCGGCCGTCACCGCCCGCCTCCCGCACCCTTCGACGCCCCGCGAGGCCCTGCCGGGGGTGGCGGGCGGTCCGGTGCGGGCCGATCATGACGTGCTGCTGCGGCGGTTACGGGAGTTGGGGGACCTGTATCGCCAGGGGGTCCTCACCGACGACGAGTTCGCCCTGACCAAACAGGTCGTACTCCGGGACTTCCGCTGACCCCCCACGCGCGCCACCGTCGTGGCTGGTCGCGCAGTTCCCCGCGCCCCTGAGGCATGCGCTGCGCGCAGCCTCCCCTGAAGGCCGCAGGCCTTTCAGGGGCGCGGGGAACTGCGCGACCAGCCCCCACTCAGCCGCACTCGGCCGACTACGCCAAAAACTCCGGCTCGCTTCTTGTGATGTCCTGCCACAGGCTCTGGTAATTGATCCACGCCACAAGGTCACCGCCCGTCCGGTCCCGGGTCTCCACGGCCTGGCGGCGATCGATGAGCACAGGCCTCCCGGCGGCCCGCGCAGCGAGCTGCACCTCGCAGCACCGCTCCAGCGCGATGAACCACCAGGCGGCCGCGTCCACGGAGTCCCCGACGGTCAGCAGCCCGTGATTGCGCAGCACCAGCGCCTTGTAGGCGCCGAGCGCGACAGCGATCCGCTTGCCCTCCCCCGCGTCCACGGAGACCCCCGTGTACTCGTCGAGCAGCACGTGATCCTCGTAGAAGGCGCACGCCTCCTGGGTGATCGGCTCGATCAGCTCGCCGAGCGCGGACAGCGCCTTGCCGTACGTGGAGTGGCAGTGCGCGACGGCGACCAGCTCCGGCCGGGCCCGGTGCACCTCGGCGTGCACGGTGAAGGCCGCCTGGTTGACGTGGTGGCGGCCCTCCACGACCTGCCCCTCGCCGTTGGCCAGGACGAGGTCGCCGACGGTGACGTGGCGCAGCGGCACCCCGAACGGATTGACCCAGTAGCAGTCGTCGTACTCCGGGTCGCGGGCGGTGATGTGGCCCGACACCCCGTCCTCGTAGCCGAACCGCCCGAAGATCCGCAGCGCGCCCGCGAGCCGCTCCTTGCGGTGCCGCCGCTCGTCGGCGGCGCTCGTGTGCACCGGCGGCATGGCGAAGTGCAACTGGTCCGTCGGTATCGGGGCGGGGGCGGGCACGGGTCCGGAGTTCTGCGTCGACATGCAGCGGAAGGTACCTCCGTGACCTCGAAGGCGACAGGGCCGGGCTGTGAAGAGAATGCGGCGGGTCGCCCGCGATATCCGACAGGAGATGTCGGGTATGCGCGGCAGACTCGGCGCATGACGTCGAACTGGGCAGCTTTCTCGACCGCCGAACCGGACCTCGCCAAGACGGTCGAGGACCGCTTCGGTGCCTACACGCACCACACCCTCGCGACCCTCCGCAAGGACGGCTCCCCGCGCACGTCCGGGCTCGAGGTCCGTTTCCTGGACGGCGAGTTGTGGCTCGGCATGATGCCGGGGTCGCTGAAGGCGCTGGACCTGCTGCGCGACCCGCGGTGCGCGCTCCAGGCCAACCCGGGCGAGGGCACGGCCATGGGCGGCGGCGACGTACGGGTCTCGGGGCGCGCGCTGCTCGTGGAGGACGAGCCGACGGTCTCCCGGTACACCGGACAGGTGGCGGTCCCCGACCCGTCGTCGTTCCACCTGTTCCGGGTCGAGGTGACCGAGGTGACCAGGACGTACGTGCAGGACGACACGTATCTGGTGGTGGAGGTGTGGACGCCGGGCGGCGGCCTGCGGACCATGAAGCGGACATGAGAAATGCCGCCCACCGAGAGGTGGACGGCACGCTCACACGACCGTGGGGACTACTCCCACTCGATGGTGCCCGGCGGCTTCGACGTCACGTCGAGCACGACGCGGTTGACGTCCGCCACCTCGTTCGTGATGCGGGTCGAGATCTTCGCCAGCGTCTCGTACGGCATCCGCGTCCAGTCCGCCGTCATGGCGTCCTCGGACGAGACCGGGCGCAGCACGATCGGGTGGCCGTAGGTGCGGCCGTCGCCCTGGACGCCGACCGAGCGGACGCCCGCGAGCAGCACGACCGGGCACTGCCAGATGTCGCGGTCCAGGCCGGCCGCGGTCAGCTCCTCGCGGGCGATGGCGTCGGCCTCGCGCAGCAGGTCGAGGCGGTCCTTGGTGACCTCGCCGACGATCCGGATGCCGAGCCCCGGGCCGGGGAACGGCTGGCGCTGGACGATCTCGTCCGGCAGGCCCAGCTCGGCGCCGACCGCGCGGACCTCGTCCTTGAACAGCTGGCGCAGCGGCTCGACGAGCTCGAACTCGATGTCGTCGGGCAGACCGCCGACGTTGTGGTGCGACTTGATGTTCGCCGTGCCGGTGCCGCCGCCGGACTCGACGACGTCCGGGTAGAGCGTGCCCTGCACGAGGAAGGCGACCTCGGGGCCGTCCTCCTGGAGGATCTCCAGCTGGGCCTGCTCGAAGACGCGGATGAACTCGCGGCCGATGATCTTGCGCTTGGTCTCCGGGTCGGAGACCCCGGCGAGGGCCTTCAGGAAGCGCTCGCTGGCGTCGACGACCTTGAGGTTCGCGCCGGTCGCGGCGACGAAGTCCTTCTCGACCTGCTCGGTCTCGCCCTTGCGCATCAGGCCGTGGTCGACGTACACGCAGGTCAGCTGGGAGCCGATGGCCTTCTGGACCAGGGCCGCGGCGACCGCGGAGTCGACGCCGCCGGACAGGCCGCAGATGGCGCGCTTGTCGCCGACCTGGGCGCGGATCGCGGCGACCTGCTCCTCGATCACGTTGCCGGTCGTCCAGTCGGGCTTGAGGCCCGCGCCGCGGTAGAGGAAGTGCTCCAGGACCTGCTGGCCGTGCGTGGAGTGCATGACCTCGGGGTGGTACTGGACCCCGTACAGCTTCTTCTCGTCGTTCTCGAAGGCGGCGACCGGGACGACGTCGGTGGACGCGGTCACGGTGAAGCCCTCGGGGGCGGCGGAGCAGGCGTCGCCGTGCGACATCCACACGGGCTGCTCGGCCGGGGTGCCCTCGAAGAGCGTCGAGTCGGCCTTGGAGACGGTGAGCGGGGTGCGGCCGTACTCACGGGCGCCGTTGTCGTCGACGGTGCCGCCGAGGGCCGTCGCCATCAGCTGGAAGCCGTAGCACATGCCGAAGACGGGGACGCCCGCGTCGAAGAGCGCGCGGTCCAGGCTCGGGGCGCCCTCCGCGTAGACCGACGAGGGGCCGCCGGAGAGGATGATCGCCGCCGGGTTCTTGGCGAGCATCTCCGCGACCGGCATGGTCGAGGGAACGATCTCGCTGTAGA
Source organism: Streptomyces sp. HUAS MG91 (assembly GCF_040529335.1). Lineage (GTDB taxonomy): Bacteria > Actinomycetota > Actinomycetes > Streptomycetales > Streptomycetaceae > Streptomyces > Streptomyces tabacisoli. Next base: position 5,102,014 of record NZ_CP159534.1, on the reverse strand, counting down.
CCCGGGCCTCACGGACGCGGCGGGCGATGAGCTGGGCGTACTGCGCGCCGAAGTCGACGACCAGGACGGTGTCGGGGGCGGCGGCAGCGTTAGTCGCTGATGACACGGGTTGCCTTCCGGCGGCTTTACGGGGGGTCGGTACTCGCGATTCTACCGGTTCGGGTCAGCTGTCCCTCAGGCCACGGGGCTCCGCCCCGGACCCCGCTCCTCACCCGCCGGAGGGGCTATAGTCGTCGCCATGTCCAAGCTCACGACGACCTTCGTCTTTACCTATGGCAGCCGGCCCGCCGGATGCCATGGTCGTGCTGCTTGAGCCACTGACAAGCCACTTCCCAGGCGCCCCGGGCCGACAAGGCCCGGGGCGCCTGGCGTTTACGGGGACTGTCGGTCCGGGGACATCGCAGACCCGTACAGAGACTGGAGCCCCGCCCATGACCGCCACCCACGACACCACCGCCGACCTGATCTCCGGCGCCCGCGAGCGCATCGACGCCCTGGACGACCGGATCATCGGGCTCGTCCAGGAACGGATGGCCGTGTCCGCCGTCGTCCAGGAGGCCCGGATCACCTCCGGCGGGCGGCGGGTCAACCTCTCCCGCGAGATGGAGATCCTCGGGCGCTACCGGGAGGCGCTGGGCAGGCCCGGCACCGCGCTCGCCATGACCCTGCTGGAGCTGAGTCGCGGCAAGGTCTGACGTCCGTATCCCAGTTCGGTTCCGCACTCACCCGTACGGCGCGTGACCCCGGGGCCGCGGGCTTCGTTGGTCCCGATGTCCGTGCCAGCCAGGGGCGGGCCGATCGAACCACGCGTGGCTCCGCTGGAGCGATGAGACGTCACGGCCACGCCGTACGTCGTGGGACCTCGCTTCAGTGAAGTGACCGGACGGCAGGGGACAGCAGCCCGGTCACCCAAGAGAACGGCCGGCCCCGGGGACGCCCGGGGCCGGTCGGCCTCCCTCTCCCTCCCACTCCTCCCCTACGGACTTCAGCCCGAGCACGACGCGCAGGACCTCCCCACGCCCGCGCGCCACGTCCCCTGCCCGGCCCGCACCACCGACCGAACCTCCTGAGACCTGCGGCGCACCCCCCCCGGCGCCGCTCCCTCGGCACCGGCGCTGCCCTGACGTCGGAGCCGACAGTGCGGGGCCCGCGGACGCTTTCCGCGGGCCCCGCACTTCTGCGTGCGCACGGCCCGCGCGAGGCGGCCGCCATAAAGATTCTGTGAGATTCAGGACAACCATTCACAGGGATGGCCGGTCACACATGCCGAAACAACGGCCATACCCATCGAGGTCCTCATGAAGCTACGCCGCGCACTGGTGACGGCGGCCGCGACGGCCGCCATAGCGCCGATCGCACTCCTTTCCGCCCCGGGCGCCTTCGCGGACGAGACACCGGCCACCGTCAGCGAGACCACCACGACGCCGTCGCCGGAGACCCCGGAGTCGACGCCGCCCGCGGCGGAGACGACCCCGTCGGACGCCGGGACCACCCCGGCCGCCGAGGACTCGACCCCCGCGACCAAGGTCACCCCGGCCGGCATCGCGCCCACCGAGGACCCCGAGAAGACGCCCGGCGAGGACACGGAGACGCCGACCGACCCCGCCGACGAGTGCACCGACCACGAGGACAGCCCCGGCACCCTCGCCGACCTGCGCGGCCTGCCCTCCGAGATCGTGGCGGGCTCCGGCTGGCACGGCTTCACGTACCGCATCTCGAACTACACCGGCAAGGCCTTCGAGTCGTGGTCCGCCGACCTGATCGCCTTCTCGTACGCGTACAACGGCGACGACGCCACCGAGACGACCCGGTTCCTGCACGTCCAGTGGTTCGACGGCAGCGCCTGGCACGGTGTCGACAGCGGTCTTGAGGACACGCACGAGTCCTTCGGCCACGGCGGTCCGCTCGCCCCGGGCGCGCACGCCGACATCAAGCTGCGCATCGCGGTCGACGCCGCGGCACCGGCCGGACTCGGCGCCTCGTTCGCCTTCGCCACCAGCGTCGACGCCGACGGCGTCTGCGGGTACAGCGTGCCCGAGGACCAGGAGTACAACTTCGAGATCCTGCCCGCGGCCACCAAGCCGGGCAAGGTCCCGCCGGCCACGGCCGCGCCGAAGCCCTCGGCGAAGCCGAGCAACACACCGGCCCCGCAGTCCAGCAGCACCCCGCTGGCCGGCTCGCTCGCCTCGACCGGCTCCAGCTCCGTGCTGCCGACCGTGGGCATCGTCGGCGGCGTCGCCGTCCTGGCCGGCGCCGGTGTCGTCTACTCCGTGCGCCGCCGCAAGGTGAGCGACGAGGCGTAGGCGTCCCGCACGCGCCGCACCACACGGGAAGGACCCGCACGCTTTCCCGGTGCGGGTCCTTCCCGTGTCGGTGCCCCTGCCGTCAGGACTGCTTGGGCGGTACCGCCGGGATCCCCAGGAACGGCAGCTTCAGCGCGCCGAACGCGTCCGCCGGGACCGCCGGGCTCTTCGGCTCGACCGGGGCCAGCCGGACATACGCCGCGCCGGACTCCGGGCGCTGGTCCTCCTCGCCCTTGTTGGGCCAGTACGACATCGCGCGCTCGGCCTGCGCCGTGATCGTCAGCGACGGGTTCACGCCCAGGTTGGCGGAGACCGCGGCGCCGTCCACCACCGAGATGCCCGGGTGGCCGTAGACCCGGTGGTACGGGTCGATCACGCCGGTCCCGGCGCTGTCGCCGATGGGGCAGCCGCCGAGGAAGTGGGCGGTGAGCGGGGTGCCCATCAGCTCGCCGACGTTCGACCCGGCGAAGCCGTTGATCTCCGCGGCGATCGCGGCCGCGCCCTCCGAGGCCGCCCTGATCTGGGCGGGGTTGGGGGCGCCGTGGCCCTGCCGCGCGGTGAGCAGGCCCTTGCCGACGCCGTCCGGCTTCAGGTACGTCGTCAGCGAGTTGTCCAGCGACTGCATGACGAGACCGATGATGGTCTTCTCCGACCAGCGGCGGTTGGAGAGCGAGCGGGCCATCTGGGTCGGGTGCTTGACCACGTTCGCCAGCCAGCCCGCGACCCTCGACGAGCCCTCCGCGTACGGGACCTGGAGGATCGACATGCCGCCCATCGCGTTCGAGCCCTTGCCGTAGCGGACCGGCTCGATGTGCGTGTCCGCGTCCGGGTGGATCGAGGACGTGATGGCGACACCGCGGGTGAAGTCGGCCCGGGCCCCGCCGTGCTTCCTGCGGTAGCGGCGGTCGGTGGTCTGCGCGCCGACCAGCGCCTCCGAGTTGGTGCGGGTCAGCTCGCCCAACCGCTCGGACAGGTGGGGGAGATGGCCACTGGCCTTCATCCGGTGCAGCAGGGTCTGCGTGCCGTACGTGCCGGCCGCGACGACGACCCTGCGGGCCCTGAAGACCCGGCCCCGCGCCTTCTTCCTGTCGTCGGTGGGGAGGGTCGCGACGGCGTAGCCGCCCTGCGAGTCGTCCGTCACCGAGACGACCGTGGTCATCGGGTGGACCTCGGCGCCCGCCTTCTCGGCGAGGTACAGGTAGTTCTCGTTCAGGGTGTTCTTCGCGCCGTGGCGGCAGCCCGTCATGCACTCGCCGCACTCGGTGCAGGCCTTGCGGGCCGGGCCCGCGCCGCCGAAGTACGGGTCCGCGACCTGCCGGCCGGGCTCGGCCCGCGCGCTCCCGTCGGCGTCGTCACCGTCGCCGAAGAACACGCCGACCGGCGCCATGTGGAAGGTGTCGCCGATGCCCATCGACTGGGCCGCCGCCTTCAGGTGCACGTCGGCCGGGGTCATCGTCGGGTTGAGCCGGACGCCGAGCATGCGCTGCGCCTGCTCGTAGTACGGCTTCAGCTCCTCCTCCCAGTCGGTGATGTCCTTCCACTGCGGGTCCTCGAAGAACGGCTTCGGGGGCACGTAGAGGGTGTTGGCGTAGTTCAGGGAGCCGCCGCCGACACCCGCGCCCGCCAGCACCATCACGTTGCCGAGCAGATGGATGCGCTGGATGCCGTACATGCCGAGCCTGGGCGCCCAGAGATAGTTCTTGATGTCCCAGGAGTTCTTCGGCAGGGTGCCGGGAGTGAACCGGCGCCCCGCTTCGAGCACCCCGACGCGGTAGCCCTTCTCGGTCAGCCGCAGGGCCGACACCGAGCCACCGAAACCGGAGCCGATGACCACCACGTCGTAGTCGTAGGCGTCCTCAGTCACGTACACGTTCTCCTTCGAACGACCGCTGTGGCTGCTGGCTGGGGTCTTACTTGAGGCGGAACTTCTTCATCAGGCCGAGGCTGCGCGTCATGAAGTCCGCGTACTTCTCGTCGCTCATCCCGAACGACGGCGCCATCGGCATCACGCGCTGGTGGGCGACGGTCTGCGCCTCGGTGTACTTGAGGATGCCCTCGGAGCCGTGGCGGCGGCCGAGCCCGGAGTCCTTCATGCCGCCCATGGGCGACTGGACCGAGCCGTAGGCGGGCGCGTAGCCCTCGTTGATGTTGACCGTGCCGGTGCGCAGCCGGGCGGCGACCTCGTGGCCGCGCTTGGCGTCCTTCGTCCACACCGAGGAGTTCAGGCCGTACGCGGTGGAGTTGGCCTGCGCGACGACCTCGTCCTCGTCGGTGAACCGGTAGACGGAGACGACCGGGCCGAACGTCTCCTCGCCGCAGACCGCCATCGGCGCCTCGACGCCGTCGAGGATGGTCGGCTCGAAGAAGTACGGGCCGATGTCCGGGCGCGCGACACCGCCCGCGAGGACGGTGGCGCCCTTGGCGACGGCCTCCTCGACGTGCCGGGTCACGGTCTCCAGCTGGCGCTCGCCGACCAGCGAGCCCATGTCGGCGCCGTACGCGAGGGACTTGCCGAGCCGCATCGCCTTGGTGCGGGCGGCGAAGCGGGACAGGAACGCGTCGGCGACCGACTCGTGGACGTAGAGCCGCTCGATGGAGATGCAGAGCTGGCCCGCGGAGCTGAAGCAGGCGCGCACCGCGCCGGCCGCCGCCTTCTCCACGTCGGCGTCGGCGAGCACCAGCATGGCGTTCTTGCCGCCGAGTTCGAGGGAGACGCCGACCAGGCGGGCGGCGGCGCCCTGCGCGACCTCGCGGCCGGTGCGGGTGGAGCCGGTGAACGAGACGTAGTCGGCGTGCCGGACCAGCTCGGGGCCGACGACCGGGCCCTCGCCGAGGACGACCTGGAAGACCTCGGCGGGCAGCCCGGCCTCGATGAGCAGGTCGCGGGCCCACAGCGCGGTCAGGCAGGTCTCCGTGTCGGGCTTCATCACGACCGCGTTGCCCGCGACGAAGGCGGGGAGCGCGTCGCCCACCGACAGCTCCAGCGGGTAGTTCCAGGGGGCGATCTGGCCGACGACGCCGCGCGGCTGGCGCAGCTCGGTCACCTTGGTGAGCGTCGGGACGGCGCCGGTGTGCCGCTTCGGCCGCAGGTACGCCGGGGCCTTGCGGCCGTAGTGCCGGGCGGCCACCGCGACGGCCTGCACCTCTTCGTGCGCGTGCAGCCGGGCCTTGCCGGTCTCCAGCTGGATCAGGTCGAGCACCTCGGCCTGGCGGGCGAGGACCAGGTCGTGGAAACGCAGCAGGACGGCGGCGCGGCGGCGCACCGGGGTCTTCGCCCAGACGGCCTGTGCGGCGCGGGCCCGCTCGAAGGCGGCCGCCACGTCCTCGGGCGTCGACTCGGGCAGGTCGGCGAGCTTCTCCCCGGTGAACGGCGTGTGGTTCGCCGTGCGGCCCGAGCCGGCCACGTCACGGGTGAGCTGGGCGATCAGCTCGGGGGTGACCACGTCGGTGACCGTGCGCGCGCCCTCGGGTGCGGCGGCGATCGGGTTCGTCCCGGTCGGCCGAGTCGTCTCGGTCGTCTCGGTCTGCTCTGGGGTGGCCTGCGACTCCGTCATGAAGGGGAGCGTAAGCCTCGGCGCACACTTTGGGTACCCGTCGGTAATCGCCCTTCACCGCGCCTACACACCGCGCCAGCGATCACTGGCAGCAAAGCTGCTGATCAGGGCCTTTGCCGGTGCCGGTGGTCGCCTCTCAACTCTTTTCCAGCTGGAGCCCCGCGGCTGCCTTCGTGTAGACGTCGGTGCCCTGCCGCTCGGCGTCCCCGCCGTCCTTCGGCATGCTCACCCCGAGGTCGAAGCGGCCCCGGTCGCCGACGACGTAGAGGCGCCGCTCCCGCATGACGGCGTCGTCGTTGGCGTTCCGGAACGTGATGTCGAGCGCGGCGGCGTCCATGCCGTGGAAGGTGGTCCTGGTGACCGTCCTGCGGATGTCGGTGGCGCCGCCCGCCGCGTAGGTGTCGCCGATGCCGCTCGCCCAGGCGAACGCCGTGGAGGTGCCGGAGGTCCAGCGCTTCAGGCTCAGCGTCACGTCGCTCTTGGGGTCGGTGTACTGGACTCCGTCGTCGGAGGGGTCGTGGTAGACGTCGGTGAGCTTGTCCGGTACGGGGATCAGCGCGTGGAGTCCGGGCTCCTCGCGCACGGTCCAGCCCTTCTCGGCGCTCGCCGACGGGGACGCCGATGCCTTACCGGTCTTGCCGGCCCCACCGGTCCTGCCGCCGGACGGCTTGTCGGGCGGTGCCGCCGACCCCTCGCTGTACGCGCTGCCGCTGCCGTCGGAGCCCGCGCCGAGCGAGGTCCCGAGCCACACCCCGCCGCCGACCAGCAGCGCCCCGGCCAGCGCGGCCGCCAGCAGGGCCGGTGTCCGGCGGGACCTGGCGGGCGGTGTCTCCCGGGTCTCCTCGGGCGCGAGCCGGGGCGGTTCCCCGCGCACGGGGGCGGCCGGCCGGGGCGGTGGCGACGCGGCCGGGACGAGGGCCGCCGTCAGCTCCTCCGCCACCTCGGCCGCGTCCGGGCGCAGCGCCGGGTCCTTGGCGAGCAGGCGGGCGGTCAACGGGCCGAGCGCACCGGCCCGTTCGGGCGCGGGCGGGTCGAAGGAGAGGATCGCGGCGAGCGTCGACTCCAGCGTCGTCCGGCGGAACGGGGACCAGCCCTCCACGGCCGCGTACAGCAGCACCCCCAGCGACCACAGGTCGCTCGCCGGGCCCGCGCCGTCGCCCGACATGCGCTCCGGGGCGATGGACTCCAGCGAGCCGACGAACTCGCCGCTGACCGTCAGCGACTCCTCGCCCTGGATGTGGGCGATGCCGAAGTCGGTGAGGACGACGCGGCCGTGCGGGCCGAGCAGCACGTTCGCCGGTTTCACATCGCGGTGCACGATGCCCTTGGCGTGCGCGGCGCGCAGCGCCCCCAGCACCGCGAGGCCGATCCTGGCCGCCTCGGGCGGGTCGAGCGGGCCCCGGGCCAGCAGCTCGGCCAGCGACTCGCCGCGCACCAGCTCCATGACGATCCACGGCAGCCGGTCCTCGACGACGACGTCGTGCACGGTGACCGCCGACGGATGGTCGACGCCCGCCGCGGCCCGCGCCTCGCGCTGGAGCCGGGCACAGGCGCGCTGCTGGGCCTCGCCCTGCGGGTCGCCGGGCAGCCGCGGCTGTTTCACGGCGACGTCGCGGCCGACGAGTTCGTCGACCGCGCGCCACACGGTGCCCATGCCTCCGGAGCCGATGCGCTCGGCGAGCCGGTAGCGGCCGCCGACGAGACGGCCCTCCTCCTGTCCCCCGTACTGATTCACGTCAGGAGTTCTCGATCTCCAGGTTGGCGACGGCGGCGTCGGCCACCTCGCGGCCGCGGTCGGCGAAGTCGCCCTCGCGCGGGTAGCCGATCATCAGCTCGTACATGTCGCCCTTGGCCTTCACGTAGAGGATCCGGACCTCGCGCTTGAGGGAGCCGCTGGTCTCGGAGGTCTGGTAGGCGATGGTGTTCGCGCCCGCCTCGTCGTCGCCCTTGTACGTGGTCGGCTTCGGGTCGCCCTTGGGCGCCGGTTCGGAGGCCATGCCGATGTTCGAGTCGCCGCTCGACTCGAAGTCCTTGTTGTCGGCGTAGGCCTGGGCGGCGCCGTCCTTGGCGATCTCGTTCAGGGAGTCCTCCGCCTTGCGGCGCACCGAGAGGCTGACCCACACCGCGCCGCTCGCGTCGGTGTACTGCACCCAGTGCGCGCCCTTGGGCGCGTCCGCGCCGGGCTTCGACTCCGTGTACCCGGCGGGCGCGGCGACCGTCGCCTTCAGCTCGGGGACACGGTGCTTCTCCCAGCCGTCCGGCAGCGGCCCCGCGAACGGCCGGGCGAGCACCAGGTACGCCACGGCCGCCAGAACGACGACGCCCGCCGCGATCCCGGTCAGCGCCTTGCGGCCGAGGCGGATGCCGCCCTGCGCGGAACCGATCCGCACGACCTGCGTGGGGGGCTGGACCGGCGGCTCGGCGGCGCGCTCCAGCAGCGCCCGCACCTGTGCCGCGTTCGGCCGGTGGGCCGGGTCCTTCTGGAGCAGGCCGTTGATGGCGTCGGCGAGCGGGCCCCGCGCGGAGGCGGGCGCGGCCGGCGTCGCGTTCAGCACCGACTGGAGGGTGGCCGGGGTGTTGCTGCGGCGGAACGGCGAGACGCCCTCGGTGGCCGCGTACAGCACGACGCCCAGCGACCACAGGTCGGAGGCGGGGCCGGGCCGCTGGCCGAGCACCCGCTCGGGCGCGATGAACTCGGGCGAGCCGACGAAGCCGCCGGTGTCGGTCAGGTTCGTCTCGCCCTCGATGTGGGCGATGCCGAAGTCGGTGAGGACCACCCGGTCGTGACGGCCCAGCATGACGTTGTCCGGCTTGACGTCACGGTGCAGGATCCCGGCGGCGTGGGCGGCCTCCAGGGCGCCGAGCACCTCCAGGCCGACCCGGGCGGCCTCGCGCACCCCGAGCGTGCCCTCCTGGAGCGCCTCGCCGAGCGAGCGGCCCTGCACGAACTCCATGACGATCCAGGGCTGTCCGTCCTCGACGGCCACGTCGTGGACGTTCACCACGGCCGGGTGGTCGAGCCGGGCCGCGGCGCGCGCCTCGCGGCGCATCCGCTCGAAGGCCTTGGACCGCTCGCGCTCGGGCAACTGGTCGGGCAGCCGGGGCTCCTTGACGGCGACCTCCCGGTCCACCGTCTCGTCCTTGGCCCGCCACACCGTGCCCATGCCGCCGTTGCCCAGCTTGCTCAGCAGGCGGTAGCGCCCGGCGACGACCCGGCCCGCGCCCGGGTCCGGCTGCCGCGGGGGCGCCACCTGGGTCGGCTGCGCGGCCGGGGCGGGAGCGGGCTGCGCGTAGGGGTTGTCGGGGTGCGGGACGTACGACGGCTGGGGCCGCGGTGGCTGCAGCCCGAAACTGGTGGGCTCGTCCGCGCTCCCCGGCCCGTAGGGTGCTCCCCCGTTGTCACTCATGGCCCTATCCCTACAGTGCGGGCGCCCCCGGATCCACCGGGGTCACGGAGTTGTGACCGCGCTGATGCGCACGCACGGGTCAATCCCCTGCGGACGGTACGAACGTGTCGACCGCGGCGTCGAAGTGGGCCCGTCCCGTGCCGGCCTCACCCACCGGCGCCGACACCCACACGTCGTACATCCGGCCGCCCTGCTCCCAGCACAGGTCGACGGTGTGCCGGGCGCCCTCGGCCGCGCTGAATCCGTCCCAGGTGAACTCCCACAGGGCGGCCGCGTGCCCGTCGTGAGTGGTGTCGGTGACCTTCCCGGCCCGGTAACCGGGGTTGTTCCTCGGCCCGTCGGCGGCCGACCGCCGCTGCGTCGCGCCCGGTCCGCCGCTGCCGGTGTCCGCCACCTTGATGCCGATGCGGAAGGTCCTGCCGGGCGACATGTAGAAGGTCCGCGGGCCGTCGACCTCCCGCGCGAAGCCCTTCGGCACGGCGAGCCGGAAGCCCCCGGGGTCGTCGGCGATGCGGTACCCGGCGGGGGCGGAGGCGCTCGGTGTCTCGGTGCGGGTCTCGCGGCGGGTGACGGTGACGGTCGGCGTCGGCGTGGGGGTGGGCGAGAGCGACGCGGACGGCCGCCCGGGCGCCGAACTCGTGTTGCTCGGTGGCGCGTTGTCGCCGGTGCCCTGCTGGGACCGGAGCACGGCGACCGCGATCGCGGCCCCCGCGACGGCCGCGACGAGCGCCGCCGCCACCAGCAGCACCCGGGTCGAGGGCCCGCGCCGGGCGGCCGTCCGGGGTCCGTCGCGCCGGGTCGGCGTGTAGATGGCGCGGGCGGGGTCCGTCCCGTAGGGGAGGGCGGGCTGCGGAGTCGCTCCGGTGGCGAGGTAGGCGCGCAGCAACCGCTCGGCCTCGTCGAGGCCCAGGCGCCGGGCCGGTTCGCGCTGGAGCAGGCCCTGGATCACCGGGAGCAGCGGCTCGGCGGCGGCGGGCGGGCTGATGTCCTCGTACACGACCGCGTGCAGGATGCCGCCCAGCGAGTCGCGGCGGAACGGTGATTCGCCGGTCAGCGCGGCGATGAGCAGCACGCCGAGCGACCACAGGTCGGCGCCCGCCCCGGCCCGCTCCCCCGCCATCCGCTCGGGCGCGGTGTACTCGGGCGAGCCGACGAAGCCGCCGGTCTCGGTGAGCGTGGAGGCCCCCTCGACCTGCGCGATCCCGAAGTCGGTGAGCACGACGCGGCCGGTGGCCGCCTCCAGCAGCACGTTCGCCGGCTTGAGGTCGCGGTGCAGCACCCCGGCGGCGTGCGCGACCCGCAGCGCGCCGAGCAGCGCGAGCCCGATCCGGGCGGCCTCGACGGCGTCCACCGGGCCCTGCCGGGCGATCCGGTCGGCGAGCGAGCCGCCGCTCACCAACTCCATCACGATGTACGGGTGTTCGTCGTGCAGGACGACGTCGTGGACCACGATGATGTTCGGGTGCTGCAACTGGGCGACGGCCCGCGCCTCGCGCAGCATCCGCTCCCGCTGCTGGCGGGCGTCGTCCTCCGACAGGGTCTCGTCGAGACCGAGTTCCTTGACCGCGACCTGCCGCCCGAGCAACGTGTCGGTCGCCCGCCAGACGACGCCCATGCCACCGCGTCCGATCCTGGCCTCAAACCGGTAACGCCCGCCGATCACACGGACGTTGTCCCCCTCGGTCCCCATACGCCCCATCATGCCGCACGGGTGTCCGTATTGAGGGCGGCGTTCCGGTCAGGGCGGCGGCACTCCTAACCGGCGGGCCGCCATCCCTTGCGGATGTTCTCGAACTGCGCTCGGGCGCTGGGCCACTGGCCCGCGGGGGCGGAGAGGTAGAGGGCGTACTCGGTGCCGTCGTGCGCCACGTACGTCTCCTCGATGGCGCGGCGCGGTCCGGGCGCCGAGTCCTTGGAGCCGCCGGTCCAGGTGAAGTCCCACAGGGAGCCCTTCTGGTCCCGGAACGTGTTGGCCTGCAACGACACCCGCTGGTAGTCGGGGAGCGACTTCTCCAGGGTCTTCTCCAGGTCCAGCTGGTGCTGGTAGGAGTCGGGCCAGTCGGAGGACTCGTCGATGCCGATGCGGACGAAACGCTGACCGTCGCCCGGCCCGTAGTCGATCTGGGTCTCGGTGCTGGAGTCCAGGCGGTGCCAGCCGGGCGGCACCATCAGGCTGAACCCGGCGGGGTCGTCCACCGGCTCCCAGTCCGCCGGGATGCCGCCGGTGCCGGGTCCCGGCGACGCCGACGCCGATCCCGATCCCGAGGGCGTCGGGCTCTGCGGCGCGGTGCCGCCGGTGCCTCCGTCGCCGCCCGCGTCCTGCCGCGACGACGAGCCGGAGTCGCGGTGGTCCAGGTAGGAGAGCGCGCCGAACGCGCCGCCGCCCCCGACGAGCAGCGCCGCGACCACGCCCGCGACCCACACGGGCCAGCGCCGCTGCCGGGCGCCCGTGGCGGTCGTCGTGGTGGTGTGCTGGACCGGCTGCGGTGCGGGAGTCCGCGGGACCGGCGCGTGCGTCGCCGCGGTCGGCGACGACGACGGGTGCACCTGCGTCGGTACGTACGCCTGCGCCCCGCCCGCCCGGCGCCCCTCGGCGACCTCGGCGAGCATCACCTCGGCCTCGTCGGAGCCGGGCCGCGCCGCGGGCTCCTTGCGCAGCAGCGCCGCGATGACCGGTCCCAGCTCCCCCGCGTGCTCGGGGATCTCGGGCTCGTCCTCGACCACGGCCTGCATGGTGCTGATCGGCGAGGTGCGGCGGAACGGGGAGCGGCCCTCCACGGCCGTGTACAGGGTGGCGCCCAGCGCCCACAGGTCGGAGGCGGGGCCGGGCTCAGAGCCGCTGACCCGCTCCGGCGCCAGATAGTCCACGGAGCCGACGATCTCGCCGGTGCGGGTGATGGTCGAGTCGCCCTCGACCTGCGCGATGCCGAAGTCGGTGAGCTTGACGCTGCCGTCGCGCGCGAGCAGCACATTGCCGGGCTTCACATCGCGGTGCAGCACCCCGGCCCGGTGGGCGGCCCGCAGCGCCCGCAGCGTCCACAGGCCGATCCTGGCCGCCTCGGCCGGGACGATCCGGCCGTGCTCCTTGACGGCGTCGGCGAGCGAGGGGCCCTCGACCAGTTCCATGACGATCCACGGCCGGTCGTCGTGCTCAAGGACGTCGTGGACGGTCACGACCGCCGGGTGGTTGATGCGGGCGGCGGCCCGCGCCTCGGTCTGCGTACGGGCGAGGAGCGGGGCACGGTCGGCCTCGGACACCCACTGAGCGGCCGTCAGTTCCTTCACGGCGACCGAGCGGTGGAGGACCTCGTCGTGCGCCCGCCAGACGCGGCCCATGCCGCCGCGGCCTATGGATTCTCCGAGCCGGTAACGGCCCGCGAGGAGGTGGCCCTGCATCTGATTCACGTTCCCCCGCAAAGGTCTTGACAGAGCCCACCCTAGGGAGCGGGCGCCACTCAAGGAACAGGCGGGGCCTCATGAAACAGCACTGTGACGCGCGTCGCGTTCACCTTCCCGTCGCCCGGAGGTTCCCGCGGGGGGTGCCGCGGAGGTGCTCAACCCCCGTACTGGTAGGTGGAGGACGCCTGGTCGAACAGGCGCGACACCTCGTCGCGCTCCGCCTCGGGACCGCGCACCTGCACCACGTGGTACCTGCCGCCGACGACCATGGCGAGATTGCGCACGAACACCTGCCGGCCGTCGCCGCCCTGCCAGGTGAACTGGCCCTCGGCCATCGTCCGGCCGCCCACGTCGATGGTCTTCATCCCGCTGGACGTGGCCCAGGTCGAGTCGCGGAACGGCTGGAGCTCGCGCTCGTCCTCCCGCTGGTACTTCATCGGGTCCTTGCCGTACGTGGCCGTGGAGTCGCGGCCGGGGACGACCAGCAGCTCGAAGTCGCCCTGCGCGTACACGACCTGTCCCCGCCCGTTCTTCCCCTCCCGCTGCCAGCCCTTGGCGACGGCGACCTCGAAGCCCTCGGGGTCCTTGCGCAGGGTGAACCCGGCGGCGACGTCGGACTGCGGCTGAGTGGAGGACGGCTTGGAACTGCTGTGTCCCTTGGGCGACTTCGCGGGGGCGGGCGTCGACGGCTCCTGGCTCTTCTCCGACTGCCGGGGCGCGCCGCCCACCGAGTTGGCGTTCTCCCGTGTGCCGCCGTCGCCGCCGGTCCCGGACTTCGGCATGAAGACCATGGCGTACGCCACCGCGCCGACGAGCCCGACCAGGACGAGGGTGACCAGCAGCTTCCCGAGCGACCTGGGCTGCCGGGGCTGCCGGGGCGCGGTCTCCCGAACGGCGCGGGGCGGCTCGGGCATCCGGGGCGGCCTCGGCGCCTTGGGCGCCTTGGGTGCTTTCGGCGCCTTGGCCGGACGGCGCGGCTCGGCCGACTCGACGGGGTGCGGCATCCGCTCGTCGCGGCCGCGCTTGTGCCGGCCCGCTCCCCGGCCCGCACGGCGCCTGCGCACCAGCTCGCCCCTGCGGCGCTTGATCGGCAGCCGGGTCGCGTCGTAGGCGGGCGCGGGCACGACGTGCGTCCCGGCGTCCGGCTCGGGCGCGGAGCGCACCAGCGACCGCAGCCAGCCCTGCAGCTCCTCGAAGTCCAGCCGCTCGGTGGGGTCCTGGCGCAGCAGCGACTCCACGACGGGCCGCAGCGGCCCGCACTCCTCGGCGAACGCGGGCGGCTCGGCGCACACCATCTGCACCAGCTCGGGCGTGGACTCCTCCGGGTAGGGGGCGTGCCCCTGCACGGCGCGGAAGAGCAGCGCGCCGAGGGCCCACAGATCGGTGGCGGGCCCGACGGGCGCGGCGAGCTGCCAGCTCTCCTGCACCGGATAGGCCTGCTCGGGCGACCAGCGCTCGGTGACGGGCCCGACGACGGTCATCCGGACCTGCCGGGCGCGCTCGGCGTCCAGGGTGGTGAGCGCGGGCCCCCTGGCCGCGGCCCCCGCGGGCGGGGCCGGCTCCGGGGTCTCCGCTTCGGCGGCGGTCTCGGCGCCGGGTATCAGCTCGTTCCACCGGGTGGGCCGGACGGCCGGGGCGGGCTCTGGCGAGGCGGGCCCGGCCGCGGGCCGCCGGGTGGCGCCGTGCCAGGAGTCCCGTACGCCGTAGGGGTCGTCGAGCTGCCCCGCGGACTGTCCGGGGGGCTGTGCCGCGGGCTGTCCTGCGGGCTGGCCGGTGATCTGCCCCGCGGCGGCCCGGGCGCCCGCCCGGTACGCGGCGATCGCCCCGGCGCGGGCGGCCCGGAAGTCGCCGGCCTCGATGGCGGGCGCGGGTGCGGGCGCGGGCGGCTTGGAGAGCGCGGGACGCTCGGGCGTCGGCGCGGGTGCGGGCTCGGGGTCCGCCTCGGGCTCCGGGGCGGGGCGCGGGTCGTACCCGCACAGGGCCTCCTCGGCGGCGCCGGCCGCGAGCCCGGTGAGCACCACCCGGCCGTCGTCGCAGACGAGCACGGTCCGCGCCGTGATGTTCCGGTGCACCCAGCCGTGCGCGTGCAGCGCCCGTAAGGCGGTCAGGACGTCGGCGGCGATCTCGGCGGCGCGGTAGGGGCTCAGCGGCCCCTGGGCGAGCAGCGCGGCGAGCGGCCGGGCCGCCACCACCTCGCTCACGACCCACAGCGACCCGCCCTCGGCGAACACGTCGAAGACCTGGTCGAGCCGGGGGTGGTCGGGTATCTGCGCGGCGGCCTGCGCGGCCTCCATGGCGCGGGAGACGGACGGCTCCGTGGAGGAGCGGACCGGCGGAGCGCCGGGCCTGAACCCCTCCGGCAGCCCGTCCGCGTCGAGCACCTCGGCCTCGACGACCTCGGGCAACGGCACCTGCCGGACGAGGACTTCCTGCCCGCTGTAGGTGTCGAAGGCGCGGGCCGCCCACGACCGCGTCGTGTCATAGGCGTCGTAGTCGTCGGCGACCGGCAGCGGCAGGCGGTACCGGTCGGCGAGCACCCGTCCCGCGTACTCGTCCACGACGCCTCCCGCTCCGCCCGCCGGTCAAATCCGTTCGCTTTGCGACCCGTTACCCGTACTGATGCGCCCGCATACGGCTGCGTACGGTTCGCAAGCACTCACGATACGTGCCGAACGGCGTCGAGGGAGAGTGTTCAGGACTTGCGTGAAGATCACGACTTGGGTGTGAACGTCTGTGTAAAGGTCTTCCAGGTGGACTTGCGCAGCGCACTGCCCCAGTCGTCGCCCTTCGCGGTGTACATCAGCCCGTACCCCAGCGAGCCGTTCACCACGAATCCGCGGTCCACGGATCGGTACTTGGTGCCCCCGTCGGTGTAGGTGAACTCCCAGTCGGCCGTGTTCCAGCCCCGGTAGTCCACCGCGGCTATGCGTATGCGGTGGTAGGCCGAGCGGCGCATGTACCGCTCCTGGTTCTGCCAGTCCGCGACCGGGTCGGACTTCGGCGTGGTGGTCCAGCCGACCAGCAGCTTCTGGCCCTGGGGGCCGGTGAAGCGGGCACCGGCCGCGCTGGTGGAGACGTACTTCCAGCCCTTGGGCAGACCTATTTTGAAGCCCTGGCTGTGCTTGTACGTGGCCTCGGCGGCCGACCCGGAGCCCTTGCCGGACGAGGAGCCCTCGCCGGGCGAGGACGAGTCGTCCGCGCTCTGCGACGCGGACGAACTCGGGTCGCCGCCCGCGCCCTTGCCGTCCTTGTCGTCGCCCTTGCCGCTCTTGTCGTCCTTGTCGCCCTTGTCGTCCTTACCGCCCTTGGCGTCGTCGCCCGCGGTGGCCCCGGCGGAGGGCGAGGTCTTGTCACCGCCGGCCTTGCCGCTCCCGTCGTCGCCCCCGCCCAGCGCGAAGGCGAGCACGGTGCCGACCACGACGAGCGCGGCGACGACCGCGGCGATCACCAGGGTGCGGCGCGGCACGACGTCCGTGATCGCGGCCTTCCTCGCGGGGGCGGCCGGGGACGATCCCGCGGAACGCTCCGCGACGGCCGTGGCGGCGGCCCTGCGCACCGAGCTCAGCGCGCCGCGCAGCCGCTCGGCGGCCTCCTCGCCCTTGGCGGCGACGCCGGCGGCGGCCGAACCCGCCTTCCCCGGGCGCTTCTTGTCCTCGTCGGGCAGCGGCGGCAGCGGCACGACCTTGGTCGCCTCGACCGGCTCCGGCGCGGGCGCGGCCTTCGGCTCCGGCGCGTGGATGACGTCGTTGAGCAGCGCCCGGGCGCCCGCGTCGTCGAGCCGCTGCGCGGGGTCCTTGGCGAGCAGTCCGTAGATCACCGGCGCCAGCGGTCCCGCGTTGGCCGGCGGGTCGACCGGCTCGGTCATCACGGCGGTCAGCGTCGCGATCGCCGACCCCTTGTCGTACGGGGGCACGCCCTCGACGCAGGCGTAGAGCAGACCGCCGAGGGACCACAGGTCGGCGGCGGGCCCCGGCTTGTGGCCGCGGGCGCGCTCCGGAGAAATGTACGAGGGAGCGCCGACGAGCATCCCGGTGGACGTGATCGACGGGTCGCCCTCGACCTGCGCGATGCCGAAGTCGGTGAGCACGACCCGGCCGTCCTCGGCGATCAGCACGTTCGACGGCTTCACGTCGCGGTGCAGGATGCCCTCGCGGTGGGCGGAGCGCAGTACGTCGAGGATGGCGAGGCCGACCTCGGCCGCCCGCTTCGGCTCCAGGAGACCGTCCTCGCGCACGGCCTCCGCGAGGGACTTGCCCTCGACCAGCTCCATCACGATCCAGGGCCGGTCGTCCTCGTCGACGACGTCGAAGACCGTCACCGCGCCGTTGTTGCGGATGCGGGCGATCGCCTTCGCCTCACGCAGCGTGCGCGTGACGAGGCGGCGCTTCTCCTCGTCGTCGATGCTCGACGGGAAGCGCAGTTCCTTGACCGCGACCGTGCGCCCCAGCGTCTCGTCCTTGGCGCGCCACACCGTGCCCATGCCGCCGCGGCCGAGCACCGCGCCCAGACGGTAGCGTCCGGCGAGCAGTCGGCCCTCCGCGCCCCGCGACGCACCCTCGGCCTCGGCGCCCGCTGAGGACTCGGCACCGGTCCCGACCCCGTCCGACACGGAAGAGTCCTGACGAGTGCTCTTGTCCTGGCGGGCCTCGCCCGCCCGCTCCGCGTCCGACATGCGTCCCCTCTGCAACCCGCCCTGACAGAACCTTCATTGTCCCTCACACCAGGACCACTTGACGCCCAGGGTCACCCCTCGCACCACCTGCTCAAAACCGTCCCGCCCGCACGGCGGCAGGACCGGACGGACCGTCACACGCGCACTCCGGACACTCCCGGCCATACCCGTGGCCACGCCCCTTCTGTGCCGGTATCCGGCCAGCCCACCGCAGTTCGTCGCCCCGGTTCAGGCCACTCTTCCCTCGCATGTCGGCCAGGGCAAGGCCCGGGGGTGGTCAACACCGCATCCCCCCAGGGCCGTTACGGCCGCACCCCGCACCGGGCGCGGCCGGTGGCGACGGCTACGACAGCGGCACGATGTCCGGCGCGCCCAGCCGCGCCGCGTCGGCGGTGAGGTCGTCGGGCTGCAACTGCGACTCGCGCTCGGCCTGCACCCGCTTCTCGTAGTGCTCGACCTCCCGCTCCACCTGGTCCTTGTCCCAGCCGAGCACCGGTGCCATCAGCTCGGCGGCCTCCCGCGCGGAGCGGGTCCCCCGGTCGAAGGTCTCGATGGAGATCCGGGTCCGCCGGGTCAGCACGTCGTCGAGGTGCCGGGCGCCCTCGTGCGAGGCGGCGTAGACGACCTCGGCGCGCAGGTAGTCGTCGGCCCCGCCCAGCGGCGCGGCGAGCCCGGGGTCCTGCGCGATCAGGTCGAGCACTTCCTCGGCGAGCGCCCCGTACCGGTTGAGCAGGTGCTCGACGCGCACCACGTGCAGCCCGGTCCGGGCGGCGATCCTCGCCCGCGCGTTCCACAGCGCCCGGTAGCCCTCGGCCCCGATCAGCGGGACGTCCTCGGTGACGCACTCGGCGACCCGCTGGTCCAGCGCGTGCACCGCCTCGTCGACCGCGTCCTTGGCCATCACCCGGTACGTCGTGTACTTGCCGCCCGCGACGACGACGAGCCCGGGCACGGGGTGTGCCACGGTGTGCTCGCGGGACAGCTTGCTGGTGGCGTCGGACTCCCCCGCGAGCAGCGGGCGCAGCCCGGCGTACACGCCCTGCACGTCGTCGCGCGTGAGCGGCACGCCCAGCACCGAGTTCACGTGCTCCAGCAGATAGTCGATGTCGGCGCTGGACGCCGCCGGGTGGGCCTTGTCGAGGTCCCAGTCGGTGTCGGTGGTGCCGATGATCCAGTGCCGGCCCCAGGGGATCACGAAGAGCACGCTCTTCTCGGTGCGCAGGATCAGCCCGGTCGTCGAGTTGATCCGGTCCTTCGGCACGACGAGGTGGATGCCCTTCGACGCCCGTACGTGGAACTGCCCGCGCTCCCCGACCAGGGCCTGGGTGTCGTCGGTCCACACGCCCGTGGCGTTGACGACCTGGCGGGCGCGGATCTCGTACTCGCCGCCCCCTTCCACGTCCTGCACCCGGGCCCCGACGACCCGCTCGCCCTCGCGCAGGAAGCCGGTGACGCGGGCCCGGTTCGCGACCTGCGCGCCGTACATGGCGGCGGTGCGCACCAGCGTGGCGACGTAGCGGGCGTCGTCCATCTGCGCGTCGTAGTACTGCAACGCGCCGGTCAGGGCGTCCTTCTTCAGGGCCGGCGCCACCCGCAGCGCGTGCTTGCGGGTCAGGTGCCGGTGCATGGGCAGCCCGCGCCCGTGGCCGCGCGCCATGGACATCGCGTCGTACAGGGCGACGCCCGATCCGGCGTACAGCCGCTCCCAGCCCTTGTGCTGGAGCGGATAGAGGAACGGCACCGGCTTCACGAGGTGCGGCGCCAGCCGCTCCAGGAGCAGGCCGCGCTCCTTCAGCGCCTCCCGGACGAGCGCGAAGTCCAGCATCTCCAGATACCTCAGCCCGCCGTGGATCAGCTTGCTGGACCGGCTCGACGTGCCGGACGCCCAGTCCCTGGCCTCGACGAGCCCGGTGGACAGGCCGCGGGTGACGGCGTCCAGCGCGGTGCCCGCGCCGACCACGCCCGCGCCCACCACGAGGATGTCCAGCTCCCGCTCGGCCATCGCCGCCAGAGCCTGCGCACGCTGCTCGGGTCCCAGTGTCGCTGCCTTCACTGCTGCCTCCCGCTGTCGTCGCCGCCGGCCTCACCGGCTGGTGCCGGGTGGTCCCGGGAGATACCGGCCCGTTCCCGATTCTGACCCTCCTGCCCGATTACGGCCACCAGCAGACCTCCGCCTGTGGACAACCTTCGGCGGCGACGGCGACATGCCCCAACTCATGGCGGCCCAATGAGGCATATCGGTCATATTTACTCCTAGTCTGACTGTGCGCTCGCCCGTTCTGTCCACAGGGCTTGCGTCCACGTCCCGCTCCGGCTAACGCCGGTCCGCCTCCCGGGAAGGACGGCCACCGCCATGCCCGCTGACCTCGCCGTCGTCGGCCTCGGCCACCTCGGCCTGCCGCTCGCCCAGGCCGCCGTCGCCGCCAGGATCGCGACCGTCGGCCACGACCCCGCCCGCGCCCGGGACCTGGCCGCCGGCCGGCTCCCCTGCGACGGCGACGCCGCGGCCCTGACCGCCGCCGACGTCCGCCGGATGCTCGCCGCGGGCTTCCGCCCGACCGCGAACCCCGCCGAACTGGCCCGCGTCCGCACCGCGGTGATCTGCGCCCCGACCCCGCCCGGCGCCGACGGCAGCCCCTCCCTCGCCCCGGTGATCGAGGCGACGCGCACCCTGGCCGCCCATCTGCGCCCGCACACCACGGTGATCGTCGAGTCGCCGGTGCCGCCCGGCACCACGGAGACGGCCCTGCTGCCGCTGCTCGAAGAGGGCTCCGGGCTGCGCGCGGGCCGCGACTTCCACCTGGCCCACGCCCCGGGCCGGATCGACGCCGGCCTGCGCACCCACCCCTACTCCGCCACCCCCAGGGTCATCGGCGGCCTCACCCCGGCCTGCACGGAGTCGGCGGCCACCTTCTACGGCCGCCTCACCGACAAGGTGGTCCGCGCGCGCGGGCTGCGCGAGGCGGAGACGGTCCACCTCCTGGAGACCAACTACCGCCACGTCAACATCGCCCTGGTCAACGAGATGGCGGTGCTCTGCCACGACCTCGGCGTCGACCTCTGGGACGTCATCCGCTGCGCGGAGACCAAGCCCTTCGGCTTCCAGGCCTTCCGCCCCGGCCCCGGCGTCGGCGGCCACGCGCTCGCCCAGGACCTGACCTCGCCCCACCTGCCCACGCGCCCGCTGCGCCTGGTCGAACTGGCCCGCCAGGTCAACCACCACATGCCGTCCTACGTGGTCCAGCGCGCCGCCACCCTCCTCAACGAGCACGGCAAGTCGGCCCGCGGCGCCCGCGTCCTCCTCCTCGGCGTCACCTACAAGCCCGACCTCCCCGACCAGCAGGGCACCCCCGCCGACGAGATCGCGACCCGCCTGATGCAGCTCGGCGCGGCCGTCAGCTACCACGACCCCTACATCCCGTCCTGGAACGTCCTGGACCGCCCGGTCCCGCGCGCGGACTCCCTCTACGAGGCCGCGGCCGACGCCGACCTGACGATCCTGCTCCAGCACCACCGCACGTACGACCTCCAGGGCCTCGCGGTGAAGGCCCAGCTGCTCCTGGACACCAGGGGTGCCACACCGGCAGGGGCGGCCCACCGGCTCTGACTGCTACTCTGCGGCCTCTCTGGGCACACACGTGCCCACGTTCACACTTCGGGGGGACCGCATGACCCAGCCGCCGCAGCCACCTCAGCCACAGCCCCAGGACGGCAATCCGTACGCGCAGGACAAGCCCGCCGCGGCCCCGCCGCAGCCGGGTTACGGCTACCCGCAGCAGCAGCCGGGCCAGCCGCAGCAGCAGTACGCGCCGTTCCCGCAGCAGCAGCCGGCGCCCGGCGGCTTCCCGCCCCCGCAGCCGGTCCCGGCCCGCGGCGGCAACCCGGCGCTCGGGATCGTCGCCGGTGTGGTCGTGGCCCTGATCCTGGCCTGGGCGTACGGCGCCATCATGAAGGCCACCGACCACGAGATCGGCTACGCGGCCATCGGCGTCGGCTTCGTCGTCGGGCTCGTCGTGGGCAAGGTCGGCGGGCGCAACGCGGTGCTGCCGATCCTCAGCGCGGTGATCTCGCTCGCCGCCGTGTACCTGGGGCAGATCACCGGGGTCGCGATGTACGTCGGCGAGGCCGCGCACGTCTCCTTCTTCACGGCCCTCACCGACCACTTCGGCTTCATCAACGACGCGTGGAAGGAGAACGCGGACGTCAAGGAGTACGTCTTCATGGCCATCGGCGCCTTCGCCGCGTTCGGCTCCGCCAAGAAGGCCGCGCTCTGACGCACGTACCACCGCAGGCAGAAAGGGCCGGGCCCCGCCGTTGAACGGCGGGGCCCGGCCCTTTCTGCGTACGGGGTGTCAGCGGCGGTGCTGCGAGTCCGCGACCGTGACCTCGACCCGCTGGAACTCCTTGAGCTCGCTGTAGCCGGTGGTCGCCATGGCCCGCTTGAGCGCGCCGAAGAAGTTCATCGACCCGTCGGGGATGTGCGAGGGACCGGTGAGGATCTCCTCGGTGGTGCCGACCGTGCCGAGGTCGACCTTCTTGCCGCGCGGCACGTCCTCGTGGACGGCCTCCATGCCCCAGTGGTGGCCGCGGCCGGGCGCGTCCGTGGCGCGGGCCAGCGGCGAGCCCATCATCACGGAGTCGGCGCCGCAGGCGATGGCCTTCGGCAGGTCGCCGGACCAGCCGACGCCGCCGTCGGCGATGACGTGCACGTACCGGCCGCCGGACTCGTCCATGTAGTCGCGGCGGGCGGCGGCGACATCGGCGACGGCGGTCGCCATCGGGACCTGGATGCCCAGCACGTTGCGCGTCGTGTGGGCGGCGCCGCCGCCGAAGCCGACCAGCACACCGGCGGCGCCGGTCCGCATCAGGTGCAGCGCGGCGGTGTACGTGGCGCAGCCGCCGACGATCACCGGGACGTCCAGCTCGTAGATGAACTGCTTCAGGTTCAGCGGCTCGGCGGCGCCCGACACGTGCTCGGCGGAGACGGTCGTGCCGCGGATGACGAAGATGTCGACGCCCGCGTCCACCACGGCCTTGGAGAACTCGGCGGTGCGCTGCGGGGAGAGCGCGGCGGCGGTGACGACGCCGGAGTCGCGCACCTCCTTGATGCGCTGCTTGATCAGGTCGGCCTGGATCGGCGCCGAGTAGATCTCCTGGAGACGGGCCGTGGCGGCCTCCGGCTGGAGCTCGGCGATCTCGTCGAGCAGCGGCTGCGGGTCCTCGTACCGGGTCCACAGGCCTTCGAGGTTGAGCACGCCGAGGCCGCCCAGCTCACCGATGCGGATCGCGGTCGCCGGGGAGACGACGGAGTCCATGGGCGCTGCCAGGAACGGCAGCTCGAAGCGGTAGGCGTCGATCTGCCAGGCGATCGAGACCTCCTTCGGGTCGCGGGTGCGCCGGCTCGGCACGACGGCGATGTCGTCGAACGCGTACGCACGGCGGCCGCGCTTGCCGCGCCCGATCTCGATCTCAGTCACGATGTGGGGCCTTTCCCTCTTGGTCTGCGTGTCCAGTATCCCCGACACGCGTGAGAGGGGCCGCCCTGGTGATCCCGGGGCGGCCCCTCCTGCGATGACCTGCGATTACTTGCGGCTGTAGTTCGGTGCCTCGACCGTCATCTGGATGTCGTGCGGGTGGCTCTCCTTGAGGCCCGCGGAGGTGATGCGCACGAAGCGGCCCTTGGACTCCATCTCGTCGATGGTGGCGGCGCCGACGTAGCCCATGGTCTGGCGCAGACCGCCGACGAGCTGGTGCAGCACGTTCGCCAGCGGGCCGCGGTAGGGCACCTGGCCCTCGATGCCCTCGGGCACGAGCTTGTCGTCGGAGGCGACCTCGGCCTGGAAGTAGCGGTCCTTGGAGTAGGACCGGCCCTGGCCGCGGGACTGCATGGCGCCCAGCGAGCCCATGCCGCGGTACGACTTGAACTGCTTGCCGTTGATGAACATCAGCTCGCCCGGCGACTCCTCGCAGCCCGCGAGCAGCGAGCCGAGCATCACCGTGTCGGCGCCGGCGGCCAGCGCCTTGCCGATGTCGCCGGAGTACTGGAGGCCGCCGTCGCCGATGACCGGGACGCCGGCCGCGCGGGCCGCGACAGCGGCCTCGTAGATCGCGGTGACCTGAGGGACGCCGATGCCGGCGACGACGCGGGTGGTGCAGATGGAGCCCGGGCCGACACCGACCTTGACGCCGTCGACACCGGCGTCGATGAGCGCCTGGGCGCCGTCACGCGTCGCCACGTTGCCACCGATCACGTCGACGTCCACCGCGGACTTGATCTTCGACATCCAGCTCAGTGCGTTGCTGTTGTGGCCGTGCGAGGTGTCGACGATGAGGAAGTCGGCACCGGCGGCGGCCAGCGCCTGCGCCCGCTCCAGCGCCTCGGGGCTCGCGCCCACGGCGGCGCCGACGAGCAGCCGGCCCTCGGCGTCCTTCGCGGCGTTCGGGTACTGCTCGGCCTTCTTGAAGTCCTTGACGGTGATGAGGCCCTTGAGCACACCCGCGTCGTCGACCAGCGGCAGCTTCTCGATCTTGTGGCGGCGCAGCAGCTCCATGGCGTCGACGCCGGAGATGCCGACCTTGCCGGTGACCAGCGGCATCGGCGTCATGACCTCGCGGACCTGACGGCTGCGGTCGTTCTCGAACGCCATGTCGCGGTTGGTGACGATGCCGAGCAGCTTGCCCGCCGGGTCGGTCACCGGGACACCGGAGATGCGGAACTTGGCGCACAGCGCGTCGGCCTCGGCCAGCGTCGCGTCGGGGTGCACGGTGATCGGGTCGGTGACCATGCCGGACTCGGAGCGCTTCACGAGGTCGACCTGGTTGACCTGGTCCTCGACCGAGAGGTTGCGGTGCAGCACGCCGACGCCGCCCTGGCGGGCCATGGCGATGGCCATGCGGGCCTCGGTGACCTTGTCCATCGCGGCGGAGAGCAGCGGGATGTTCACCCGGACGTTGCGCGAGATGCGGGACGAGGTGTCGACCGCGTTCGGGAGGACCTCCGACGCGCCGGGCAGCAGCAGCACGTCGTCGTAGGTCAGCCCGAGAGTCGCGAATTTACCGGGCACGCCGTCGACGTTCGCAGTCATGACACCTTCTCCAAATGGCCTTGATCGGTGCGGGTGTCCATGCTAACGGCCTGCGGGCGTGTCTCATTCCACGAGCAAGATCATCGGCCTTCTTTGTACGTTCACACGTACGCGACCGGGGTCGTGTGCTACTGCTCGGCGAGCGCGCGCAGGCGGCTGAGCGCCCGGTGCTGCGCGACGCGCACGGCTCCGGGTGACATCCCCAACATCTGCCCGGTCTCCTCGGCGGTGAGGCCGACGGCGATGCGCAGGAGCAGCAGCTCCCGCTGGTTCTCCGGGAGGTTCGCGAGGAGTTTCTTGGCCCATTCGGCGTCGCTGCTGAGCAGCGCGCGCTCCTCCGGGCCGAGGGAGTCGTCGGGCCGCTCCGGCATCTCGTCGGACGGCACGGCCGTCGAGCCGGGGCCGCGCATCGCCGCGCGCTGCAGGTCGGCGACCTTGTGGGCGGCGATGGCGAAGACGAAGGCCTCGAAAGGCCGGCCCGTGTCCTTGTAGCGCGGCAGCGCGAGCAGGACCGCGACACAGACCTCCTGGGCGAGGTCCTCGACGAAGTGCCGGGCGTCGCCCGGCAGCCGGGACAGCCGGGTGCGGCAGTACCGGATGGCGAGGGGGTGGACGTGCGCGAGGAGATCGTGCGTCGCCTGCGCGTCGCCGTCGACCGCGCGGCCGACGAGCGTACCGATGACCCCTTGCTGGGCCGCTCCCTCGTCGTCGCGCATCGACCTATGGTGCCCTGCCGAGGTGCGGTCCGCGGCATCGCGTCCCTGGTTGTGCACCGAAGCGTTATCGACCGATGCGCCGGAGGCGCCCGAAGCGTTCGGGGCAGGTGCGCCGGAACTCATCTCCTGCGCCCTCCCCTCTCGCTGACCCTGCTCGCCGGATTCGTCGTCCCCGCGGAACTCCACACCACCAAGGATGCGGCATCGCGCGCGAAACGCGGAGCGGCGACCCGTACCGCACCCCGCAAGGGGCGCGGGGAACGGCGCGACCAGCCACAACAAAGCTGCAGCCGGCCGACAACATCACGTGGCAATTCGCAGCCCGCACCCGGAACCCCGAACGGAGTGCTACCGCACGAGGCCCCAACGGAACCCGAGCGCCACCGCGTGCGCCCGGTCGGACGCCCCGAGCTTCTTGAACAGCCGCCGCGCGTGCGTCTTCACGGTGTCCTCGGAGAGGAAGAGCTCGCGCCCGATCTCCGCGTTGGACCGGCCGTGACTCATGCCTTCGAGCACCTGGATCTCACGCGCGGTGAGGGTGGGCGCGGCGCCCATCTCGGCCGAGCGCAGCCGGCGCGGGGCGAGCCGCCACGTCGGGTCCGCGAGGGCCTGGGTCACCGTGGCCCGCAGCTCGGCGCGCGAGGCGTCCTTGTGCAGATAGCCGCGGGCACCGGCGGCGACCGCGAGGGCCACACCGTCCAGGTCCTCGGCGACGGTGAGCATGATGATGCGCGCACCGGGATCGGCCGAAAGCAGCCGTCGCACTGTCTCGACGCCGCCGAGACCCGGCATGCGTACGTCCATCAGAATCAGGTCCGAGCGGTCGGCGCCCCAGCGGCGGAGGACTTCCTCGCCGTTGGCCGCGGTCGTCACGCGCTCGACGCCGGGCACGGTCGCGACCGCGCGGCGCAGCGCCTCTCGGGCAAGCGGGGAGTCGTCGCAGACGAGGACGGATGTCATGACCGTCCTCCGCAGCTGATGCGCGTCACCTTGAGCCTCCAGGCTTTGTACGAATCGTCACCTGTGCGGTCGACACTCGGCAAGCCGTTCGGACAGATGCCCGAGAGCTTGTTCCTTCAACCGCCTCAGCACTCTCAACGATGGTCACTCGAAAGAGTTACGGGTCAGACGGCCTGGTTCGGCACTCTACGTGAGGGGCCGGACACAACGGGGGCAGCGCGGCGCACT
Organism: Streptomyces sp. HUAS MG91; assembly: GCF_040529335.1. GTDB lineage: Bacteria > Actinomycetota > Actinomycetes > Streptomycetales > Streptomycetaceae > Streptomyces > Streptomyces tabacisoli. Next base: position 5,075,690 of record NZ_CP159534.1, on the reverse strand, counting down.
CTCAAGGTTTCACCACAACCTATGCCCCATTTAGCGGTATTTCTTCCCTTTTGCTGGTGTCTGTAGCTAGATTCGCAATGAGTCATATTTTCATCTCCTTAGACAGTAGATGTACGGTCATGGGCACCGTTCCGCGTCACAACGGCTACAACGGCAACAAGGGGACACACCAATGGCAGATTTCTCCCGCCTTCCCGGACCGAACGCAGATCTGTGGGACTGGCAGCTGCTCGCGGCCTGCCGCGGGGTCGACAGCTCTCTCTTCTTCCACCCCGAGGGGGAGCGCGGCGCGGCCCGCAGCGCCCGTGAGACCTCGGCCAAGGAGGTCTGCATGCGGTGCCCGGTGCGCGCGGAGTGCGCTGCTCACGCGCTACAGGTGCGCGAGCCGTACGGCGTGTGGGGCGGACTCACCGAGGACGAGCGCGAGGAGCTGATGGGGCGGGCCCGCAACCGGCTCGTGACCGCGTCGTCGGCGGGCGGCGCGCCATCGGCGGCCACCGCTTCCACCAACTGAAGGAACGTTTCTCCAGATGTGGGCGCACCCCGTGCGCCCACATCGGCGTTCAGCGGGGTACGGCGGGATTCAGCGCGCGGCGGCCTTGTCGGCGGCCCGCGCCAGGTGGTCGAGGGTGGCGGCGACGGCCGGCACCTGGGCCAGATCGGGCAGGGTGAGCGCGACGATCTCACGCTGCACGGGCGGCTCGACCGTCACTGTGCGTGCACCCTTGGGCCGAACGGATTCGATGGCCAGTTCGGGCAGGACGGCGACGCCGAGCCCGGCGCCGACGAGGCCGATCACGGCCGGATAGTCGTCCGTCGCGAAGTCGATGCGGGGCGCGAATCCGGCACCGCGGCACACCTCCACCAACTGGCGGCGGCAGCGCGGGCAGCCCGCGATCCACGGCTCGTCCGCGAACGCGTCGATGGTGACCTCACTGGCGGAGGCCAGCGCGTGCCCCTCGGGGACCAGGCCCACCAGGCGGTCGGCGAGCAGCGGGCGCACGACGAGGTCGTCCCAGTCCTCGGCCGCCTGGGCGCCCTCGTACCGGAAGGCGAGCGCGACGTCGCAGTCGCCCTCGCGCAGCATCTCCACCGAGCGCGGCGGCTCGGCCTCGACCAGGGAGACCCGGGTGCCGGGGTGCTCGGCGCGCAGCGCGGCCAGCGCCGTCGGCACCAGGGTCGAGCTGCCGCTGGGGAACGACACCAGGCGGACGCGGCCCGCGCGCAGCCCGGCGATCGCGGCGACCTCCTCCTCCGCGGCGGTTAGCCCGGCGAGGATGCCCGCCGCGTGCCGGACCAGCGCCTCGCCCGCCTGGGTCAGGCGCATCTCGCGGCCGGTGCGGATCAGCAGCGGGGTGCCCGCCGAGGACTCCAGGGCCTTCATCTGCTGGCTGACCGCGGGCTGGGTGCAGCCCAGCTCCCGGGCGGCCGCCGAGAAGGAGCCGGTGGCGGCGACGGCGCGCAGGACGCGGAGGTGGCGGGCTTCGATCACTCCTCAAGCATAAGCCCTGCTTGGGGAATGCGCCGAATATTGCGTGGCGGCTTTGGTCCGGGGTCCCGTAGCGTGGCCGGTATGAAGCTCCTGTCTCTCAATCTCGGGCACCGCAAGGCCGTGGCGTACACCGACCAGGCCGAGGGCGTGACCGGCATCGACAAGCGGCCGGTCGAGGGGCCCGTGCGGGTGGCCGCGCCGGGTCCGAAGGGCACCGGCGGCAGCGGTCTCGCCGGGGACGCGGTGTGCGACAAGCGGCACCACGGCGGCGACGACCAGGCCGTGTACGCGTACGCGCGCGAGGACCTGGACGCCTGGGAGCGCACCCTGGGCCGCCCGATCCCCAGCGGCGCCTTCGGGGAGAACCTGACGACCGAGGGCCTCGACATCACGGGCGCGCGGATCGGCGAGCGCTGGCGGATCGGCTCCGAGGTGGTCCTCGAGGTGTCGTCCAGCCGGATCCCGTGCCGGACGTTCCAGGGGCATCTCGGCGAGAAGGGCTGGGTCAAGCGGTTCACGCAGGAGGGGGCCGCGGGCGCGTATCTGCGGGTGATCGAGCCGGGCGAGATCCGCGCCGGGGACCCGATCGAGATCGTGCACCGCCCGGACCACGACGTGACGGTCCAGCTCGCGTTCCGCGCGGTGACCACCGAGCGCTCGCTGCTGCCGAGCATGCTGGCGGCCGGCGAGGCGCTGCACCCGGAGGAGCTGCGGGCGGCGCGGGAGTACGTGGCGAAGTACGGCTCCTGACCCGGCCGGTGATCACCGGCACCATCCGGCCGTCACTAACCTGGGGCCATGACTACGGCACTGATCACCGGATCCACCGCGGGCATCGGCGCCGCGTTCGCCCGGCGCCTGGCCGCCGACGGCCACAATCTGGTCCTCGTCGCGCGCGACACCGAGCGCCTCCAGGACCAGGCGACGGAGCTGCACGACCGGCACGGCATCGAGGCCGAGGTGCTCACCGCCGACCTCGCCACCGACGACGGCATCGCGGCGGTCGAGGAGCGGCTGAAGGACCGCAAGGCCGCGGTCGACCTGCTCGTCAACAACGCCGGGTTCGGCAACAAGGGCCGTTACCTCGAAGTCTCCATGGCCGACGAGCTGACCATGCTGAAGGTGCACTGCGAGGCGGTGCTGCGGCTGACGTCGGCGGCGGCCTCGGCGATGCGGGAGCGCGGGCGCGGCGGGGTGGTCAACGTGGCGTCGGTCGCGGCGTTCGTGCCGCGCGGCACGTACGGGGCGTCGAAGGCGTGGGTCGTGCAGTTCACGCAGGGCGCCGCGAAGGATCTGGCGGGGACCGGGGTGCGGCTGATGGCGTTGTGCCCCGGTTTCGTGCGGACGGAGTTTCATCAGCGGGCCGGTATGGGCACCGACAACATCCCGAACTGGATGTGGCTCGACGCCGACAAGCTGGTGTCGGCCGCGCTGACCGATCTGTCCCGGGGCAAGTCGTTGTCGATCCCGGATCCGCGGTACAAGGCGTTGATGGGGGTGGTGAAAGTGACCCCGCGTTCTTTGTTGGGCGGGGTGACGTCGCGGACGGGGCGGAAGTACGGGCCGCAGTAGATCGCGTTCGTCCGCGGCTCTCGTCGTGGCTGGTCGCGCAGTTCCCCGCGCCCCTGAGAGGCCTGCGGCCTTCAGGGGAGGCTGCGCGCAGCGCACGCCTCAGGGGCGCGGGGAACTGCGCGGCCAACCACACGCGACCCGCACTCGGCAGACGCGCCGGCGGAAACGGGTGAGGCCCGCCCCCCGAAACGGGAGGCGGGCCTCAGGTGGGGCTCGGGTCAGTGCGAGTGACCGTGGCCGTGGCCGTGACCGGCGTCGGCCTCTTCCTCGGCCGGCTTCTCGACGACGAGGGTCTCCGTCGTCAGGAGCAGCGAGGCGATGGAGGCGGCGTTCTCCAGCGCGGAGCGCGTCACCTTGACCGGGTCGATGACGCCGGCCTTGACCAGGTCACCGTACTCACCGGTGGCGGCGTTGTAGCCCTGGCCCTTCTCCATCTCCTTGACCTTGGAGACGATGACGTAGCCCTCCTGGCCGGCGTTCTCACCGATCCAGCGGAGCGGCTCGACGACGGCGTTGCGGACGACGGCGACGCCGGTGGCCTCGTCGCCCTCCTTGCCGAGCGAGCCCTCGAGGACCTTGGAGGCGTGCACCAGAGCGGAGCCACCACCGGAGACGATGCCCTCCTCGACCGCGGCGCGGGTCGCGGAGATGGCGTCCTCCAGACGGTGCTTCTTCTCCTTGAGCTCGACCTCGGTCGCGGCACCGACCTTGATCACGCAGACGCCGCCGGCGAGCTTCGCGAGGCGCTCCTGGAGCTTCTCGCGGTCCCAGTCGGAGTCCGTGTTCTCGATCTCGGCCTTGATCTGGTTGACGCGGCCCTCGACGTCGGCCTTGTTGCCGCCACCGTCGACGATCGTGGTGTCGTCCTTGGTGATGGTCACGCGGCGCGCGGAGCCGAGCACGTCCAGACCGGCCTGGTCGAGCTTGAGGCCGACCTCTTCGGCGATGACGGTGGCACCGGTGAGGGTGGCCATGTCCTGGAGCATCGCCTTGCGGCGGTCGCCGAAGCCGGGGGCCTTGACCGCGACGGCGTTGAACGTGCCGCGGATCTTGTTCACGACCAGGGTCGACAGGGCCTCGCCCTCGACGTCCTCGGCGATGATCAGCAGGGGCTTGGAGCCGCCGGCCTGGATGACCTTCTCGAGGAGCGGGAGCAGGTCCTGGATCGAACCGATCTTGCCCTGGTGGATCAGGATGTACGGGTCGTCGAGGACGGCCTCCATACGCTCCTGGTCGGTGACGAAGTACGGGGACAGGTAGCCCTTGTCGAAGGCCATGCCCTCGGTGAAGTCCAGCTCCAGACCGAAGGTGTTGGACTCCTCGACGGTGATGACACCGTCCTTGCCGACCTTGTCCATCGCCTCGGCGATCAGCTCGCCGACCTGGGTGTCCTGGGCGGACAGACCGGCGACGGCCGCGATGTCGGACTTCTCGTCGATCGGGCGCGCGGTGGCGAGCAGGTCCTCGGAGACGGCCTTGACGGCGGCGTCGATGCCCTTCTTCAGGGCGGCCGGGGAGGCACCCGCGGCGACGTTGCGCAGACCCTCGCGGACCAGGGCCTGGGCGAGCACGGTGGCGGTGGTGGTGCCGTCACCCGCGATGTCGTTGGTCTTGGTCGCCACCTCCTTCACCAGCTGGGCGCCGAGGTTCTCGTACGGGTCCTCGATCTCGACCTCGCGGGCGATCGTGACACCGTCGTTGGTGATGGTGGGGGCGCCGAACTTCTTGTCGATGACGACGTTGCGGCCGCGGGGGCCGATCGTCACCTTCACCGTGTCGGCAAGCTTGTTGACGCCGCGCTCAAGGGCGCGACGGGCGTCCTCGTCGAACTTCAGGATCTTCGCCATGGGAGCGTTTCAGCCCTCTCGGAAAACTAGGGTGAAGCTTGGTGTGAAAACGAACCGCGCCCCCGACCCCGGCTGATGTGCATCGCGGGTGCCAGGGGCGCAGATCGAAAGCTGAAGCAATGTCGCTTCGGTGAAGCCGGTAATCCGGAAGTGGATTACTTCTCGACGATCGCGAGCACGTCGCGGGCCGAGAGGACGAGGTACTCGTCGCCGTTGTACTTCACCTCGGTGCCGCCGTACTTGCTGTACAGCACGACGTCGCCGACCTTGACGTCGAGCGGCAGGCGCTCGCCGTTCTCGAACCGGCCCGGGCCCACGGCGAGGACGGCGCCCTCCTGGGGCTTCTCCTTCGCGGTGTCCGGAATGACCAGGCCTGAGGCCGTGGTCTGCTCGGCGTCGAGCGGCTGGACCACAATGCGGTCCTCGAGCGGCTTGATGGCAACCTTGGAGCTGGCGGTCGTCACGATCCGACCTCCCCCTTCGGAGATCTCACGGGGTTAACTGTCTGAGGTGGCGACCAGGTGGATCCGTCGTCGCGGGTGCCGGACCTGCCCGTCGCTGTTGGCACTCTCCTACGGGGAGTGCCAGAGCCGAGACTATGACCGCGATTAGCACTCGGTCAAGCGGACTGCTAATCGAGCTCTCCGCGCGGCGCCCTTCCGCCCCGCTCCCGCCCCCTCCCCGAAGGCCTCCGGCGGGCCACGGATCGGTCTCGGTCGGGGAACGTACGGATGGAGGCCGGGGTTCCGTACGAGAGTCCTGGCATGACCGGTCACCAGCGCACTCCGAAGTCACTGGCGGGCGATATCGCGCTCGCGCTGTTCGTCCTGTTCGTGGACGTGATCGGCTGCCTGAACGTGGCGGTCTGGTCCTACGGCGCCCACGCCTCGCGCGGCCAGGTCGCGCTCGGGACGCTGCTGCTCGCCGGACTGATCCTCGCGTCGTCGTTCGCCTTCCGCTTCGGGCGCAGCCCCCTGCTGGTGACGGCGGGGATCCAGGTCTTCGCGGGGGCCGTGGTGGCCTTCGTCGGGGTGCTGCCGTTCATCGGAGGCCGGTGACATGGAGCGGCCGGACGACGACACGTTCGCCGGTGGCTGCCTGGTGGCCCTCGTGCTGCTCCTGGAGGCCGCCTATCTGGCTCTCGTGGTGTTCAGCCTGGCGCTTCAGGGGCTCGGCGGCGCGGACCCGGAGTCGGCGCCGCCGGACCGGACCGAGGTGTGGCTCTGGGCCGGCGGCGCGGGGGCGGCGCTGCTCTTCGGAGCCGCGTTCCTGTGGCTGCGGCGCCCGTGGGCCGCGTCGGTCCAACTGTTCGCCGCCGCGTGGGCGGCGACCCTGGCGGCCGCCGCCTGGCAGCGGATTCAGACGTAGTCCTCCAGCCGGGCCACCGTGAACCCCTGCTCCTGGACGCGCCGCAGCATCCGCGAGGTCATCTCCGTCAGGGTCGTGCCCTTCAGCTCCGCGGGGCCGCGGAAGTGGGCCAGGATGATGTCGCCGGGGCGCAGCCGGTCCCCGTCGGCGTAACGCAGGTCGTTGATCTGCATCGAGGCGCGCCACAGGACGATCGCGTCGATGCCGCAGTCACCGGCCGCCCGCAGGGTGTCGGCGTCGTAGTCCCCGTAGGGCGGGCGGAACAGCCGCGGGGCCGCGCCGAAGCGGGACTTGAGCCGGGTCTGCTGGCCGCAGATCTCGGCGTGCTGGTCGACGTAGCCCCGGCCGGGCAGGAACGGGTGGGTCAGCGAGTGGTTCTCCACCTGGGCGCCGAGCCGCCGCAGCTGTCCGAAGTGGTCGTAGCCCGTGGCCGCGGCCGAGTCGGCGAGGAACATCGAGATCGGCAGCCGCAGTTCGCGGACCATGTCGACGAACCGCGGGTCGCGCTCGGCGCCGTCGTCGAAGGTCAGGAAGACGACCTTGTCGCGGGTGGGCACGTGGTCGATGACCGGCGGCACCGTGCCGGGGGCGCGGGCCGCGAGCACCCGGTGCGGCCGGGGCGCCGGGGCCAGCGGGGCGGCCAGCCCCCAGCGGCGGTGGACGTCCGGGGCGGGCGCGCCGGCCGCCGGCGGCGGATCGGGCCTGCGGACCTTCTGCGCCGCCTTCCGGCCCATCCGCTCGATCGGGTCGACGGACTGCGCGCACCCGGTGAGCAGCGCGGCGGCCAGGGCGCAGACGATCGCCGCCCGCGCCCCCGGCCGCCGGACACCGCCCCCCGCCCCATGACGTGTCACAGGTAGTCCTCCAGGCGTGCCACCGCGTACCCCTTGCCGGTGACGTACTTCATGAACGTACGGATCATGTCGGGCATCGTGCCCTTCCAGTCCTCGCGACCGCGGAAATGCGTGAGGATGATGTCGCCCGGATGGATGTCGCGGTCCCACTCGCGGTAGTCCATTCGGTCCACGAAGACCTCGGCGTTCCAGATGGGCGCGTACTTCACCCCGCAGGACTTGGCGGCCTTCAGGGTGTCCTGGTTGTAGTTGCCGTAGGGCGGGCGGAAGAGGGTCGGGCGCTTGCCGTAGTGCTTCTCGATGACGTCCTGCATGCCGCAGATCTCGCGCTTCTGTCCCGCGTAGGACAGGCCCGGCAGGTAGGGGTGGTGGAGCGTGTGGTTGTTCAGGCCCACCCCGGCCCTCTGCATCGTCGTGAAGTAGCCGTAGTCCTCCTTGGCGAGGTAGTCGCTGAGGAAGGCGGTGTACGGGATCTTCAGCTCGCTCATCATCCGCACGAACGCCGGGTCCTTCTCGGCGCCGTCGTCGATCGTGAGGAAGACGATCTTCTTCTTGGTGGGGATCGTCGTGAAGACCGGGGGCAGGCCGAGTTCCTTCTGGTCGTCGACCTCGAAGCCCTTGCGCGGCTCGATGTGCGGCTTGCGCGCGGGCGGGGCGGGCGCGGCCAGCGGCGGCGCGGCCAGGCCCCAGCGCTTCGCCGCCGTGACGACGCGGGCGCGTTCGGCCTTGAGACGGGTGGCGTACGAGTCGAGGGCGCGGGCCGGCGGGGCCTTCAGGGGCTGCTGGCCGGGGGCCGGCCGTACGGTCGTGGCGTCGCCGCCGCCCGCGGCGCAGCCGGAGGCGAGGGCGCAGGCCGCCAGGACGGCGACGGAGAGCCGTCTCGCCGTCCACCTTCTCCGGCTTTTTTCGTTTTGTCGTACTAGTTGCATGGCGCCGGATCCTTGCAGCTCAACGCGCTGGTCAGGGGCCGACACCGCCGCCGTGCGCGGGATCGTCCACCGACTGGCGGACAATGGGCCGGGTGAACGACCCCGCCTCCTTCGCCGCCCTGCTCACCGACGAGGGCCGCGCCCTGCTCGACGCGCTGCGCGACCACGACCCGGCCCAGGAACTCGCGCTCGCCACTCGGCTGCGCCGCGAGCACCCGGCCGACCTCGTCTCGGCCGCACTCGCCCAGGCCCGGCTGCGGCAGCGGGCGGCGGCGAAGTTCGGGGCGGACGACGCGGCCCGGATGTACTTCACGGCGAACGGCGTCGAGCAGGCGACCCGGACCAGCGTGGCCGCGTACCGGGCGGAGAGCTTCCGGGAGCTGGGCGTCCGGTCCGTCGCCGATCTGTGCTGCGGCATCGGCGGCGACGCGATCGCGCTGGCCCGCGCCGGGATCTCCGTCCTCGCCGTCGACCGCGACCCGCTGACCTGCGCCGTCGCCCGGGCCAACGCCGAGGCGCTGGGGCTCGCCGAGCTGATCGAGGTGCGGGAGGCGGACGTCACGGAGGTGGACACGTCCGCGTACGACGCCGTGTTCGTGGACCCCGCGCGCCGGGGCGGCCGGGGCCGCATCTTCGACCCCGAGGCCTACTCACCGCCCCTGTCCTGGGCCGTCTCCGCCGCGCTGAAGGCGCCCCGGGCGGCGCTGAAGATCGCGCCCGGCATCCCGCACGAGGCGATCCCGGACGCGGCCGACGCCGAGTGGATCTCGGACGGGGGCGACGTGAAGGAGGCCGTGCTGTGGTTCGGCACCGAGCCCGGGAGGATGCGCGCCACGCTGCTGCCGGGTCCGCGGGCGCTGGCCGGGCGCGGGCTGCCCGACCCCGAAGTGCGGCCCGTGGGGCGGTACTTGTACGAGCCCGACGGCGCCGTCATCCGCGCGCACCTGGTCGCCGAGGTGGCCGAGCGGGTCGGCGGCGGCCTGGTCGACGAGACCATCGCCTATGTGACCGCGGACGACCTGCTCCCGACGCCGTACGCGAGCACGTACGAGATCACCGACCAACTCCCGTTCAACGTGAAGAAGTTGAAAGCACTGCTGCGCGAGCGCGGGGTCGGGGTGCTCACCGTGAAGAAGCGCGGGTCCGCCGTGGAGCCGGAGGAGCTGCGCCGCAAGGTCATGCCGAAGCCCTACGGGAAGGCGTCGGCGACGGTGTTCCTGACCCGGGTGGCGGGGGCGCCGACCATGCTGGTGGGAGCCCCGGCCCCGGCCCGCGCGGACGGCTAACGCAGCGACTCCCAGAGCTCCTTGGCCTCCGGCTCGTCGGCCACCACCCGGTTGCGGTCGGACGGCGCGGGCACCACGGGCATCATCACGGTCTTCACGGAGTCGCCGGACAGGCCCTGGAGGCTGCGCGCCAGGCCCGACAGCTTGCTCAGCGAGTCGAGGCCGGTGTCGGTGGTGAGGGCGCCCGTCGCCGCGTCGGCGACCTGGTAGAGACGGGTGGGGCTGGTGAGCAGCCCGGAGCCGGAGACCTCGTCCGCCAGCGCCTTCACCAGCTGCTGCTGGAGCTTGATGCGACCCAGGTCGCTGCCGTCGCCGACTCCGTGCCGGGTCCGGGCGAAGGCCAGGGCGGTCCTGCCGTCGAGATGGTGCGGGCCGGCCGTCAGGTGGAGCTGGCTGAGGTCGTCGTCGATGTCCTCGTCCGTGGTGATGTCGACACCGCCGAGCGCGTCGATGAGCTTCGCGAAGCCCGCGAAGTCGACCTCCAGATAGTGGTCCATGCGCACCCCGGTCATGGTCTCGACGGTCTTCACCGCGCAGACCGGACCGCCCAGCGAGTAGGCGCTGTTGAACATGACGCCGTACGCGACCGCCGTCGTCCCGCCGGACTCCGTCGGGCACGAGGGACGCTCCACGAGGGTGTCGCGCGGGATGCTCACGACGGTCGCCTCGGACCGGTCGGCGTTCAGGTGCAGGACCATCGCGGTGTCGGACCGCGCCCCGCCGCTGTCACCGCCGCCGAGCTTCTTGTTCTCCTTGCCGGAGCGCGAGTCGGAGCCGAGGACGAGGATGTTCAGGACGCCCTTCTCGACCGGTTCCTGCGACGCGGAGGCGGACGGCGAGGGCGACGGGCCCGCCCGGTCGGCGCGGGCCGGGCGGTTGTCGCCGAGCGCGCTGTCGATGTCGACGCTGTGGATGTTGTGGTCCAGGTGCCAGTACACCCAGCCGGCACCGGCGCCGCCGAGCACGAGGGCGCAGCCGAGGACGACACCGGCGGCCTTCACCGCACGCCCACGGAACCGTTTCTTCTCAGTCACTCAGGGAACGTAAGTCCGAATTATTACAACGGTAAACCTCTCGCCCCGACTCTTCGGAAAATCTCAGAAAATCTCGGATACACACCACCGCGAAACAGCCCTTAACGGGCCGAGGGTGGGACCTGGCTCAGGCGGTCTCGAACCGCCAGCGGTGCACGGCACGCGTCACCAGATCGCCGTCCGGCTCGGGCAGTTCGGGGAGTTCGGCGTCGTACGCGGCGTCCCACCACGTGATGACGAGGACCCGGTCCTGGGGCGCGCGCAGCGTCTCGCGGCGCGCCGGCTCGCGCTCCAGGGGCTGCGCCCTGGCCCAGGCGAGGAGTTCGTCGCCGCGTCCGGCGACCGCCCGGGCCTCCCACATCAGGGCGACGCTCACGAGTAGAGGTTCTCCTTGCTGACCTCGTGCACGTGGTCGTGGCCGTGGTCGTGGCCCGGTACGTGCGTCTCGGTGACGGGCAGCGACGAGTCCGCGGACAGGTCCCACGAGGAGGCCGCCCGGTTCCTGGCCACCATCTCGGCGCCCAGCGCGGCGACCATCGCGCCGTTGTCCGTGCACAGCTTGGGCCGGGGCACCCGCAGCCGGATCCCGGCCTTCTCGCAGCGCTCCTGGGCGAGGGCGCGCAGCCGCGAGTTGGCCGCGACGCCGCCGCCGATCATCAGGTGGTCGACGCCCTCGTCCTTGCAGGCGCGGACGGCCTTGCGGGTCAGCACGTCGACGACGGCCTCCTGGAAGGACGCCGACACGTCCCGCACCGGCACGTCCTCGCCGGCGGCCCGCTTGGCCTCGATCCAGCGGGCCACGGAGGTCTTGAGACCCGAGAAGGAGAAGTCGTACGCGGGATCGCGCGGGCCGGTGAGTCCGCGCGGGAAGGCGATCGCGTTCGGGTCGCCCTCCTTGGCGTACCGGTCGATGACGGGCCCGCCCGGGAAGCCGAGGTTCAGCACACGCGCGATCTTGTCGAAGGCCTCACCGGCGGCGTCGTCGATGGTCGCGCCGAGCGGCCGCACGTCGGACGTGATGTCGGTGGAGAGCAGCAGCGACGAGTGGCCGCCGGAGACCAGCAGCGCCATCGTCGGCTCGGGCAGCTTGCCGTGCTCCAACTGGTCGACGCAGATGTGCGAGGCGAGGTGGTTGACGCCGTAGAGCGGCTTGCCGAGCGCGTACGCGTACGCCTTCGCGGCCGAGACACCGACGAGGAGCGCGCCCGCGAGCCCGGGGCCCGCCGTGACGGAGATGCCGTCGAGGTCCTTCGCGGTCACCCCCGCGTCCTTCAGGGCGCGCTGGATCGTCGGGACCATCGCCTCCAGGTGCGCGCGGGAGGCGACCTCGGGGACGACGCCGCCGAAGCGGGCGTGTTCGTCGACGCTGGAGGCGACGGCGTCGGCGAGCAGGGTGGTGCCGCGGACGATGCCGACGCCGGTCTCGTCGCAGGAGGTCTCGATGCCGAGGACGAGCGGTTCGTCAGCCATGGTTCTTCTCTTCGGTCACGGTGGTGTCGGTCACGGTGTCGGTGGTCAGACGCATCACGAGGGCGTCCACGTTGCCCGGCTGGTAGTAGCCGCGGCGGAAGCCGATCGGCTCGAAGCCGAAACGCTCGTAGAGCTTCTGCGCCCGGGTGTTGTCGACGCGCACCTCGAGCATCACCTCGGCGACCTCGAAGGCGGTGGCGTGCCGCAGCAGCTCGGTGAGCAGCCGGGCGCCGAGCCCGCTGCCCCACTGGTCGCGGGCGACGGCGATGGTCTGGACGTCGGCCAGGTCCCCGGAGGCGGCGAGCCCGCCGTAGCCGAGCAGCCGGTCCCCGTCGTACGCGACGACGTACCGCCGCGTCGAGCCGACCCCGCGCGCGTGCGCGAGCTCCGACCAGAACATGCCGCGCGACCAGGCGTCGTCCGGGAAGAGAGCCTTCTCCAGGGCGAGCACCGGGTCGATGTCCCACCAGCGCATCTCGCGGATGTCGACGTCCACAGTGGTCACTGGGGGGTGACCACCTTGTAGTTCTTGGGGACCTGGGCGTCGGGCCGGCGCAGGTACAGCGGCCTGGGTTCCAGGAGCTCCTCGCCGGCGGCCAGCTTCTCGGCGGCCAGCGCGGCGAGCGCGGCGGCGCTGACGTGCTCGGGGGCGTGCGCGTCCGGGAAGACCTCGGGGTAGAGCAGCGCGCCCGCGCCGACGGCGGGCAGCCCCGCGACCTGCTCCGCGATGTCGGCGGGCCGGTCGACGGCGGCGTCGGTGGTGCGGGTGCGCGGGTTCTCGTAGCGCGCCCAGTACACCTCCTTGCGCCGGGCGTCGGTGGCGACGACGAAGGGGCCCTCCACCTGGGTCTCGTACGCGAGGCCGTCCAGCGTGCACACGCCGTGCACGGGCACGTCGAGCGCGAGCCCGAAGGTGTCGGCGGTCATCAGCCCGACGCGCAGCCCGGTGTACGGTCCCGGGCCGACGCCCACGACGATCCCGGTGACGGCGTCCAGCTTCAGCCCGGCCTCCTGGAGCACCCGGTCGACGGCGGGCAGCAGCAGCTCCCCGTGTCTGCGGGCGTCCACCTGGCTCGACTCCGCGACGACGGAGGAGCCGTCGTGCAGGGCGACGGTGACGGCGGGGGTGGCGGTATCCACAGCGAGCAACAGCACGCGAACAGCCTAGGCCCTGCCGCCGGTTTCCCGTCGTCCGCCCGCAGGGCGGGCGTCGCGGGGTCCGGTGCGTGCAGCTGCAAGGCGGAGGAGGGAGGCGACGCGGAGCGTCGTTGACCGACGACAACGCCGCAGATGCGCGTGCCGGACCCCGCGACGCAGACGGGAAACCGGCGGCAGGGCCTGTCGACCACACAAGAGCGGACACGTCCGGACCGCCGACAACCAGGGGGACGCCTGCTCCCGGCTGCTACCGTCACCGGGAGAAGTCGAACACCGAGAGGCAGGCACCTGGTGGCACGGAGCAGCACCGGATTCGTGACCGCGCTGACCGCGGGCGCGCTCGCCGTGGTCGGCTTCCTCGCCTATCAGGCCTCGGCCAGCGCGCCGGCCGACCTCGGCAAGTCGCCCTCCGACGCCTCCTCGTCCTCGTCGTCGGCGTCCGCCTCCCCGAAGAAGAAGGCGGACCCGAAGGCGCTGCCCGAGCAGTCCGGCAAGGGTGAGCGGGTCGTCTACGCGCTGGACGCGGACCGCGTCTGGCTGGTGAGCCCGCGCGGGAAGGTGCAGCGCACGTACGAGGTGACGCCCGGCACGGTCGACCCGGCGCCCGGCAAGTACACGGTGAACTCGCGCTCGGGGGCCATCCCGGGCACGGACGGGACGCCGGTCGAGCACGTGGTGCGGTTCGCCAGTGCGAACGGGGTGGTGATCGGGTTCAGCGCCGCCGTCGACGGCTCCACGCCCGAGCCCGACCCGACGAAGCAGACCGGCGGCATCCGCGAGTCGCGGGCCGACGGCAACGCGATGTGGGAGTTCGCCACCTTCGGGCGGCTCGTCGTCGTGGTGCCCTAGGGCCTGTCCGACGGACCGGCCCTAGCCGGACTTCTCGGCGGGGACCGGCGCCGCGCCCGCATGGGCGGGCGGCGTCGAGACCAGTCGTGCCGCCGCGCACGAGGCCAGCAGGTCCGCCATCGACACCCCGCGCGCCACGTCCCGCCCCGCGCGCGGCAGCAGCGGTGCCGCGCGGGTCTCTACGTCACGTTCCGATGCCGACATGGACGCCTCCCGGGGCAGCCTGAGCAATCGTGGTTAGGTAGACCTAACCAAGACCGGCTTCCATGTGAACACGCCGACGGGGCGTCGCGCAACATGTTGCCGACGCCCTGTCGGGATGTACGGGAAGAAGGTGGTCAGCCCGCCAGCGAGGCCAGGTCCGCCTCGGTCCAGCGCGCCCCGATGCCGTGCAGCGTCACCACGCGCACCTCGTCGTCGGTGTCGCCGGTGGCCCGGTCGATGAGCACGTGCAGCCGGTCGTCGGAGAGCTCCTCGACCTTGCCGTCGCCCCACTCCACGACGACCACGGAGTCCGGGAGCGAGACGTCGAGGTCCAGGTCCTCCATCTCGTCGAGACCGCCGCCGAGCCGGTAGGCGTCGACGTGCACCAGCGCCGGGCCCGCGCCGAGCGGCGGGTGGACGCGGGCGATCACGAACGTCGGCGAGGTCACCGCACCGCGCACGTCCAGGCCCGCGCCGAGGCCGCGGGTCAGGGTCGTCTTGCCGGCGCCCAGCTCACCGGTGAGCATCACGAGGTCGCCGGGGCGCAGCCGTTTCGCCAGGGCGAGGCCCAGCTCCCCCATCGCGTCCGGGGAGGTGACCGTCACCGTGACGGTGGATACGGGCGTGCCGGGAGCGGCGGGGGCCGTGGGGGTGGCGGGTTCAGCCGCCGGGTTGTGCGGTGCTGCCGGTGTCTCCATAAATCCCCACGGTAGCGGCTGCCGGTACCACGCCCGTACGGGCCAGCAGATCGGCCAGCCGGTCGGTGACGGCCTCCGGGTGCTCCAGCATCACCAGGTGTCCGGCGTCCGGCACGAGCACGAACTCGGCGTCGGGCAGCAGCTCCGCGATCGCCTCGCTGTGCCCGCTCGGCGTCACCAGATCCTGCTCCCCCGCGAGGACCAGGACGGGCAGCCCGGCGAAGCGGCTCAGCGCGGCCGTCTTGTCGTGCTCCTGGAACGCCGGATAGAACTCCGCGACCACGTCGATCGGCGTGCCCTCGATCATCCGCTCGGCGAACCGGGCGATCGCCGGGTCGACGTCCCGGGTCGCGAACGAGTACCGCTTGATGATCCCGGCGAACAGGTCGGCGGTGGCCCGGCGCCCCCGCTCGACCAGCTCGGCGCGCTGCCCGAGGGCCTTGAGGACGCCCGGCAGGACCCGCCGCACCACGTTCACCCCGGCCACCGGGAGGCCGTAGTTCACCTCGCCGAGGCGGCCCGACGACGTGCCCACGAGCGCGGCGCCCACGACCCGGTCGCGGATCAGCTCCGGGTGCTGGTCGGCGAGCGCCATCACGGTCATGCCGCCCATGGAGTGGCCGACGAGGACGAGCGGGCCCTCGGGCGCCGCCGCGTCGATGACGGCCTTGAGGTCGCCCCCGAGGGTGTCGATGGAGACCGGCGCGCCGCTCTCCGTCTGCTCCACCCCGCGCCCGGAGCGGCCGTGGCTGCGCTGGTCCCAGTACACGCACCGCACGACACCGCGCAGGGCCGCGCGCTGGAAGTGCCAGGAGTCCTGGTTCAGGCAGTAGCCGTGGCTGAAGACGACGGTGACGGGCGCGGGCGTCTTGCGGCCGAACAGGCGCCGTCTGCGGGTGCCGGTGGCGGTGCTGCCCTCCGGCGCCGCTTCGTCGATCTCCTCGACCTCGTAGTACAGCTCCGTGCCGTCCGCGGCGTACGCCTTGCCGGGCAGGCCGCGCAGCGAGCCGTAGGGCCCCGACGCGTCCAGCGCCAGCCGGGCCTTGCGGCGCATCCCGCGGCCCACGGTGAGCCGCTCCACGGCGACTCCGGCGGCGGCGCCCGCGGCGACCACCCCCACCGCGGCGCCCGCGAGGCCGGCCCGCCGCCAGGTCCCCGAGGCCGCCGCCGCTGCCTCGGTGACGGCCGCCGTGGCCTGTGCGCTGGTCTCGCTCACGTGCCGCTCCCTCGCTGTGCCCGCCGCTGCTCCGCCGTGCTGTGCTTCCCGGTGGTCCCGGGTTTCCCGATCGGTTCGTGATTCACACAGTGTGGGCCCGGTCGGCCTGCCGCACGTCCGGTGCCCCGGACGTCCCGTTCACATAGACGCGCGGAACACGGGAGCCGATGCGCGTGACGATCTCGTACGCGATGGTGCCCGATGCCGCCGCCCAGTCCTCGGCGGTCGGCTCCCCGGCGTCGCCGGGGCCGAACAGCACCGCCTCGTCGCCCGCGGCCGGCTCGTCGCCGCCGAGGTCGACGACGAACTGGTCCATCGCGACCCGGCCCGCGACCGTGCGCCGCTTGCCGCCGATCAGGACGGGGCCGGTGCCGGAGGCGTGCCGCGGGATCCCGTCCGCGTAGCCGACCGGCACCAGGCCGAGGGTCGTGGGGCCCGGGGTGACGTAGTGGTGCCCGTAACTGACGCCGAGGCCGCCCGGCGCGTGCTTCACGAGCGCGAGCGACGCCTTCAGGGTCATCACCGGGCGCAGCCCGAAGTCCTCCGGGGTGCCCAGCTCGGGGCTGGGCGAGATGCCGTACATGGCGATGCCCGGGCGGACCAGGTCGAAGTGGGTCTCGGGGAGGGTGAGCGTGCCCGGCGAGTTGGCGATGTGCCGTACCTCGGGGGTGACGCCCTCACCCTCCGCGTAGCCGACCATCTCGCGGAACTCGGTCAACTGCGCGGCGATCGAGGGGTGTCCGGGCTCGTCGGCGCAGGCGAAGTGCGACCACAGGCCGGTGACGGTGACCAGGCCCGCGGCCTGCGCGGCGAGCGCCTCGCGCACCAGCTCGGGCCAGTCCGCGCGCAGACAGCCGCCCCGGCCGAGCCCGGTGTCGGCCTTGAGCTGGACGCGGGCGGTGCGGCCCAGCTCGCGCGCGGCGGCGCTCACTTCGCGCAGCGCCCACAGGCCGCTCACCGACATGTCGAGGTCCGCCTCGACACCCTCGCGCCAGGGCCCGCCGGGCACCCACAGCCAGCACATGATCCGGCCCGGGATGCCGGCCGCGCGCAGCGCGAGGGCCTCCTCGGGAGTGGCGGTGCCGACCCACTCGGCACCGGCCTCCTTGGCGGCGCGGGCCACCGGGAGCATCCCGTGCCCGTACGCGTCGGCCTTCACGACGGCCATGAACGCGGCCCCCGGCGCGTGCGCGCGCAGGGACCGCACATTGGCCTTGAGCGCGGCCAGGTCGATCTCGGCGCGGGCGCGAAGCGGGGCAGTCACGTTCTCGTTCATGGTGCGCCCAGTCTCTCAGAGGGGTGCGACAACTCCCCGGAGAGTCAGGTGCCGGGCTTGCGGCCCCATACGTAGACCCGGTCGCCGCCCTTGAGGACTCCCCAGAGCCGCTTGGCGTCGGAGACCCGCAGATTGACGCACCCGCGCGAGCCGGGCGGGCTGTAGACATTGCCGTAGATGCCGTGGAACGCCTGGCCGCCGCTGAAGAACTGGCTGTACGGCATGGGGCTGTTGTACAGCGACGACCAGTGGTTCTTGTGCCGCCAGTAGACCTTGTGCCAGCCGGTGCGGGTGCGGTTGCCGGCCCGTCCGCTGCGGATCGGGACCGGCCCGTAGACGATCTTCTTGCCCTTGCTGACCCACATCAGCTGGCGCGGCAGGTCGACGCAGGCGAGCCGGTACGCGCGCGTGGGGCACTTCTTCGCCGCGTTGGGGTTCTTGCGGGCGCTGATGGCGCGCATCCGGCCCCAGGTGACGGGGCCGGCGAAACCGGCGTTGGGGCGGATGCCCTGCCGGGTCTGGAAGGCGCGGATGGCCCGGCAGTCGGCGGGCGACTGCTTCCCGTCGGCCTTGCGCTTCAGCCAGCGTTCGACCTGGCGCTGGTAGGGGCCGGTCCGCGCGGTGCAGGCGGCCGCCGCGAGCGGGCCGGGCGCGCCGCCGGGTTCCGCCGGGTACAGCGCCTCGCCCGGCGGCACGTACTCGACGAGCGCGTCGGCCCCGGGCGGCGCGGGCGGCGGCTCGATCGCGTCCTCCTCGGCGCTGGGGGTGTAGACGTGCGGGGGCAGCGTCTGGTCGGGGGTGTCCTGGGGCCAGTCCCGGTGCGGGGCGGGCCGGACGCCGGGGACGAGGCCGGCCTCGGGGGCCGGGGCGGGCGTCACGGTCGCGTACGGCACCGGTGGTCCGGGGTGCGCGAGGGCCTGGCCCGCGGGCAGGGCCACGGCGAGGGCGAGCAGCGCGGCGAGTCCGCCGCGCACGGAGGTGCTGGTCATGGGCATGAGAAGAACCCGGCGCCGCGCCGCTTCCCGGTCAGCCGCGCGGCACGGAACCCGAAAAGCGGTTGATCGGCCTATCCGATCCTACGTACCGTAAGCAAAAACCTAGGACCCCTAGGCGCACGGAAAGGGACCGCAGGAAGATGATGGCCAGAGCGGGACTGACCAGCGAGCGGGTGGTGGCCGCGGCCGCCGATCTCGCCGACACGGTCGGCTTCGAGAACATCACCATCGCGGCGCTCGCCCGCGGCTTCGGCGTGAAGGACGCGAGCCTGTACGCGCACGTCCGCGGCCTCTCCGACCTGAGCACGCGGGTCGCGGTCCTGTCCGGCCTCGACCTCGCGGACCGGATCTCGGACGCGCTGGCGGGCCGCGCCGGACGCGACGCGCTGTTCGCCTTCGCGCACGCCTACCGCGCCTTCGCCCGGGAGCACCCCGGCCGGTACGCGGCGACCCAGCTGGAGCTCGGCCCGTCGGCGCTCGACGACCACCCGGGCCTGCGCCGCAATCTCACCGGCCCCTACGCCCTGCTCCAGGGCTACGGCCTGACGGAACCTGCGCTGACCGACGCGGTCCGCCTGCTGCGCAGCACCTTCCACGGTTTCGTCGCCCTGGAGCTGGCGGGCGGCTTCCGGCACCGCCGGGACGTGGAGCGGTCCTGGGCCGCCGCCCTGGAGGCGCTGCACGTGGCGCTCTCCAACTGGCCGGAGGAGGCGGACAGTTGATCACACAGAGCACACTGCGCGTGCCGGGCGCGACCCTGCACCACGAGCTGCGCGGCACCGGCCCCCTGCTGCTCCTGCTGCCCGGCGCGGGCGGCGACGCGGCGGTCCTCGACCCGGTCGCCGACGCGCTGGCGGACACCTTCACGGTGCTCACCCACGACCCGCGCGGCTACTCGCGCAGCACCCTGGACGGCCCGCACACCGAGCAGCGGGTACCGGTCCACGCCGACGACGCGCGCCGCCTCCTGGACGCCGTGTCACCCGCCGAACCCGCTTACGTGGCCGGGGCGTCGAGCGGCGCGATCGTCGCCCTCGACCTGCTGGCCCGCCACCCCGGCCGGGTCCGCCGGGCGGTCGCGCACGAGCCGCCGTCGTGGTCCGTGCTCCCCGACGCGGCGGAGCAGCTGGCGTTCTTCGACGAGGTGCACGAGCTGTTCGCGCGGGAGGGCCTGGAGGCGGCGGGCGAGCGGTTCCTGCGCGGCATCGGCGGGGCGATGGAACCGGCCACGTGGATGCGGGGGCCCGACCTGCCGCCCCGCACCCGGGACATGCTGGTCCGCCTGGCGGCGAACGCGCCGCTGGCCGTGGAGCACGAGTACCGCAGCTTCGCCGCGTACGTCCCCGATCTCGACGCCCTCGCGGCGGTGCGGCACCGGCTGACGCTCGCGATCGGCGCCCGCACCCGCCCGCATCTCCCCCACCGTCCGGCGGCCCTCATGGCCGACCGACTGGACCTGGACCTTTCGCTCTTTCCCGGCGCCCACAATGGCTGGTCCACCCACCCTGCCGAGACGGCGAACCTGCTGCGCACCCACCTCCTGGGGGAGACTCGGTGACATGCGCACTGCCTATGACGTGGAAACGGTCCGGTCCGCCGAACGCGCGCTGATGGCGCGCCTGCCGGACGGCGCCCTGATGCAGCGCGCCGCCGCGGGCCTGGCCGTGGCCTGCGCGGACCTGCTCGGCAAGGTGTACGGCTCCCGGGTGGCCCTGCTGGTCGGCTCCGGTGACAACGGCGGCGACGCGCTGTACGCGGGCGCCCGCCTGGCCCGCCGGGGCGCGGGCGTCACCGCGCTGCTGCTCTCCCCCGACCGGGCGCACGCGGGCGGCCTCGCGGCCCTGCGCGCGGCGGGCGGCACGCTGCTGGACGCCGAGTCGGACGCCGCCGAGGAGGCGGTGTCCCGGGCCGACCTCGTCCTGGACGGCATCGTCGGCATCGGCGGCCGGGGCGGGCTGCGCCCCCGCGCGGCCCGGCTGGCGGAGGCCGCCCGGGGACTCGTCGTGGCGGTGGACCTGCCGAGCGGCGTGGACGCGGACACCGGCGAGGTGCACGGCGACGCGGTCCGGGCGACGGCGACCGTCACCTTCGGCGCGTACAAGCCGGGCCTGCTGGTCGACCCGGCGCGCGAGTACGCGGGCGCGCTGCGCCTGGTGGACATCGGCCTGGAACTCCCCGAAGAGCAAGCCGTGCTCGAAGCGCCGCAGCACGCGGACGTGGCGGCGCTGCTGCCCGAGCCGACCGGCGAGAGCGACAAGTACCGGCGCGGTGTGGTCGGCGTGGTCGCCGGCTCGGCGCGCTACCCGGGCGCGGCGGTCCTGGCGGTGGCGGGCGCCCTGCACGGCGGCGCGGGCGCGGTGCGCTACGTGGGCCCGGCGGCGGACGCGGTGCTCGCGCGGTTCCCCGAGACGCTGGTGTCGGCGGGGCCGCCCGCGAAGGCGGGGCGCGTGCAGTCCTGGGTGATCGGCCCCGGCCTGGGCGACGAGGCCGACGGGCTGCTGGACGTCCTCGACTCCGATGTGCCGGTGCTGATCGACGCGGACGGGCTGCGGCTGGCGGACGTGCGCGCCGTGCGCGCCCGCACCGCCCCCACCGTGCTCACCCCGCACGCCGGGGAGGCCGCGGCGCTGCTCGGCGTCGCCCGGGACGAGGTGGAGGGACAGCGGCTCTCCTCCGTACGGGCGTTGGCGGAGCGCTACGCGGCGACGGTCCTCCTGAAGGGCTCGACGACCCTGATCACGTCCCCGGGCTCCACGGTCCGGGTGAACCCGACCGGTACGCCCTGGCTCGCCACCGCGGGCAGCGGCGATGTCCTCTCCGGGCTGACCGGGTCGCTGCTGGCTGCGGGGCTGCATCCGCTGGACGCCGCCTCGGCGGGCGCCTACCTCCACGGCCTCGCCGCCCGCTTCGCCTCGGGCGGGGCGCCGGTATCGGCCCAGGACGTGGCGCACGCCGTCCCGGCGGCGTGGCGGGACATCCACACCTCCTAGCAACTCCCGCAGCTCCCCACGCGCGCCTCTCGTCGTGGCTGGTCGCGCAGTTCCCCGCGCCCCTGAAGCATGCGCTGCGCGCAGCTTCCCCTGAAGGCCGCAGGCCTTTCAGGGGCGCGGGGAACTGCGCGAGAAGCGGCCACCGGCCCGCAGACGAACGACAACCCAGGGGCGCGGCACCGGCGCCGTCAGCCTTCGGCGATCACCACGGCGGACGCCACCCCGGCGTCATGGCTGAGCGAGACATGAAAGGACCGCACCCCCAGCTCGGCGGCGCGCGCAGCCACGGTCCCGGTCACCCGCAACCGCGGCTGCCCACTCCCCTCGACATACACCTCGGCATCCCCCCACCGCAGCCCCCGAGGCGCCCCCAACGCCTTGGCGGCCGCCTCCTTGGCCGCGAACCGGGCGGCGAGCGAAGCGACCCCGCGCCGCTCCCCACTGGGCAGCAACAGCTCGCCGTCCGTGAACAGCCGCGCGGCCATCCCCGGCGTACGCTCCAGCGCCGCCGCGAACCGCCCGATCTCGGCCACGTCGATCCCGACCCCGATGATGCTCATGCCGAGCACCCTAAGGTCGCGCGCTCACTCCACGGTCACCGACTTCGCCAGGTTCCGCGGCTGGTCCACCTCGTTGCCGCGCGCCGTCGCCAGCTCGCACGCGAACACCTGCAACGGGACCGTGGCCACCAGCGGCTGCAGCAGCGTCGGCGTGGCCGGCACCCGCACGAGGTGATCGGCGTACGGCACCACCGCCTCGTCGCCCTCCTCCGCGATGACGATGGTCCGCGCCCCGCGCGCCCGGATCTCCTGGATGTTGGAGACGATCTTGTCGTGCAGCACCGAGCGCCCGCGCGGCGACGGCACCACGACGACCACCGGCACCCCGTCCTCGATCAACGCGATCGGCCCGTGCTTCAGCTCCCCCGCCGCGAACCCCTCGGCGTGCATGTACGCCAGCTCCTTGAGCTTCAGCGCGCCCTCCAGGGCCACGGGGTACCCGACGTGCCGCCCGAGGAAGAGCACGGTGTCCTGCCCGGCCAGCGACCGGGCCAGCTCGCGCACCGGCTCCATGGTCTCCAGGACCCGCTCGACCTCTTCGCCGATCCGCCCCAGCTCCCGTACGACGGCGGCGATCTCGTCGCCCCACTTGGTGCCCCGCACCTGGCCCAGGTACAGCGCGACCAGATAGCAGGCCACCAGCTGCGTCAGGAACGCCTTCGTGGACGCGACCGCGACCTCCGGGCCGGCGTGCGTGTACAGCACCGCGTCCGACTCGCGCGGGATCGTCGACCCGTTGGTGTTGCAGATGGCCAGCACCGTCGCCCCCTGCTCGCGCGCGTGCCGCAGCGCCATCAGGGTGTCCATGGTCTCCCCGGACTGCGAGATCGCGATGACCAGGGACCGCGCGTCGAGGATCGGGTCCCGGTAGCGGAACTCGCTCGCCAGCTCCACCTCGCACGGGATACGGGTCCAGTGCTCGATGGCGTACTTGGCGATCAGACCGGCGTGGAACGCGGTCCCGCACGCCACGATGACGACCTTGTCGACCATCCGCAGCACCTGCGCCGGGATGCGCAGCTCGTCCAGCGTGAGCTGCCCCTCGGCGCCGATCCGGCCCAGCAGCGTGTCGGCGACGGCCTTCGGCTGCTCGGCGATCTCCTTGAGCATGAAGTAGTCGTAGCCGCCCTTCTCGGCGGCCGAGGCGTCCCAGTCGATGTGGTAGCTGCGCACGTCGGCGGGGCGCCCGTCGAAGTCCGTCACGACGACCGCGTCGGGGCGCAGCTCGACGACCTGGTCCTGCCCCAGCTCGATCGCGGAGCGGGTGTGCGCGATGAACGCGGCCACATCCGACGCCAGGAACGCCTCGCCCTCCCCGACACCCACCACCAGCGGCGAGTTCCGGCGCGCGCCCACCACCACGTCCGGCGCGTCCGCGTGCACCGCGACCAGCGTGAACGCGCCCTCCAGACGGCGGCAGACCCGCCGCATGGCCTCCGCCAGGTCCCCCGTGAACTCCTCGCCGAGCAGGTGCGCGACCACCTCGGTGTCCGTCTCGGAGACGAGCGTGTGCCCCCGCTCGGACAGCTCGTCGCGCAGGGCCGCGAAGTTCTCGATGATCCCGTTGTGGACGACGGCGACCCGGGACGCGTTGTCCAGGTGCGGGTGCGCGTTGCCGTCCGTGGGGCCGCCGTGGGTGGCCCAGCGGGTGTGCCCGATGCCCGTGGACCCGGCCGGCAGCGGCCGGTCGACCAGGGCCTTCTCCAGATTGGCCAGCTTGCCGGCCTTCTTCACCGAGGCCAGCGCGCCGTCGGCGAGGACCGCGATCCCCGCCGAGTCGTAGCCCCGGTACTCGAGGCGCTTGAGCCCGGCCAGCACCACGTCATGAGCCGGCTGTGAACCTACGTATCCCACGATTCCGCACATACTGCGCAGGGTAGGCCCGTGTCCGCCCCGATCAACGGCCCCACGCGATCCGGTCCCGCGCGTCCTGCACCAGGCCCAGGTACTCGGCCTCCTCGCAGCGCGGCTTGCTCCCCATCTCGTACAGGTCGATGCAGTCGTCGAGGTCCTCGCCTATGTCCTCGTCGGGCAGGTCGTCCGCCAGCTCGCTGCGGACCTGCCCCGACCACTCCTCTTCCTCCCGACCAGCCCCCACCCACGTACGGACGAACGCGGGCACCCGGAGTACGGACATCGCGTCTTACCTCCCGACCCGCGGGACCGGCTCTGTCGCGCAGGTCCTCGGAACGTATCGCCGTCCACACGCGAGGTCCATATGTGTGCACGACCTGTGACGGCGGGGAGGTGCGGGGCCACCCGGCGTGACGCACCCCACCCCCACGCCGCGCCACACAGCCGTAACAATGGACTGTGATCTCTCCGGTCTCCGAAAACCTGCGGAGCGCCCACCGGCACAGGCCGGAGGCGACTCCCTACGTCGACCTCACCCGCGGCGAGTGGAGCGCGCTGCGCGACAAGACTCCCCTGCCCCTCACCGCCGAGGAGCTGGAACGGCTGCGCGGCCTCGGTGACGTGATCGACCTCGACGAGGTCCGCGACATCTATCTGCCGCTCTCCCGCCTGCTCAATCTGTACGTCGGCGCGACCGACGGGCTGCGCAGCGCGCTCAACACCTTCCTCGGCGACACCGGCAAGAAGGGCTCCCAGTCCGGCACGCCGTTCGTCATAGGGGTCGCGGGTTCGGTGGCGGTCGGCAAGTCGACCGTCGCCCGCCTCCTCCAGGCGCTGCTCTCGCGCTGGCCCGAGCACCCGCGCGTCGAGCGCGTCACCACCGACGGCTTCCTGCTGCCCACCAGGGAGCTGGAGGCCCGCGGCCTGATGTCGCGGAAGGGCTTCCCCGAGTCGTACGACCGGCGGGCCCTGACCCGGTTCGTCGCCGACATCAAGGCGGGCAAGGACGAGGTGACGGCGCCCGTCTACTCGCACCTGATCTACGACATCGTGCCGGACGAGCGGCTCGTCGTGCGCCGCCCGGACATCCTCATCGTCGAGGGCATCAACGTCCTCCAGCCCGCCCTGCCCGGCAAGGACGGCCGCACCCGGGTCGGCCTCGCCGACTTCTTCGACTTCAGCGTGTACGTGGACGCGCGCGAGGAGGACATCCAGCGCTGGTACCTCAACCGCTTCAAGAAGCTGCGCGCGACGGCGTTCCAGAACCCGTCCTCGTACTTCCAGAAGTACACGCAGGTCTCGGAGGAGGAGGCGCTCGACTACGCGCGCTCCACCTGGCGCACCGTGAACCGGGTCAATCTGCTGGAGAACGTGGCGCCCACGCGCGGCCGCGCGAGCCTCGTCATCACCAAGGGGCCCGACCACAAGGTGCAGCGCCTGCGCCTGCGCAAGCTGTAGGCGGCAGGGCGGCCGGGGCTGTTAGAAAGACGTCATGCTGCATCTGCGCCTGATCACCCCGGCCGGCACCACGGACGACGTGGTGCGCCTGATCGAGAAGACGGTCGGCACCGCGCATCTCGCGGTGCTGCCCGGGGTGGCCCGCGACCCGGCGGGCGATGTCGTGATGTGCGACGTCGCCCGCGAGGCCGGCGACGAACTCCTCGCGAACCTGCGAGAACTGGGCATCGCCGAGTCCGGGTCGATCGCCGTCGAGAACATCGACCTCTCGCTGTCCGAGCGCGCCGACCGGGCGGAGGACGACGCGCCGGGCGAAGGCGCGGACGCCGTCCTGTGGGACCAGCTCACCGAGGCCACGCACGAGGAGTCCACGCTCTCCTTCACCTACGTCGCCTTCATGCTGATCGCCACCATGATCGCGGCCTGCGGTGTGGTGCTCGACAACGCGATCCTGATCGTCGGCGCCATGGCCGTCGGCCCCGACTTCGGCCCGGTCGCCGGCGTGTGCACGGCCCTGGTGCGACGCGCCCCGCGCCTGGCCCTGCGGGCGCTTGTCGCGCTGCTCGTCGGCTTCGCGGTGTCGATGGTGGTGGCGGTGGGCTTCAGCTACTTCATGGACGCGGTCGGCCTGTTCAGCCGCGCCCAGCTGGAGGCGGACCGCCCGAACACCAGCTTCATCTTCAACCCGGACTGGTTCTCGTTCGTGGTGGCGGTCCTCGCGGGCGCCGCGGGCACCCTCTCCCTCACCTCGGCGAAGTCGGGCGCCATGGTCGGCGTGGCCATCTCGGTCACGACGGTCCCGGCGGCGGCGAACGCGGCGGTGGCCTTCAGCTACAACGAGTACCGCCAGGCCCTGGGCTCGACCCAACAACTCCTGCTGAACCTGGCGGGCATCGTGGTGGCGGGCACCCTGACGCTCTTGATCCAGAAATGGCTCTGGAAGCGAACGCGCCCCTGAGGTGAGCGGAGCTCACTCCAGGGGCGCGGGGAACTGCGCGACCGGCCACGACGAAAGCCGCACCCGACAACCGGGCTATCCCAGCGCCGACTTCACCACATCGGCGAGCCGCCCGGCGACCGCGCGGGCCTGCTCGATGTCCGCGGCCTCCACCATCACCCGCACCAGCGGCTCGGTCCCGGAAGACCGCAGCAGCACCCGCCCGGTGGCCCCGAGCTCCCCCTCGGCGTCCGCCACGGCGGCAGCGATCTCCGGCGCCGACCCGACCCGCGACTTGTCCACGTCCGGCACATTGATGAGCACCTGCGGGAGCCGCTCCATGACGGCCGCCAGCTCCTGGAGCGAGCGCCCGGTCTGCGCGACCCGCGCGGCCAGCAGCAGCCCGGTGAGCGTGCCGTCACCGGTGGTCGCGTGGTCCAGGACGATCACGTGCCCGGACTGCTCACCGCCCAGCGCAAACCCGTGCTCCTTCATGTTCTCCAGGACGTACCGGTCGCCGACCGCGGTCTGGACGAGCGTGATGCCCGCACGCTCCATGGCGAGCTTCAGACCGAGGTTCGACATGACGGTCGCGACAACGGTGTCGTGCCGCAGCGCGCCCCGCTCCTTCATGGCCAGGGACAGCACGGCCATGATCTGGTCGCCGTCGACCTCGGAACCGGTGTGGTCCACGGCCAGGCAGCGGTCGGCGTCGCCGTCGTGCGCGATGCCGAAGTCGGCGCCCTGCTCGACGACGGCGGCCTTCAGCAGGTCCAGGTGGGTCGAGCCGCACCCGTCGTTGATGTTGAGCCCGTCGGGGTCGGCGCCGATGGTGACGATCTCGGCCCCGGCCCGGGTGAACGCCTCGGGCGAGACCCGCGAGGCCGCGCCGTGCGCCTCGTCGAGGACGATCTTCAGCCCTTCGAGCCGGTTCGGCAGCACGCCCACCAGGTGCGCGATGTACTGGTCGAGCCCCTCGTCGTACGCCTTCACGCGGCCGACGCCGGCGCCCGTCGGACGGTCCCAGGGAGCGCCGGTGCGGTGCTCCTGGTAGATCGTCTCGATGCGGTCCTCCAGGGCGTCGTCCAGCTTGTGGCCGCCGCGCGCGAGGAACTTGATGCCGTTGTCGGGCATGGCGTTGTGGCTCGCGGAGAGCATCACGCCGAGGTCGGCGCCCAGCGCACCGGTGAGATACGCCACCGCGGGGGTGGGCAGCACGCCGACGCGCAGGACGTCGACGCCCGCGCTCGCCAGACCCGCGACGACCGCGGCCTCCAGGAACTCGCCCGAGGCACGCGGATCACGGCCGACGACCGCGACGGGCCGGTGCCCCTCGAACGAACCGGCCTCACCGAGTACGTGCGCCGCGGCGACCGACAGACCGAGCGCCATCTCGGCGGTCAGGTCGGCATTGGCCACGCCGCGCACACCGTCCGTGCCGAAGAGTCGTCCCACTTGGTGTCCTCCGAACTGAAAACAAGTCGACCATAAGCCGAACGCCCCGGCAGCACGCGAAGTGCCGCCGGGGCGAACGGGAAAAACAAGCAGGCAGCGAGCTTTAGCGCTTGCTGTACTGCGGGGCCTTGCGGGCCTTCTTGAGACCGGCCTTCTTGCGCTCGACCGCACGGTCGTCACGCTTGAGGTAACCGGCCTTCTTGAGCGCCGGGCGGTTGTTGTCCACGTCGGCCTCGTTCAGCGCGCGGGCAACACCGAGGCGCAGGGCGCCGGCCTGGCCGGAGACACCGCCACCCGCGATGCGGGCGATGACGTCGTAGCGGCCGTCGAGCTCGAGCACCTTGAAGGGCTCGTTGACTTCCTGCTGGTGGACCTTGTTCGGGAAGTAGTCCTCGAGCGTGCGCCCGTTGACCTTCCACTTGCCCGTGCCCGGCACGATGCGGACGCGCGCGATGGCGTTCTTGCGACGGCCCAGGCCGGCGGCCGGCTGCGGGTCGCCGAAGCGGGCGGGGTTGGACTCCGAGGTGTACTCGCCCTCGACGGGCGCGTCCGACTCGGTGGTGTAGCTCTCGACGTCGACGATCTCTTCGACCGGCGTCTCGGCAGTGGTCTCGGCCACGGTTCTCCTCAGATTCTTTTCTGTCTTTGGGGCTGTGGCCGGTACTACTGCGCGACCTGGGTGATCTCGAACGGCACCGGCTGCTGGGCAGCGTGCGGGTGCTGGTCGCCCGAGTAGACCTTCAGCTTCGAGATCATCTGACGGCCGAGCGTGTTCTTGGGGAGCATGCCCTTGATGGCCTTCTCGACGGCCTTCTCGGGGTTCTTCTCCAGAAGCTCGTCGTAACGGACGGAGCGCAGACCACCCGGGTAGCCGGAGTGGCGGTACGCCATCTTCTGGGTCTTCTTGTTGCCGGACAGGTGAACCTTGTCGGCGTTGATGATGACGACGAAGTCGCCCATGTCCATGTGCGGGGCATAGGTCGGCTTGTGCTTGCCACGGAGGAGGGTCGCGGCAGTGGTGGCCAGACGTCCCAGGACGATGTCCTGCGCGTCGATGACGTGCCACTGGCGAGTCACATCGCCGGGCTTAGGGCTGTACGTACGCACTTAGCAGCCTTCTTCTTCAGTGGATGGGTGCTGAAAATGGCATCACTGAAGCGATCGTGCAGCTGGGGACGACAGTGCCGGGTTCAGCGCCCGTATGCCGCCCACTGGTAACTGCTCCAGGGAACCCGTGTAAGGGCGTCTCACATGAGAATGAGCGAACCAATACACATAACGACTAGGCAGACTACCCGCGGGCCCCCGCACGGGTCAAAACGCGCTCCGCCTCCCGGCGCTCACGCACCACGTTTAAGATGCGCCCCATGAGCTTCGGGCAGGGGGGACCCCAGTGGGGGCCCAATGACAACGGAAACGCTCCGGACTGGGCGGCGCTCGCCGAGGCCTCGGAATCACGCGCTCGCAAGCGCAGGTGGCTGCTGATCGGCGTCGCCACGGTGGCCACGCTCGCCGTGGGGTCGGCGGTGGCCTGGGGGATCGTCTCCGCGAACAGGAGCAGCAACGCCGGGAACAAGCCGGCCGACCAGCTGCCGAGCACCGCGGACATCCCCAGCGAGGAGAAGACCGCGCAGCCGTCCTTCGAGCCGACGTCCGCGCCGCCGCCGCTGAACCCCAACGACTTCATCGACAGCGCGGCCAAGGACACGGCCCCGCTCACCGCGGACACGCTCTACCCCGGCAAGACGCTCACGTTCGGTGGCCGCACGTACACGAAGGGCGCCACGAGCCGCACCGCCGACTGCACCGCCGCGGCGCAGAAGGGCCTGGCCGGCGTCCTGAAGAAGAACGGCTGCACCCAGGTCATCCGCGCGACCTACTACAGGAGCGGGTCGGCGGTCACCATCGGCGTCGCGGTCTTCGACAGCAAGAAGCAGGCGACGAGCGCCAAGGAGCAGTACGACTTCGACGGCGGCGTCCTGTCGCTGCCCGGCTCCGGCGTCCCCACGTTCTGCCGTACGACCGTGTGCCGCCAGACCGCGAACTCGGTGGGCCGCTACGCGTACTTCACCAACGGCGGCCGCACCAACGGCACGGACGCCACCAAGAAGGACAGCGTCCTGTTCGCGCTCGGCGACGACCTTCAGGAGTACACCTTCCAGAAGATCAAGCAGCGCGGCGAGCTCCAGGCCTCGGCCGCCGCGCAGGGCTGAGCCCGCCGGGGCTCACCCCGAGGTCCTGACCCAGATCCGGTACCGGCCGGTGCCGGCGGAGTTGCGGAACGGCAGCTCGCGCAGCAGCCGGTAGTGGGTGTTGCCCTCGGCCGCGGCCGCGACGATGTCGTCGACCCGGGGATTGGTCAGCCCGTCGAGGACGATCAGGTCGAAGGCCCCGTCACGGACCGCCGTCCGGTAGGCGTCGTCCCCGGCGTGGTACCTGCCCTTCCTGTCCGTGTACTCCATGCCGAAGACGCTCTGCCACTGCCGGTGGCTGGTCTTCGCGCGCAGGTAGTAGGCGGGCACCTCGGGCGTCGAGCTCAGGTAGTGCCCGGCGGAGTCCACGCGCGGGGCGATCGTCCGGATCATCCGCGTGGAGTCGGGCCACAGGCCGAAACGCCAGTCCGCCTGCTGGATGCCCAGGCAGAGCGTGGTGGTCCACAGCAGGATGCCGAGCTGCGGATGGCGGAAGTGGGCGCCGATCAGCCGGGTCACGCCGACGCCCGCCATCGGCGCCGCGAAGAACAGGCCGAAGCCGATGTGCTTGAACAGCGAGACCACGGTGGCCAGGTGGATCTGATAGGCGGGCGCGAGCAGCGCGGTGCCGCACAGCAGCAGCCCGAGCAGCACCCGCCGGGTCCGGCCGGGGCTGCCGAGCCTGCGGGCGAGCGGTGACTCGTTCAGCCGGCCGCGCCACCCGTACGAGATCGCGCCGCCGACCGCCGTGAGGAACATCGGGCCACCCCACTCAGCGGACTGTTCGAGCAGGTAGCGGGCGCTGTCGGTGCCGTGGGCGCGGTCGGTGGTGGTCTGCTGCACACCGGCGAGCAGATCGGTGGCGTGCGCGCCCGCGGCGAGCAGTCCGCCGGTGCCGAGCACCAGCAGCACCACCCGCAGGACCGCGGATCCGGCGCCGCGCCTCGGCCACGCCGTGAGCAGCGCGAGCACCACGATCGTCGGCAGGTACAGGGCGGCCGCGTACTTCACGCCGACGGCGAGCACGGCGACGGGGGCGGCGAGCAGACCGGCGACGGCGGGCATCCGGTCGGTGCGCACCACGATCCAGGTGGCCAGCGCGAGCAGGAACAGCGCCATGGCGTCGTACGTCGCGTAGTGCCCCATGACGATCGTCGACTGCATGACGGCGAACAGGCCGGCCGCGGCGAGCGCCGCCCGCTCGCTGAACAGGCGCCGGGTGATCGTGTACAGCAGGCCCGTCGTGCCCAGCATGAGGACGAGGCTCAGCGCGCGCGCCCCGGACAGCCCGAACCGCCCGTCGACCAGGGCCGCGAGCACCGGGTACAGCTGCGGCGAACCGGAGAAGTAGGCGGCGTAGTCCTTCGGCAGCGGGGTGCCGTGGAGCAGGTGCGCGAGCTCGGCGTGCCCGGCGGTCAGGTACAGCGCCTCGTCCTGGAACGCGGTGTTGGACAGCCGCAGCGACAGGGCCGCCTGGATCGCCATGATCAGCAGCAGCACGCCCCGGCTGACCCAGGTGCGGCGGCGGCTGGCGGCCATGTCCCAGCCGGTCTCGGGCGTCTCGGGTATCTCGTAGCCCACCGGCTCGGGCTCGGTCGGCCCGGCGGGCCCGGCGGGCTGGACGGGCACGCGTGGCGTCACCGTCCGCAGCGCGAACGTCTCGTCGTCGGGCCGCGAGCCGTGCAGAGCGCTCATCGCGGGTTCCGGACGTCGAAGCCGAAGCGGTCGTCGGCGGCGAGCTTCCTGAACTGTTCGAGGCCCGCCGGGCTCGCCTCGAGGCGCCAGTCGGCCCGCTTGTCGTAGTTGAACCAGACGAACCCGATGAGGTCGTCGTCGCCCTCGACGCCCTCGAACAGGTGGCGCACGTCGGCGCTGCGCCGGGGTCCCGGGTCCGCGGCCGTCTCCAGGAGCAGCAGCGGCTTCGCGCTGAACCGCCTGATCTCGCGGATCGTCCGGCCGAAGACGGCGTCGAACGACGTGGCCCGGGGGCCGGAGAAGTAGCCGACGAGGCCCACCCAGTCCACGTACGCGTCACCCGGGTAGTAGGGCGCGAGGCGCACGTCCGGCATCGGGTCGACGACGTTCGGCGACCAGGCCCAGATCACGTTCGTGGCGCCCACCTCGGCGAACGTGTCGTGGATGTGCCGCCAGGCGGCGACGTACTGCCGCGGGGTGACGTGCCGGGTTCCCCACTTCTCCCAGGGGCCGTTCATCTCGTCGGCGAAGTCGATGACGACGGGCAGGTTCAGCTTCTTCACCGCGGTCGCGTACGACGTCAGGTACGTGTCCCGCTCGCCGGCGGCGATGTCGGCGAGCGTGGCGTCGAACGGCTCCCAGGACATCAGCGTCAGCGCGCCCGCGCGCCAGGCGTTGCGCACCCCGGTGGCGTCGAAGCCGTCGCCCCAGGCCGCGTAGTACTCGACGAGGTTGGGCCGCTTGCCGGTGAGCTTCGCGTACGCGTCGACGGGCTTCATCGAGTTCGGGGCGCCGTCGACGGCCGCGCCGAAGTACTTCTTGGCGGGCTTGAGCAGCGGGGTCACGTCGTAGGGCGCCCGCTGTTCGGCCTGCGCCGACGGGCCGCCGTCACCGCCGCGCGAGCCCGAACCGCCCTGCCCGTGGCCGGAGTTGCCGCCCAGGGAGCAGCCGCCGAGCGCGAGGACGGCGGCCAGGACGAGGCCCGCGCCGCGCCGGGCCGTGGGGGTCGTACGCGTCGGTGTCACGGGGCACTCTCCGCTCGGGGCTGCACGAGGACCCGGCCCACGACGAGGGCGTAGAACAGGCCGGAGGACAGGATCAGGGCGAAGTCGGGGGCGTTCATGGTGAGCATCCGCCAGACCGCGGCGCCCACCCACAGCACCGCGGTGCCGCCGCTCCACACCCACATGCCGATCCAGAACCTGCGGGTCTTGTCGCTCCTCGCGCCGGAGGAGCCGGTGGGCCGCCAGCCCACGCGGTTCCTGCGCAGGATGTCCCAGATGGCGAAGACGTGCGCCCAGCCGTACATCATGCGGGCGGCCCAGGCCTCCAGGCGGTAGGGCGTGCGGTGCCACATCGGGAAGACGATCGTGGCGTAGAGGATGCTGGGCAGCACCAGGTGCAGGTTCTCCACCAGCAGCTTGCCCGGCAGGACGAGCAGCAGCATCAGCGGGACGACGGGAGCGGCGAAGGTGAACAGCGCCGTGTGGATGTAGTAGAGGAACCCGGACAGGTAGCAGAGCCGGGTCGACAGGTTGATCTTCCGCTGCCAGAACTTGGCGCTGCCCAGCAGGCTCATGGAGCCCGAGCACCACCGGTACTGCTGGTTGAAGAAGGCGCCGGCGGTGTCCGGGCACACCCCGGTGGACAGGGCGACCGGCACGTACCGCAGGCCCCAGCCGAGGCCCCGCAGATCGAATCCCGTGTGCACGTCCTCGGAGTGCTCGATGAGGGTGCTGCCGCCGTTGGCCTCCAGGGCGGTCCGCCGGTACACGGCACAACTGCCCACGCAGATGGCGCCGTCACTGCCCTGCCGGGACACCTGCACGGACCGGTAGAACAGCTCCTGCACGGCACCCGCGCCGCGCTCGATCCAGTTCTGCGAGTCGAGCACCCGGAAGTACTGCGGCGACTGCACGATGCCGACGCGGTCGTCGGACTCCAGGTAGGGCAGCAGCTCCTGGAGCAGATCGGCGCGCGGGGTGAAGTCGGCGTCCAGGATCAGGATGTACGTGCCGTCGGAGCGGCCGAACCCGAAGTGCAGATTGCCGGCCTTCTTGAACCAGCCCCGGTTCTCCCGGGTCCCGTACCGGAAGCCGAAGTCCCGTGCCATGGCGGCGAGTTCGGGGGACGCGCCGTCGTCCAGGACGAACGGCAGGCACGCGCCCGGGTAGCGGTCGGCCATCGCCCGTACGTGCCGCCAGGTGTTGTGGAGCACCTGGATCGGCTCCCCGCACACCGGCAGGAAGACGTCCACGGACGGATGGGCCTCGGGCCGCCAGCCGCGCACCAGACGGCGGTGGCGCTTGAGGTCGAAGTCCCGGGAGAAGCCGTTCACCCGCAGCGACACGAGGTAGTAGACGACGGTGAAGAGCAGGAGAGGCGAGTACACCCACAACAGCGGTGCGGACCAGGCCAGTTCGACCTGGCTGACCACCAGGCAGCTGAAGCTGACGAGCGAGCCGATCGTCAGGACCCACAGCCGCCGCCGGGCATAGGAGTACTTCTCCCTGTCCGAGGGCGGCAGCGGCAGCAGCCCGAACTGCTCAGCTCCGTGCCGAGGTGCGGCGCGGCGTCCCCCCGTCCGCACCGAGCCGAATGAAGCCATCGACGGAAACCCCCCAGGTCCCGCGCAACCACATTGTCACCCGACCGCCCCATTCGTTTCCCCGCGGCCGGATCGCGGAAGCATATCCAAGTTGCCTGGGATGTACACGAGTTAGTTCAGCAACAGCCCGCCCCCGGCAGGGTCCGCTTGTTGCGCGCCTCGCGGTTGCGGGCGGCCAGCAGCTCGTCGGCCGGGTAGCCGACCTCCTCCAGCGTGAGCCCGTGCGGCCGCACCACGTGCACGGCCGAGTCCCGCACCCCGGCGGCGAGCACCTTGCCCGGCCACTCCGGCGGCCGGTGTCCGTCGCCGACGAACAGCAGGGCGCCGATCAGCGAGCGCACCATGTTGTGGCAGAAGGCGTCGGCGCGCACGGTCGCGGTGATGATCCCGTCGTCCCCGCGCACCAGGCTCAGCTCCTGGAGGGTCCGGATGGTGGTGGCGCCCTCGCGCCGCTTGCAGTACGCGGCGAAGTCGTGCTCCCCGAGCAGGTCCCGCGCGGCGGCGTTCATGGCCGCCACGTCGAGCGGCCAGTCGTGCCACAGCACGTGCCCGCGCAGCAGCGGGTCGACGCCGCCCGGATGGTCGGTGACCCGGTACGCGTACCGCCGCCACACGGCGGAGAACCGCGCGTTGAACCCGCTCGGCGCGGGCGCCACGGACCACACCCGTACGTCCTTGGGCAGCCGTCCGGCGAGCCGCTTCAGCAGCTTCTCCTCGTGCTCGGCCCACACGCTCTCCGGCAGGTCGACGTGGGCCACCTGCCCGCGCGCGTGCACCCCGGCATCGGTGCGTCCGGCCACGGTCAGCTCGTACGTCTGCTCGGACCGGGTCACGGTCCGCAGCGCGCTCTCGATCTCCCCCTGCACGGTCCGCCGCCCGCCGGCCTGCTTGGCCCACCCGGAGAAGTCACTGCCGTCGTAACTCAGGTCGAGCCGTACGCGCACGAACCCGTCCGCTGCTTCATCACTCACAACAACAATCCCTCGTCAGATACGGGAAAAGCGGGCCCGCCCCGGAGGGCGGACCCGCTCAACACGCGAGGCGCGGGGCCTCAGGCGTCCTTGGACTCCTCAGCGGCGGCCTCGTCGGCCGGCTTGGCGTCCTCGACGACCTCGGCCGGAGCCTCGGTCTTCGGCTCGGCGTCCTTGGCGGCACGCTTGGTGGCGGCCTCGGCCTCACCGGTGGCCTGCTGCGCGACCGTCAGGGCCTCGACCAGCTCGATGACAGCCATGGGCGCGTTGTCGCCACGGCGGTTACCGATCTTGGTGATGCGGGTGTAGCCACCCGGACGGTTCTCGTAGCGCGGGGCGATCTCGGTGAAGAGCGTGTGGACGACGCTCTTGTCCGTGATGACCGTGAGCACCTGACGGCGGTTGTGAAGGTCGCCCTTCTTCGCCTTGGTGACCAGACGCTCCGCGTACGGACGCAGACGACGGGCCTTCGCCTCGGTCGTCGTGATCTTGCCGTGCTCGAAGAGCGACTTCGCGAGGTTCGCGAGAAGCAGCTTCTCGTGCGCGGCGCTGCCGCCCAGACGGGCACCCTTGGCGGGCTTCGGCATGGTGTTTCTCCTTGGTGTCTGCCCCGGCCGTATCAGGTACCGGGGTCAGTGTCCGAGCGGGCGGGTTTGCCCGTCGGAGACCCCGCGCCCCGTAAGGGGCGCGGGGAACTGCGCGACCAGCCGAAGCCGGTCGGCAGCCGAAATCAAACAGCCGGTCCCGAGCTCTTAGTACTGCTCGGTCTCGACGAAGCCCGCGTCCGCGTCGTCGTCCGCGCCGAAGGCATCGGCGGCGGCGGTCGGGTCGAACCCGGGAGGCGAGTCCTTCAGCGCCAGACCCATCCCGGCGAGCTTGGCCTTGACCTCGTCGATCGACTTCGCACCGAAGTTGCGGATGTCGAGCAGGTCGGCCTCGGAGCGGGCGACGAGCTCACCCACGGAGTGGATGCCCTCGCGCTTGAGGCAGTTGTACGACCGAACGGTGAGCTCGAGCTCCTCGATCGGCAGCGCCAGATCGGCGGCCAGGGCGGCGTCCGTCGGGGACGGACCCATGTCGATGCCCTCGGCGTCGATGTTCAGCTCGCGGGCGAGACCGAACAGCTCGACCAGGGTCTTGCCGGCGGACGCCATGGCGTCACGGGGACGCATGGCCTGCTTGGTCTCGACGTCGACGATCAGCTTGTCGAAGTCGGTCCGCTGCTCGACACGCGTGGCCTCGACCTTGTACGTGACCTTGAGAACCGGCGAGTAGATCGAGTCGACCGGGATGCGCCCGATCTCCTGACCGACCTGCTTGTTCTGCACGGCGGAGACGTAACCGCGACCGCGCTCGACGGTCAGCTCCATCTCCAGCTTGCCCTTGCCGTTGAGCGTGGCGAGGACGAGGTCGGGGTTGTGCACCTCGACACCGGCCGGGGGCGCGATGTCGGCGGCGGTGACCAGACCCGGGCCCTGCTTGCGCAGGTACATCACGACCGGCTCGTCGTGCTCCGAGGAGACGACCAGCTGCTTGATGTTGAGGATGAGGTCGGTGACGTCCTCCTTGACGCCCGGCACGGTGGTGAACTCGTGCAGGACACCGTCGATGCGGATGCTGGTGACAGCAGCGCCGGGGATCGACGAGAGGAGGGTGCGGCGGAGGGAGTTGCCGAGGGTGTAGCCGAAGCCCGGCTCCAGCGGCTCGATGACGAACCGGGAGCGGAACTCGTCGACGACCTCTTCGGTCAACGAGGGACGCTGAGCAATCAGCATGTTGCGATCCTTCAGTCAGGGGCACCCACTATTTGATGCCCTGAGATAAATCAAGGGTACGGGCGGCACGGCCCGAAAGAGCCGTACCGCCCGAAAACCTCAGACCAAGCAGTCGTACGTCAGATCAGACGCGGCGACGCTTGGGCGGACGGCAGCCGTTGTGCGGGGTGGGCGTGACGTCCTGGATGGAGCCGACCTCAAGACCGGTCGCCTGGAGCGAACGGATGGCGGTCTCGCGACCCGAACCCGGGCCCTTGACGAACACGTCGACCTTGCGCATGCCGTGCTCCTGCGCGCGACGGGCGGCCGACTCGGCGGCCATCTGCGCGGCGAACGGGGTCGACTTGCGCGAACCCTTGAAGCCGACGTGGCCGGCGGAGGCCCACGAGATCACGTTGCCGGTCGGGTCCGTGATGGACACGATCGTGTTGTTGAACGTGCTCTTGATGTGCGCGTGGCCGTGAGCGACGTTCTTCTTTTCCTTGCGGCGCACCTTCTTGGCAGCGCCCTGACGTCCCTTGGGGGGCATGTCGTTCTCCTACGGGAGGTGGTCGGTCCTACAGCGAAGACCGCTGAAAAGCGTCCGCTGAGGACTACTTCTTGCCCGGCTTCTTCTTGCCGGCGATGGCGCGACGCGGGCCCTTGCGGGTACGAGCGTTCGTGCTGGTGCGCTGGCCGCGGACCGGCAGACCACGACGGTGGCGCAGACCCTGGTAGCAGCCGATCTCGACCTTGCGGCGGATGTCGGCCTGGATCTCGCGACGGAGGTCACCCTCGGTCTGGAAGTTCTGGTCCACGTACTCGCGGATCTTGACGAGGTCTTCCTCGCTCAGGTCGCGAACACGGATGTTGCGGTCGATACCGACCGTGTCCAGCGTCAGCTGGGCGCGCGTACGCCCGATGCCGAACACGTAGGTGAGGGCGACCTCGATGCGCTTGTCGCGCGGGAGGTCAACGCCTTCAACGCGTGCCATTCATGGCTCCTGTTGATATTCGGAGGTCTGCAGCAGAACCGGCCCCAGGCGCCGTATCAGGTACTACCTGGGTCCTCAGCCTCCGACTGAGGGTGTCGCCACGGTGGAGTGATCCACCGCCGGCGGGCTCTGCGTATGTACTCAATGTGTTGCGTGCGTCGCGCGAATCTCTGCGAACGAACTGCAGTCAGTCGTGCGTCAGCCCTGGCGCTGCTTGTGGCGCGGGTTGTCGCAGATCACCATGACCCGGCCGTGACGGCGGATCACCCTGCACTTGTCGCAGATCTTCTTGACGCTCGGCTTGACCTTCATGGGTGAGGTTCTCCGGGTCAGTTGCCGGCGGCCCGCAGGAAGCGGGACTCGGGCAAGATCTACTTGTACCGGTAGACGATCCGGCCACGCGTCAGGTCGTACGGAGACAGCTCCACCACGACCCGGTCGTCAGGGAGGATACGGATGTAGTGCATGCGCATCTTGCCGCTGATGTGTGCCAGGACCTGGTGGCCGTTCTGGAGCTCGACCTTGAACATGGCGTTCGGAAGAGACTCGACGACAGTGCCCTCGATCTCGATGGCACC
The DNA here is from genome assembly GCF_040529335.1 of Streptomyces sp. HUAS MG91. Lineage (GTDB taxonomy): Bacteria > Actinomycetota > Actinomycetes > Streptomycetales > Streptomycetaceae > Streptomyces > Streptomyces tabacisoli. Next base: position 5,037,395 of record NZ_CP159534.1, on the reverse strand, counting down.
TTGCTTCTTGGCCACGCTTCGCCCTTCGAATCGACTACCTTGATCGACTCCCGCTTCGCATGCAGACATGCCAATACACGAGAGCCGACGCGTCAGTCTACGTCAGTACCCCCGGAAAGACGAATCCAGGGATTCTCCCCTACCAGAGAGATCACTAAGCCCGCCACTCGGGCCCCTTTTTCACCCCAGCGGATCGGGCGCGGCCGTGATCCCCATCTCCGCCAGCTTCGCCTTGCCGCCATCAGGTGCCGTCAGGACCAGGGGGCCCTCCTCCGTCACCGCCACCGAGTGCTCCCAGTGGGAGGACCAGGTGCCGTCCGTGGAGACCACGGTCCAGTCGTCCTCCAGGACCGCCGTACGGGGGGTGCCCAGGGCGACCATGGGCTCGATGGCGAGGCAGAAGCCGGGGACCAGCTTCGGGCCCTTGCCGCGGCGGCGCTCGACATAGTTCAGGAGGTGCGGGTCCATGTGCATCTCGGTGCCGATGCCGTGGCCGCCGTAGTCCTCGACGATGCCGTACTTGCCGCCGCCGGGCTTGGGCTGGCGGCGGATGTACGTCTCGATGGCCCGCGAGATGTCCACCAGGCGGTTACCGGCCTTCATGGCCGCGATACCGGCCCACATCGACTCCTCGGTCACCCGGGACAGCTCGATCAGCTCCGGTGCGTGACCGGAACCGACGAACGCGGTGTACGCGGCGTCGCCGTGCCAGCCGTCCACGATCGCGCCGCAGTCGATGGAGATGATGTCGCCGTCCTCCAGGACGACCTTCTCGCTCGGGATGCCGTGGACCACGACCTCGTTCTTCGAGGTGCAGATGGTGGCGGGGAACCCGCCGTAGCCCAGGAAGTTCGACTTCGCGCCGTGCTCGTCGAGCACCTTGCGCGCCACCTCGTCCAGGTCCCGGGTGGTGGCGCCGGGCACGGCCGCCTCACGGGTCGCGGCGTGGATCGCCGCGACGACAAGCCCCGCCTCCCGCATCTTGCGAATCTGGTCGGGGGTCTTGATCTGCACCATGGGGGCCTGCGCTCTCCGTCATCCGGTACGAGGTGTACGTACACCAACACTAAGGCCGCGGCCCCCCGGACGGGGAACCGCGGCCTCAGCCACGTACAGACGTGCGACGGGACTAGCGTCCCAGGGCCACCATGGCCCGCGCCGTGACCTCCTCGACCTTGCCGAGGGCGGAGATCGTCACGACGAGCCCCTGCTCCCGGTAGTAGTCGATGATCGGCTCGGTCTGGGTGTGGTAGACCTCCAGCCGCTTGCGGACGGTCTCTTCCTTGTCGTCGTCGCGCTGGTACAGCTCGCCGCCGCAGACGTCACAGACGCCCTCGGTCGCGGGCTGCTTGTACACGACGTGGAAGACGTGCGCCGATTCGTTGCGGCAGATGCGGCGGCCGGCGATGCGCTTGACCACCTCGTCCTCGGGGACCTCCAGGTCCAGGACCGCGTCCAGCTTCACGTCGTCGGCCTTGAGGGCGACGTCGAGCGCCTCGGCCTGCGAGACGTTGCGAGGGAAGCCGTCGAGCAGGAAGCCGTTCACGGCGTCCGGCTGTTCCATGCGGTCCTTGGCCATCCCGATGGTGACCTCGTCCGGTACCAGCTGGCCCGCGTCCATGTAGGACTTCGCCTGCTTGCCGAGATCCGTGCCCTGGCTGATGTTGGCACGGAAGAGGTCGCCCGTGGAGATGTGCGGGATCGACAGGTTCTGGGCGAGGAACGCGGCCTGCGTTCCCTTGCCAGCCCCGGGCGGCCCGACGAGGACGATTCGCATCAGCGGAGGAACCCTTCGTAATTGCGCTGCTGGAGCTGGCTCTCGATCTGCTTCACCGTCTCCAGCCCCACACCCACGATGATGAGGATGCTGGTGCCGCCGAACGGGAAGTTCTGGCTTGCCCCGAAACCAACCAACGCCATCGTCGGTACGAGAGCGATCAGACCCAAGTACAGCGAACCCGGCCAGGTGATCCGGTTGAGCACGTACGAAAGGTACTCAGCGGTCGGTCGGCCAGCCCGGATGCCCGGGATGAAGCCACCATACTTCTTCATGTTGTCCGCGACTTCCTCGGGGTTGAACGAGATCGCCACGTAGAAGAACGCGAAGAAAACGATCAGGAGGAAGTACGTGACGATGTAAATCGGGTGATTTCCCTTGGTCAGGTGGTCGTCGATCCACAGCTTCCAGCTGGAGTTGCCGCCCGCGAACTGGGCGACGAGTGCCGGGATGTAGAGGAGCGACGAGGCGAAGATGACAGGGATCACACCCGCCTGGTTCACCTTGAGCGGGATGTACGTAGACGTACCGCCGTAGGACCGGCGCCCGATCATGCGCTTCGCGTACTGGACCGGGATACGGCGCTGGGCCTGCTCGACGAAGACCACCAGGCCGACCATGACCAGGCCGACGAGGATGACGGTGCCGAACTCGATCCAGCCGTCGGCCAGCGAGCCCTGCTGCTTGATGGCCCACAGCGAGGCCGGGAAGCTGGCCGCGATCGAGATGAACATCAGGATCGACATGCCGTTGCCGATGCCGCGGTCGGTGATCAGCTCACCGAGCCACATCATCACGCAGGTGCCGGCGGTCATGACGATGACCATGGTGACGGTGATGAAGATCGACTGGTCCGGGACGATCTGGCTCGCGACGGAGCAGCCCTGGAAGAGCGCGCCGGTCCGGGCGGTGGCCACCAGGCCGGTGCCCTGGAGGATGGCGAGAGCCACGGTCAGGTAGCGCGTGTACTGCGTGATCTTCGCCGTACCGGCCTGACCCTCCTTCTTGAGGGCCTCCAGACGCGGGATCACCACGGTGAGCAGCTGCAGAATGATGCTCGCGGTGATGTACGGCATGATGCCGAGCGCGAAGACCGTGATCTGGAGCAGCGCGCCACCACTGAACATGTTGACCAGGCCGAACAGGCCGGTCGTGGAGCTGGACTGGTCCATGCACGTCTGGACGCTCGAGTAATCCACGCCGGGGATCGGGATGTGCGCCCCGAGCCGGTAGATCACGATGATGCCCAACGTGAAGAGCAGCTTCTTGCGCAGGTCGGGCGTCTTGAACGCCCGGGCGAACGCGGTGAGCACGGTGCCTCCTGCGACCCCCGCGCGCGTGCGTCAGAGGTGACGGTCTTGAGGATTCGACGAATACGTAACGGTCAAGGTCCGTGATTGGTGCCGGGGGCACACAGATCCCAGAAATTAACAGCGGACGCCACCTTACCGGCGTACCTGCCCCCCTAGGAACGACCAACCGGGGATACCCCTTTTGTTGGGGTATCCCCGGTCGGGATCGTTCACGTCATCGAGACGTCGTCCGATGGACTCAGACGAGCTCGGTGACCGTACCGCCGGCGGCGGTGATCTTCTCCTTGGCGGAGCCGGAGACGGCGTCGACCGTCACCTGCAGCGCCACGGTGATCTCGCCCTGGCCGAGGACCTTGACGAGGCTGTTCTTGCGGACAGCACCCTTCTCCACCAGACCCTCGACGGTGACTTCGCCACCCTCGGGGTACAGCGAGGCGAGCTTGTCCAGGTTCACGACCTGGAACTCGACCTTGAAGGGGTTCTTGAAGCCCTTCAGCTTCGGGAGACGCATGTGGAGGGGCATCTGGCCACCCTCGAAGCGCTCCGGAACCTGGTAACGGGCCTTCGTGCCCTTGGTACCACGACCGGCCGTCTTACCCTTCGACGCCTCACCACGACCGACACGGGTCTTCGCGGTCTTGGCACCGGGGGCCGGACGGAGGTTGTGGATCTTCAGCGGGTTGTTCTCCGCCATGATCAGACCTCCTCAACCGTCACGAGGTGGCGGACGGTGTGCACCATGCCGCGGAACTCGGGGCGGTCCTCCTTGACGACCTGCGTGTTGATGCCCTTGAGACCAAGGGAACGCAGGGTGTCACGGTGGTTCTGCTTGCTGCCGATGTACGACTTCACCTGCGTGATCTTGAGCTGCGCCATTACGCACCAGCCCCGGCACGCGCACGGAGCAGAGCCGCGGGGGCGACGTCCTCGAGGGGCAGACCACGGCGGGCCGCGATCTCCTCGGGGCGCTGCAGGCCACGGAGGGCCTCCACGGTCGCGTGCACGATGTTGATCGCGTTGTCGGAGCCCAGGGACTTCGACAGGATGTCGTGAACGCCGGCGCACTCGAGCACGGCGCGCACCGGACCACCGGCGATAACACCGGTACCCGGGGACGCGGGCTTGAGCAGCACGACGCCGGCAGCCTTCTCACCCTGGATCGGGTGCGGGATGGTGCCCTGGATACGGGGGACCTTGAAGAAGTGCTTCTTGGCCTCCTCAACACCCTTGGCGATGGCGGCCGGCACCTCCTTGGCCTTGCCGTAACCGACACCCACGGTGCCGTCACCGTCGCCCACCACGACCAGCGCGGTGAAGCTGAAGCGACGACCACCCTTCACAACCTTGGCGACGCGGTTGATCGCGACAACGCGCTCAACGTACGCGGTCTTCTCGGCGGCAGCAGCGCCACCGTCGCGACCCTTCCGGTCCCGCCGCTCGCCGCCACCGGCACCGCCACCGCGGCGCTGGGGTCCAGCCATTGGAATTACCTCTCTCTGTTTCCGCTAGCTACGGAACCGGCTCAGAACTTCAGGCCGGCTTCGCGGGCGGCGTCCGCCAGGGCAGCGATGCGCCCGGCGTACTGGTTACCACCACGGTCGAACACGACAGCCTCGACACCGGCGGCCTTGGCGCGCTCGGCGACCAGGGCGCCGACCGACTTGGCCTGCGCGGACTTGTCGCCCTCGCCACCGCGGATCGAGGTGTCCAGGGTCGACGCGGACGCGAGGGTGTGACCCTTAACGTCGTCGATGACCTGGGCCACGATGTTGCGGTTCGAGCGCGTCACGACCAGGCGCGGACGCTCGGCCGTACCCGAGATGTGCTTACGGATACGGATGTGGCGGCGCTTGATAGCCGCACGCTTGTAAGCGTCGCCCTTAGCGATCTTCTGACCGTATGCCATGGCTTACTTACCCGCCTTTCCGACCTTGCGGCGGATGACTTCGCCTTCGTACTTGACGCCCTTGGCCTTGTACGGGTCGGGCTTGCGCAGCTTGCGGATGTTGGCCGCAACCTCGCCGACCTTCTGCTTGTCGATGCCCTCGACCGAGAACTTGGTCGGCGACTCGACCTTGAACGAGATGCCCTCGGGCGCCTCGACCGTGATCGAGTGGCTGTAGCCGAGCGAGAACTCCAGGTTGGAGCCCTTCGCCAGGACGCGGTAACCGACACCGCTGATCTCGAGCTTCTTCACGTAACCCGTGGTCACGCCGGTGATCATGTTCGCCACCAGCGTGCGGGACAGGCCGTGCAGGGCCTTGTTCTGACGCTCGTCGTTGGGGCGGGTGACGTTCAGGACGCCGTCCTCGCCCTTGGCGATCTCGATCGGCGCCACGACGGTGTGCGTCAGGGTTCCCTTGGAGCCCTTGACCGTGACCGTCTGGCCGTCGATGGTGACGTCCACGCCGGCGGGAACCGTGATGGGGAGCTTGCCAATACGCGACATAGCTGTTTCCTCCTGTTCCCTTCCGCTACCAGACGTAGGCGAGGACTTCCCCACCCACGCCCTTCTTGCCTGCCTGCTGGCCGGTCAGGAGACCGTGCGACGTGGAGATGATCGCCACGCCCAGGCCACCGAGGACCTTCGGCAGGTTGGTGGACTTCGCGTAAACGCGCAGACCCGGCTTGGAGATGCGCTTGATGCCGGCGATCGAACGCTCACGGTTCGGGCCGAACTTCAGCTCGAGGACGAGGTTCTTGCCGACCTCGGCGTCCTCGACCTTCCAGCCGGTGATGAAACCCTCCTGCTGGAGGATCTCGGCGATGTGCGACTTGATCTTGCTGTGCGGCATAGCCACGGTGTCGTGGTACGCCGAGTTCGCGTTCCGCAGACGCGTAAGCATGTCTGCGATCGGATCAGTCATGGTCATGAATTGGCCTTCGGCCTCTCTCGCCGGGGTTTCCTGTATGCGCCATCCCTCTCCCCACACAGGGGCGGGACGGGTGCGGCGCGGGGACCTACGGCGTAGTAAGTCGGTCAGGGCGGCAGAAGCGCCCAACCCTCCCAGCCTAAGCCATGAGAGCGGGGGCCACTGCCGACCCTTTACTTACCGAGAGATCCAAATAATCCCAACTAGGGGATTACCAGGAGCTCTTGGTCACGCCCGGCAGCTCGCCACGGTGAGCCATCTCACGAAGGCACACGCGGCACAGGCCGAACTTGCGGTAGACGGAGTGCGGACGACCGCAGCGCTGGCAGCGGGTGTACGCACGCACGCCGAACTTGGGCTTGCGGGCAGCCTTCGCGATGAGAGCCTTCTTCGCCATCTCGCTTACGCCTCCTTGAACGGGAAGCCGAGGTGACGAAGGAGCGCGCGGCCCTCAGCGTCGTTGGTCGCCGTGGTGACCACGGTGATGTCCATACCCCGGACGCGGTCGATCTTGTCCTGGTCGATCTCGTGGAACATGACCTGCTCGGTGAGACCGAAGGTGTAGTTGCCACGGCCGTCGAACTGCTTGGGGGACAGACCACGGAAGTCGCGGATGCGCGGGAGCGCGAGCGACAGGGTGCGGTCCAGGAACTCCCACATGCGGTCGCCACGAAGCGTGACGTGGGCACCGATCGGCTGGCCCTCACGCAGCTTGAACTGCGCGATGGACTTGCGGGCCTTGGTGATGGCCGGCTTCTGACCCGTGATGGTGGTCAGGTCGCGGACAGCACCGTCCATGAGCTTCGAGTCACGCGCAGCGTCACCGACACCCATGTTGACCACGATCTTGACCAGGCCGGGGATCTGCATGACGTTCTCGTACGAGAACTCGTCCTGCAGCTTGCCCTTGATCTCGTCGCGGTACTTCTGCTTCAGACGCGGGGAAGTGGTGGTCGTCATCAGATGTCCTCACCCGTCCGCTTGGCAACGCGGATCTTGTTGCCTTCGTCGTCGAAGCGGTAACCGACGCGCGTCACGACCTTGTTGCCGTCCTTCTCCACGACCAGCTGGACGTTGGAGACGTGGACGGGGGCCTCGGTGGTGACGATGCCGCCGGCCTGCGAGCCGGAGGCGGTGGGGCCGGCCTTGGTGTGCTTCTTGACCCGGTTGACACCCTCGACCAGGACGCGCTCGTCGCGCGGGTAAGCGGCAATGACCTTGCCCTGCTTGCCCTTGTCCTTACCGGTGATGACCTGGACCAGGTCGCCCTTCTTGATCTTCATGCTTACAGCACCTCCGGCGCGAGCGAGATGATCTTCATGAACTTCTTCTCGCGCAGCTCACGGCCCACCGGGCCGAAGATACGGGTGCCGCGAGGGTCGCCGTCGTTCTTCAGAATGACGGCGGCGTTCTCGTCGAAGCGGATGTACGAGCCGTCCGGACGGCGGCGCTCCTTGACGGTGCGAACGATGACCGCCTTGACGACGTCACCCTTCTTCACGTTGCCACCGGGGATCGCGTCCTTGACGGTGGCGACGATGACGTCACCGATGCCCGCGTAGCGGCGACCCGAGCCACCGAGAACACGGATGGTGAGGATTTCCTTCGCACCCGTGTTGTCGGCGACGCGAAGTCGCGACTCCTGCTGGATCACGTCTATCTCCTGTTTGTCTGCCGGTTCCCCCGGGGCAGTTCAGCGAACTGCCCCGGGAGCCTGGCGGAACGAACCCTGAGGGAAACCCCTCAGAGAATTACTTGGCCTTCTCGAGGATCTCGACGACGCGCCAGCGCTTCGTCGCAGACAGCGGCCGGGTCTCCATGAGGAGGACGCGGTCGCCGACGCCGGCGGCGTTCTGCTCGTCGTGCGCCTTGAGCTTGTTCGTACGGCGGATGACCTTGCCGTACAGCGCGTGCTTGACGCGGTCCTCGACAGCGACGACGACGGTCTTGTCCATCTTGTCGCTGACGACCAGACCCTCACGGGTCTTGCGGAAGCCGCGGGCGGCAGTCTCTTCAGTCACAGTCTTCTCGCTCATCAGGCGCTCTCCACCGTCTCGATGCCCAGCTCGCGCTCACGCATGAGGGTGTAGATCCGCGCGATGTCCTTGCGGACGGCCTTGAGCCGGCCGTGGTTCTCGAGCTGACCGGTCGCCGCCTGGAAGCGGAGGTTGAACAGCTCTTCCTTGGCCTCGCGGAGCTTCGCGAGAAGCTCCTCGTTGCCCAGCTCGCGCAGCTCGGACGCCTTGGTCCCGGCCGACATCACGCCTCACCTGCTTCGCGCTTAACGATCTTGCACTTCATCGGCAGCTTGTGGGCCGCACGAGTCAGGGCTTCACGCGCGATCTTCTCGTTGGGGTACGACAGCTCGAACATGACGCGTCCGGGCTTGACGTTGGCGATCCACCACTCCGGCGAACCCTTACCGGAACCCATGCGGGTCTCGGCGGGCTTCTTGGTGAGGGGACGGTCCGGGTAAATGTTGATCCAGACCTTGCCGCCACGCTTGATGTGACGCGTCATGGCGATACGAGCGGCCTCGATCTGACGGTTCGTCACGTACGCCGGGGTGAGGGCCTGAATGCCGTACTCACCGAACGCAACCTGCGTGCCACCCTTGGACATACCGCTGCGCTTCGGGTGGTGCTGCTTGCGGTGCTTGACCCTACGGGGGATCAGCATTTCGGTCAGGCCTCCGTTCCGGTGCTCTCAGCCGGAGCGGCAGCGGCGGGCGCGTCGGCCTTGGGGGCCTCGGCGGCCGGAGCCGTCTGCTGCTGCGGCTTGCGACCGCGACCGCCACGCTCGCCACCGCGGCCACCACGGCCGGCCGGGCGGTCGTTGCCACCACGGGCCGGGCGGTTGCCGGCGCGGGCAGCGGCGTTCTCGGCGCGAACCTCGGCGATGTTCTTGACGTCGCCCTTGTAGATCCAGACCTTCACGCCGATGCGGCCGAAGGTCGTCTTGGCCTCGAAGAAGCCGTAGTCCACGTTGGCGCGGAGCGTGTGCAGGGGCACACGGCCCTCGCGGTAGAACTCCGAACGGGACATCTCGGCACCGCCGAGACGACCGCCACACTGGATCTTGATGCCCTTGGCGCCCGCCTTCATCGCCGACTGCATGCTCTTGCGCATGGCACGACGGAAGGAGACGCGGGAGGACAGCTGCTCCGCGACGGCCTGGGCCACGAGCTGAGCGTCCGTCTCGGGGTTCTTGACCTCGAGGATGTTCAGCTGGACCTGCTTGCCCGTGAGCTTCTCGAGGTCACCGCGGATGCGGTCGGCCTCGGCGCCACGGCGGCCGATGACGATGCCGGGACGAGCGGTGTGGATGTCCACACGCACGCGGTCACGGGTGCGCTCGATCTCCACCTTCGAGATGCCGGCGCGCTCCATGCCGGACGTCATCATCCGACGGATGGCGACGTCTTCCTTGACGTAGTCCTTGTACAGCTTGTCGGCGTACCAACGCGACTTGAAGTCGGTCGTGACACCGAGCCGGAACCCGTGCGGGTTTACCTTCTGGCCCATTACCGGGTTCCTTCCTTGCTGCTGACGACCACGGTGATGTGGGAGGTCCGCTTGCGGATCCGGTAGGCACGTCCCTGGGCACGCGGACGGAACCGCTTCAGGGTCGGGCCCTCATCGACGAACGCCTCGCTGATGAACAGCGACGAAGCGTCCGGGTGGTCGTAGTTGTGCGCGGCGTTGGCAATGGCGCTGTCCAGCACCTTGCCGACCGGCACGCTCGCGGCCTGCGGGGCGAAACGCAGGACCGCCTGAGCCTCCGTGGCATCCATGCCACGGATGAGGTCCACCACGCGGCGGGCCTTCATGGGCGTGACGCGGATGTACCGCGCCTGGGCCCTGGCTTCCATGGTTGTCCCTTCGGTGTTAGTCATAGTCGATTCCACCCCGCCTTAGCGGCGCTTCGACTTCCGGTCGTCCTTGACGTGACCCCGGAAGGTGCGCGTCGGCGAGAACTCGCCGAGCTTGTGGCCGACCATCGACTCGGTGACGAACACCGGGATGTGGGTCTTGCCGTTGTGCACCGCGATCGTGTGGCCCAGCATGCTGGGGATGATCATCGAGCGACGGGACCAGGTCTTGATGACGTTCTTGGTACCGGCTTCGTTCTGTACGTCCACCTTCTTTACGAGGTGGCCGTCGACGAAGGGTCCCTTCTTGAGACTGCGCGGCATCTAAACCCGCTCCTAGCGCTTCTTGTTCGACTTGCGGCGGCGGACGATGTACTTGTTGCTCGCCTTGTTGCGATCACGAGTACGACCCTCCTTCTTGCCCCACGGCGAGACCGGGTGACGACCACCGGAGGTCTTGCCTTCACCACCACCGTGCGGGTGGTCGACCGGGTTCATGACGACACCACGCACGGTCGGGCGGACGCCCTTCCAGCGCATGCGGCCGGCCTTGCCCCAGTTGATGTTGCTCTGCTCGGCGTTGCCGACCTCGCCGACGGTGGCGCGGCAGCGCACGTCGACCAGGCGGATCTCACCGGACGGCATACGGAGGTGCGCCATGGCGCCCTCCTTGGCCAGCAGCTGCACGGAGGCACCCGCGGAGCGGGCGAACTTGGCGCCACCACCGGGACGGAGCTCGATCGCGTGGATCGTGGTACCGACCGGGATGTTGCGGAGCGCCAGGTTGTTACCGGGCTTGATGTCGGCCGCCGGGCCGTTCTCCACCACGGCACCCTGCGCGAGACCGCGCGGAGCCAGGATGTAGCGCTTCTCGCCGTCCGCGTAGTGCAGGAGGGCGATACGGGCGGTGCGGTTGGGGTCGTACTCGATGTGAGCGACCTTCGCCGGCACGCCGTCCTTGTCGTGACGACGGAAGTCGATCACGCGGTAGGCGCGCTTGTGTCCGCCACCCTGGTGGCGAACGGTCACGCGACCGGAGTTGTTACGACCGCCCTTGCTGTGCAGGGGGCGGACCAGCGACTTCTCCGGCGTGGACCGCGTGACCTCGACGAAGTCGGCGACGGAGGAGCCACGGCGGCCCGGCGTCGTCGGCTTGTACTTGCGGATTCCCATTTCTCAGTCCTCGTCCGATATTCGGACCGGGCGCTCCGTTAGGAGGCCTGGCCGAAGATGTCGATACGGTCGCCCTCAGCAAGGGTCACGATCGCGCGCTTGGTGTCGGCACGCTTGCCGAACCCGGTGCGCGTGCGCTTGCGCTTGCCCTGACGGTTGATCGTGTTGACGCCGGTGACCTTGACCGAGAAGACCGCCTCGACGGCCTGCTTGATCTGGGTCTTGTTGGCGCCGGGGGCCACGATGAACGTGTACTTGCCCTCGTCGAGAAGCGCGTACGACTTCTCGGAGACGACCGGCTTGACGAGAACGTCGCGCGGGTCCGAGAAGGACTTGCTCAGCGGCGTGGGCTCGACAGCGATCTTGCCCTCGGTGGCGATGCGCTTCGCCTTGGCGACGCGCGCGGCCTTGGCGGCCTTGGCGGCCTTCGAGGCGATGCTCGGGTGACGCGTAGCCATCAGGCCTCGCTCCCTTCGGTGTCAGCGGCCTTGGGGCCAGACACGAAGGACTCGAAAGCGGCCTGGGTGAAGACCACGTCGTCCGAGACGAGAACGTCGTACGTGTTCAGCTGGCCCGGCTCCAGGATGTGGACCTGGGGCAGGTTGCGGGCGGAGAGCCACGCGGCCTCGTCGGCGCGGTCGGCGACCAGGAGCAGGTTCTTGCGCTCCGAGATCTTGCCGAACAGCGTCTTGGCGGCCTTGGTGGAGACCTCGCCCTCGACCACGCCGGAGACGACGTGGATGCGAGCGTTGCGGGCCCGGTCGGTGAGGGCGTGACGCAGCGCGGCAGCCTTCATCTTCTTCGGGGTCCGCTGCGAGTAGTCACGCGGCACGGGACCGTGCACGACGCCACCACCGGCGAACTGCGGCGCGCGGGTCGAGCCCTGACGGGCGCGGCCGGTGCCCTTCTGGCGGTAAGGCTTCTTGCCACCACCACGGACTTCGCCACGGGTCTTGGTCTTGTGCGTGCCCTGGCGGGCAGCGGCCAGCTGCGCGACGACGACCTGGTGAAGCAGCGGAACGCTGATCTTCTCGACGGCGAAGATCTCCGCGGGGAGCTCGACCGTCCCGGTCTTGTCGCCTGCCGGCGAAAGGATGTCAACAGTGCTCATCGGTTACCTCAGGCCCCCTTGGCCGCGGTGCGGACCAGGACGAGGCCGCCGTTCGGACCGGGAACCGCGCCCTTGATGAGCAGCAGACCCTTCTCCGCGTCAACGGCGTGGACGGTCAGGTTCTGGGTGGTGACCCGCTCGTTGCCCATACGGCCCGCCATGCGGAGGCCCTTGAACACACGGCCGGGGGTGGCGCAGCCACCGATCGAGCCCGGCTTGCGGTGCACGCGGTGGGCACCGTGCGATGCCTTGCCACCGGCGAAGTTGTGACGCTTCATGACACCGGCGAAGCCCTTGCCCTTGCTCTTGCCGGTCACGTCCACCTTGATGCCGGACTCGAAGGTCTCAGCGGTGATCTCCTGGCCGAGGGTGTACTCGGAAGCGTCCGAGGTACGGATCTCGACGAGGTGACGACGGGGGGTGACGTCGGCCTTGGCGAAGTGGCCCTTGAGGGGCTTGTTCACCTTGCGCGGGTCGATCTCGCCGAACGCGATCTGGACGGACTCGTAGCCGTCGACGTCGTTCGTGCGGACCTGGGTCACGACGTTGGGGCCGGCCTTGACGACGGTGACCGGAACAACACGGTTGTTCTCGTCCCACACCTGCGTCATGCCGAGCTTCTCGCCCAGGATGCCCTTGATCTGCTTAGCCATTATCGATCACCAGCCCTTAGAGCTTGATCTCGATGTCGACACCGGCCGGGAGGTCGAGTCGCATCAGAGAGTCAACGGTCTTGGGGGTCGGGTCGAGAATGTCGATCAGGCGCTTGTGCGTGCGCATCTCGAAGTGCTCGCGCGAGTCCTTGTACTTGTGCGGCGACTTGATGACGCAGTACACGTTCTTCTCGGTAGGCAGCGGCACCGGGCCCGCGACCGACGCACCAGTGCGGGTCACCGTCTCGACGATCTTCTTCGCCGAGGAGTCGATGACCTCGTGGTCGTAGGCCTTGAGCCGGATGCGGATCTTCTGTCCCGCCATGGCTACTTAGTAGTCCTGTCTCTCGTAACGCTCTGGCTCCTGGGGGGCCTGTTTCACACTTCCTCCGACCCACGCGGTCGGGCGTGTCGCGGTCTCGCTGACAGAAATATCCGTACGGATTTCCCTGCTACAGGAACCGCGGCCCGAGGCCGCGAGGCTGGGGGAAGAAACCCACCAGGCGCCTGGTGGAGCTCCGCGCTGAACTTCCCGGAAGATTCCCGTACGTCCGTCCCAGCGCTGCCGCAAGCGACAGATGGGGCGACGAGTACTGTGGGACTCGCTTCCGGTCCTCCCGGCGGGAGGCGCGCAGCATCGGCACTCAACCGAGCAACCCCGCTAGTCTGCCATACGGGGCATGTCCGGGGCCAATCGAGCCGTAGAGACTACCCCGAGAGTGACGAAGGTCAAACCCGCCGTCTAACTCCCCGCGTGCGCCACGTACAGCGTGCGCAGCGCCTCGGTCAGCACCCGCGCCGTCTCCTCGTCCAGCGGCGCCAGATACGCCCGCTCCGTCTCGACGCGGGCCCGGTCCGCCTCGCGCTGACAGGTGACGCCGGCCGGGGTCAGCGCCACCACGTTGCGCCGGCGGTCCACCGCGCTGCGGCGGCGCTCGACCAGCCCCTTGCCCTCCAGGGCGTCGATGACCGCGACCATCGTCGTGCGGTCCACCCCGATGAGCTGCGCCAGCTCGTGCTGCGAGCGCTCCTCGCCGTGCGTCGCGATGACCGACAGCACGCCCACCTCGCGCGGATTCACGCCGTACGGCTCGAGCGCCTCGGCGAGCATCCCGGACAATTGGTGAAAAGCGAGCTTGACGAGATACCCGAGGCGGTGGGTCAGAGGTCCCGCGGAGGAGGGGTCGACCGTCATGCTCGTAGCGTATCCTGATTCTGATAGTCAGCGATACTGACGATCAGGGCTCACGCAGAGCCGACTCCGCCCCGCCCTTCTCCGCGCGGCGAGACCCCGCACTTTCACGCGCCCCACAGGAAGCGACCCTCGCCCATGAGCGACTCCATATCCGCGCCCGCCGCCGGAGCGGCACCGGTCTCCCCGGGCGCCCCGGCGGCCGATGCGCCCGACCCCCGCCGCTGGTGGGGCCTGGTCGTCATCGCCCTGGCCCAGCTGATGGTGGTCCTCGACGCGACCATCGTGAACATCGCGCTGCCGTCCGCCCAGACGGCCCTCGGCATGTCCGACGCCAACCGGCAGTGGGTCATCACGGCCTACACCCTGGCCTTCGGCGGTCTGCTGCTGCTCGGCGGCCGCGTCGCCGACCTCGTCGGCCGCAAGCGCACCTTCATCATCGGTCTGATCGGCTTCGCGCTCGCCTCCGCGCTCGGCGGCGCCGCGCAGAGCCCCGGCATGCTGTTCGGCGCCCGCGCCCTCCAGGGCGTCTTCGGCGCGATCCTCGCGCCGTCGGCGCTGTCGCTGATGACCACGACGTTCACCGACCCGCGCGAGCGCGGCAAGGCGTTCGGCATCTACGGCGCGCTCGCGGGCGCGGGCGGCGCCGTCGGCCTGCTGCTCGGCGGCATCCTCACCTCGTACCTGAACTGGCGCTGGTGCCTGTACGTGAACATCCCGATCGCGATCGTCGCCGTCGTCGGCGCCGTGATCCTGCTGCACGACCGCGCGGGCCACAAGGACATCAAGCTCGACGTGCCCGGCGTGATCCTGGGCTGCGGCGGCCTCGTCGCGATCGTCTACGGCTTCTCGGAGGCCGAGCCGCGCGGCTGGGGCGACTCGATGGTGGTCTCGCTGCTGATCGGCGGCGCGGTGCTGCTCGTCGCGTTCGTCTTCTGGCAGAGCCGCGCCAAGTCGCCGCTGCTGCCCCTGCGCATCCTCAAGGACCGCAACCGGGCCGGCTGCTTCCTGACCATGGGGCTGGCCACGATCGGCATGTTCGGTCTGTTCCTGTTCATGACGTACTACCTCCAGGGCATCCTCGGCTACTCGCCGGTCCGCACCGGCCTGGCCTTCCTGCCGATGTCGGTGGCGATCATCATCGGCTCGACGCAGATCTCGGCCCGCCTGCTGCCCAAGGTCCCGGCCCGCGCCCTGATGGTCCCGGGCATGGTCCTGGCCGCCGGCGGCCTGCTGATCCTGACCCAGCTCGACGTCGACTCCTCGTACGTCAGCCATGTGCTGCCCGCCGAGCTGATCCTCGGCCTCGGCATGGGCCTGACGTTCATGCCGGTCTTCTCCACGGCGACGAGCGGCGTGCGCCCGCAGGACGCCGGTGTCACCTCCGCGATGGTCAACACCTCGCAGCAGGTGGGCGGTTCGCTCGGCACGGCCCTGCTGAACACCATCGCGACGTCGGCCACGGGCTCGTACATCGCGAGCCACCTGACCGACCCCTCGAAGAAGGACCAGGTCGTCGCCGCGGGCATCGTCCACGGCTACACCCACGCGATCTGGTACGCGGTCGGCGCGATGCTCCTCGCCGGAGTCTGCGCGTTCTTCCTGGTCGACGCGAAGCCCCAGGCGGCGCGTCACTGACCGGCGCGGTCCCGGACACCGGATCGGCCACTGCGGCCCCGAACTCCCCTGTGGCTCCGTACAGTTGACGTGTTGTCGCTGATCGAGGGGGAGCGATGGGTTCTGCCGCCGCGGAGTCGTCCGGTGTTCCGGGACTGCCGTTCTGGGTGTCGCACGACGACCGGGCCGACTCCGACCGCGAGTTCGACGACGACGGCGACACCATGGGGCTGTTCCGGGACGACGACCCGGACGTGCGGCTGAGGAACGTGCCGCTGGGGCCGCTGCGGAAGAACCTCGCCGCCGCGGTGGACGCCTTGCAGGAGGTCTTCGCGGAAGCCGCGGCGCGCGGCGGGCCGCTGCCGCTGCGCGAGGCGCACCTGTCCTTCTCGGTGACCGCGAGCGGCGGGGTGCAGTTCATCGGGAGCGCGCAGATCCAGCGTGGCCACGGCATCACGCTGGTCTTCAAGCAGTGACCGGTCCGTGATGGCACGGCACAGAGCCCTGCTCATCGGGGCGAGCGACTACGAGATGCCCGGTGTCTCCCCGCTCCCCTTCGTCCCCGCGGACCTGGCCCGCCTCGGCTCGGTCCTCGGGGACCGGGGGTTCGACGTGCTGGTCGTGGCCGCGCGCGAGGGCGGCAAGCAGGTCTCCCGGAACTTCGTGGACGGCCAGGTGACCGGCTTCCTGCGACGGGCCGGGCGGGACGACACCCTGCTCGTGCTGCTGAGCGGCCACGGGGTGCACGCCGGGGGCCGCGACTTCCTCGTACCGGAGGACATCCAGGAGGACACCCACCCGTTCGAGTCCGGGTGCGTGGCCATCGATTGGCGTGCGCACCTGGACGAGACCCCCGCGGCCCGTGTCGTCTTCCTCATCGACGCCTGCCGTGAGGGGATCGAGCAGAGCTCCATGGGCATGGCCGGTGTCCGGCAGTGGGGGCGGCAGAAGACCAGTGCCGCGCTGCGCCGCAAGGTCGCCTTCGTGTACGCCTGTTCGCCGGGCCAGTACGCCCTGTTCGTCCGCCCCAGGGACACGTCCGCCGAGCCGGTGCCCGGGGTGGGTCCGGGCGAGACCTTCAGCATCTTCTCCCGGTCGGTGTCGGACGTCGTGGCCGCCCACCGCGGCACCGGAGACCTCGACCTGAGGGAGTTCCAGCAGTCCGTCCAGGACCGGGTCACGGAACTGCACCGGGCCTACCGCAAGGCCGGGCAGCCCCAGACGCTGCGGGTCGTCACCGACATCCCGGCCGGGGACCTCCGCTTCCTGCCGCCGTCCCCGGCGGCGGAACGGCCACGCCCGGACCGCTCCACGCCCCCGGCCGCCGCACCTCCCCGCAGCACCGCGCCGTCGGCCACGCGCACCGCGATGACCGCTTTCCCGGAACCGGTCCGGCACCGCTTCCGCCGCATCGTGTGGCGCCGCCGGGCGCTCGTCACGCTGCTCGCCCTCGGGGTCCTCGGCGCCGTGGTCTGGGCGATCGTCACCGCGGTCGCCGACGGGCGCGACGGCGGCGACCCGACCGCGCACGGGCCCGGATCGACGCTCTCCGCCGCGCCGGACGCCTCCGCATCGACGAGCGCGGCCACACCGTCGAAGGGTTCGCCCTCGCCGACGAAGAGCTCGGCCTCGCCCTCGGAGAGTCCGGCGCAGCCCAGGACCACCGTCTCCGGCGGGAGCACCCTGCCCGGCTGCACCCCGGGCACCACGGCACTCTCCGTGCGCAGCGTCCACAACTCCTACGGCCCCGGCGAACAGCCCCGTATGGAGATCACCGCGAAGAACCGCTCCACGGCGGACTGCAAGATCGACCTGGGCCCTCGCAAGGCCGTACTGGCGCTCAGCAAGGCCGGCGAGGACCAGCCCCTGTGGTCCTCGGACGACTGCCCCGAGGAGGGCCGCCAGCTCCTTCGCGCGCCCGCCGGGGACACCGTCACCCGCGTCGTGACGTGGGACCGGAAGCCGAGCGCCGCCGACTGCGCCTCGTCCTCCGCCGGCAGCGCGCCCTCGGGCACGTACCTGGCGGAGCTGAGCGCGACCGGCTTCCCGAAGGTCCAGACGTCGTTCGTCCTCCGTGCCGCCTGAGCGGGAGCCCTTGGGCGGGTCGCCGCACACCCTTCGGGTGAACAGAACATGTACATGCATGGAACCTCCGCTCCCCGGCGACCCTCTCTCCAGGTGAACCACCGAACACCTGAACAGAGGCGAGCGCACCACCGACCGCTGCCTCCACAGCGGACGGAGTGCGCCCTCGTGCGGAAGCGACCTGCGATATCGACGCCCGAAAAGCGGCTTGAACGAGGAATGTCGAGACGTACCGTCGTCCTCGGCGGTGCGGCCGCCCTCGCCGCCGCCGGTTCGCTCACCGCCTGTTCGCGCACGCCCTCCGCTCCCCCGCCGCACCTCACCGCCCCCTCCCCCGCCTCCGGCCTGCCCGCCGCCCAGGCGGAGCGCGCCCTGCTGCTCCAGGTCCTCGCCCACCCCGACGACGACCTGTACTTCATGAACCCGGACGCCCAGCACGCGTTCGGCACCGGAACCCCGCTGGTCTGCGTGTACGTCACCGCGGGCGAGGCCGACGGGCGCAACAAGACGGCCGACGACCGGCAGCCCGCCCCGAACAAGGCCGCCTACTCCGCCGCCCGCCACCAGGGCCTGCGCCAGTCCTACGCGACCCAGCTCGGGCTCCCCGTCTTCACCCGCTGGGACATCACCGCCCTGCGCCTGCCGAGCGGGTTCCAGGTGGAGGTGAACTCCCTCGAACACCGGGGCCGCCGCGTCGAGTTGGTCCATCTGGACCTCGCGATGCACACCCCGGAGGGCCACATGGGCGCACCCGCGCTGTGGCGCGAACCCGGCCTGTCGCTGCGCACGCTCGTGCCGGACGGCTCACCGCTGCGCACGGTCCAGACGTACGACTACGAATCGCTGACCGGCGTTCTCGTCGACCTGTTCGAGCGGTACCGGCCCACCCTGGTGCACACCCTCGACCCGGACCCGGACATCCAGGCGAGCGACCGGGCCACGCAGATCCGCGACAGCGAGCAGCCCGGCTACTCCGACCACGCCGACCACACCGCCGTCGCCTGCTTCACCTGGGCCGCGCTGATCCGCTGGGCGCAGGGCGCGAAGTCCGGCCCGCCGGCCGTCGCCGTCACCGCCTTCCGCGGCTACTACAACCACCACTGGCCCAAGAACCTCCCGTCGCAGGTGCTCGGCTCCAAGGCCGCCCATCTCGTCCCCTACGGCGCGGCCCCCGACTGGAGCTGCGGCAACCCGTCGGGCTGCGGCGACTACAACGTGGGCGGCGACCGCCCGCTGACCAACCGCAAGGGCTGGGTCCGCGCCACCCACCACCGCTATCCCGGGCCGCGCCTGACCCTCTTCCCCGACGGCGACGGATCCCTCACCGCGTACGGCGTCCTCGGGCTGCGGGCCGTGCGGTACGAGGAGAAGGACGGGGAGTTCACCACCCCCGTCGACCTCGGCGGCGGCCCCCTCGCCCCGGTCCTCGGCGGCGCCGCGCTCCCCGACGGCCGCCATCTGCTCCTGGGGCTGCGGCTCGCGGCGATCGAGGGCCGGGGCGCGACGGACGCCCGCGAGATCGTGGCCCTGGAACAGCGCGGGCCGGGCCGGTACGGCTCCTGGACCAGCCTCGGCAACCCCGAGGGCGCCGACGCCGACCGGGGCCGCCGCATCGGCGTCCCGGTGGCCGTCACCGCCCCCGACGGCCGCGTCCATCTCTTCGTCCGCAATGCCGCGCAGGGCGTGAGCACCCGCGTACGGGACACGGGCGGCGCCTGGTCGCCGTGGCGGGACCTCGGCGGCGGCCAGGTCCAGGACGGCCTCACCGCGGTCGTGGCCGACGACGGGCAGGTGCACGTGTACGCCGCCGGCCGGGACACGGTCCACCACTGGACGCCGGACGGTCCCGCCCCACTCGCCGGTCTGCCCGTGCCCGCCGACCCGATCGCCGTGGCCGACGGCCGCCTCTACTACCGGCCGCCCGCCTCCGCGCGGCTGCTGAGCCCGGGCGGCCCGGCCGTGGACTTCCCCGGCTACGGCCCGGTGGCGGCCGCGGGCGGTCACCTGCTCGGGCTCGGCACCGACGGCCGCGTCCAGCTCCTGGAGGACGGCCGCGTCATCCGCCCGGCCACCGACCCCGTCACCCTCGACGGGCCGTCCCTGGTGGCGGACCGGCACGGGCCGACGGCCGCGGGCCTCTCGCCGGACGCCCGGCCGTGGTTGTGGCGGCCGACGCAGGCGAAGGCCTGACGCCCCCGGAGCACGCAAAAGGGCCCGTACGACCGAAGTCGTACGGGCCCTTTCAGAGCTCGCTGGAGCTACCAGGCGTCAAGCCCAACAGGTAAGCGGTGCTTACTTGTTGATCTTGGTGACCTGGCCGGCGCCGACGGTCCGGCCGCCCTCACGGATGGCGAACTTGAGGCCCTCCTCCATGGCGACGGGCTGGATGAGCTCCACCTTCATCTCGGTGTTGTCACCCGGCATGACCATCTCGGTGCCCTCGGGGAGGGTCACGACGCCGGTCACGTCCGTCGTACGGAAGTAGAACTGCGGGCGGTAGTTGTTGAAGAACGGGGTGTGACGGCCACCCTCGTCCTTCGACAGGATGTACGCCTGCGCCTCGAACTCGGTGTGCGGGGTGACCGAGCCCGGCTTGATGATGACCTGGCCGCGCTCGACGTCCTCGCGCTTGATGCCACGGAGGAGCAGACCGACGTTCTCACCGGCCTGGCCCTCGTCGAGCAGCTTGCGGAACATCTCGATGCCGGTGACCGTGGTGGTGGTCTTCTCGGTCTTGATGCCGATGATGTCGACGGTCTCGTTGACCTTCAGGACACCACGCTCGATACGGCCGGTGACGACCGTACCGCGACCGGTGATCGTGAAGACGTCCTCGATCGGCATGAGGAACGGCTTGTCGACGTCGCGCTCCGGCTCCGGGATCGACTCGTCGACGGCCTTCATGAGCTCCAGGACCGAGTTGCCCCACTCCTTGTCGCCCTCGAGCGCCTTGAGAGCCGAGACCTTGACGACCGGAACGTCGTCGCCCGGGAACTCGTACTCGGAGAGGAGCTCACGGACCTCGAGCTCGACGAGCTCCAGGATCTCCTCGTCGTCCACCATGTCGGCCTTGTTCAGGGCGACAACGATGTAGGGAACGCCGACCTGGCGGGCCAGGAGCACGTGCTCCTTGGTCTGCGGCATCGGGCCGTCGGTGGCGGCGACCACGAGGATGGCGCCGTCCATCTGCGCGGCACCCGTGATCATGTTCTTGATGTAGTCCGCGTGACCGGGGCAGTCGACGTGGGCGTAGTGACGCGCCTCGGTCTGGTACTCGACGTGCGCGATGGAGATCGTGATACCGCGCTGGCGCTCCTCAGGAGCCTTGTCGATCTGGTCGAAGGCCGAGGCCTCGTTCAGGTCGGGGTACGCGTCGTGCAGCACCTTGGTAATGGCGGCCGTGAGGGTCGTCTTACCGTGGTCAATGTGACCGATGGTGCCGATGTTGACGTGCGGCTTAGTCCGCTCGAACTTCGCCTTCGCCACTGGGTCCTCCTGTGGAGTGGTTCTGTACGCCTTGCTTCATCGGCGCCAGGTGATCTTTGCTGGAAAGCCCGGGCCCGAGGGCATTCAGGGACGTGAGCCCCTGAATGCCCGGTCGGGCTCCGGAGTCAAGCCTAAAGCGTGAACTCGAGTGAGTTACTCGCCCTTGGCCTTCGCGATGATCTCCTCGGCGACGTTCCGCGGAACCTCGGCGTAGGAGTCGAACTGCATCGAGTAGCTCGCGCGACCCGACGTCTTGCTGCGGAGGTCTCCGACGTAGCCGAACATCTCCGAGAGGGGCACGAGGCCCTTCACGACGCGAGCGCCGCTGCGCTCCTCCATGGCCTGGATCTGGCCACGGCGGGAGTTGATGTCACCGATGACATCGCCCATGTAGTCCTCGGGCGTGGTGACCTCGACGGCCATCATCGGCTCGAGGAGCACGGGGGACGCCTTGCGCGCGGCCTCCTTGAAGGCCTGCGAACCGGCGATCTTGAAGGCCAGCTCGGAGGAGTCGACCTCGTGGTACGCACCGTCGAGCAGCGTGACACGCACACCGGTCATCTCGTAACCGGCGAGGATGCCGAACTGCATGGCCTCCTGCGCACCGGCGTCGACCGAAGGGATGTACTCCTTCGGGATGCGGCCACCGGTGACCTTGTTCACGAACTCGTACGAGGCGTCGCCGCCCTCGATCGGCTCGATCGCGATCTGCACCTTGGCGAACTGACCGGTACCACCGGTCTGCTTCTTGTGGGTGAAGTCCACGCGCTCGACGGCCTTGCGGATCGTCTCGCGGTACGCGACCTGGGGCTTGCCGACGTTCGCCTCGACGCGGAACTCGCGCTTCATGCGGTCGACGAGCACCTCGAGGTGAAGCTCGCCCATACCACCGATGATGGTCTGGCCGGTCTCCTCGTCCGAGTGCACCTGGAAGGAGGGGTCCTCCTCCGAGAGGCGCTGGATGGCGACACCCAGCTTCTCCTGGTCACCCTTGGACTTCGGCTCGATGGCGACCTGGATGACAGGCGCCGGGAAGTCCATGGACTCCAGGATCACCTGCTGCTTGTCGTCACAGAGCGTCTCGCCCGTGGTGGTCTGCTTCAGACCCATGACGGCGACGATGTCGCCGGCGCCCACCGACTCGATCTCCTCACGCTTGTTCGCGTGCATGCGGTAGATCTTGCCGATGCGCTCCTTCTTGCCCTTGACGGGGTTCAGCACCGCGGTGCCGGACTCCAGGCGGCCCGAGTAAACCCGGACGAAGGTGAGCTTGCCCAGGTGCGGGTCGCTCATGATCTTGAACGCGAGGGCAGCCAGCGGCTCGTCGTCCGACGGCTTGCGCTTGACGACGACCTCGGGGTCCTTGACGTCGTGGCCCTCGATGGCCTCGACGTCGAGCGGGGTCGGCAGGTAGCGCACGACGGCGTCGAGCAGGGGCTGAACGCCCTTGTTCTTGAACGCGGTGCCACAGAACACGGGGGTGACGGTGGTGTCGCCGCCCTTGCCGGAGGCGATGGTGATGCGACGGATCGCCGCGTACAGCTGCTCCACGGTGGGCTCGTTGCCCTCCAGGTACAGCTCCATCATCTCTTCGTCGTTCTCGGCGACGGCCTCGAGCAGCTTGCCGCGGTACTCCTCGGCAGCCTCGGTGTGCGTGGCCGGGATGTCGACGATGTCGTACGCCTCGCCCTTGGCGGCCTCGGCCGACCAGACGAACGCCTTCATCGTGACGAGGTCGACGACACCCTGGAAGTCGGCCTCGGCACCGATCGGGAGCTGCATGACCAGCGGGGTCGCACCGAGGCGGTCGACGATCATGTCGACGCAGCGGTGGAACTCGGCACCGGTACGGTCCAGCTTGTTCACGAAGCAGATGCGCGGCACGCCGTAACGGTCGGCCTGACGCCACACCGTCTCGGACTGCGGCTCAACGCCGGCGACACCGTCGAACACCGTCACAGCACCATCGAGCACACGCAGGGAGCGCTCCACCTCAACGGTGAAGTCGACGTGCCCGGGGGTGTCGATGATGTTGATCGTGTAGTCGTCGTTCTCGAGCGGCCAGTGACAGGTGGTGGCAGCAGAGGTGATCGTGATGCCACGCTCCTGCTCCTGCTCCATCCAGTCCATCGTGGCAGCGCCGTCGTGGACCTCACCGATCTTGTACGAGACGCCGGTGTAGAACAGGATCCGCTCGGTCGTCGTCGTCTTGCCCGCGTCGATGTGAGCCATGATGCCGATGTTGCGCACCTTGGCCAGGTCAAGTGAAGTGGTAGCCATAAGGCTTCAGTCTTCTCTCGGTCTCGATGTGGGTAGCGACTACCAGCGGTAGTGCGCGAAGGCCTTGTTGGACTCGGCCATCTTGTGCGTGTCCTCGCGCTTCTTGACGGCAGCGCCGAGGCCGTTGGAGGCGTCGAGCAGCTCGTTCATCAGACGCTCGGTCATCGTCTTCTCGCGACGGGCGCGGGAGTAACCGACGAGCCAGCGGAGCGCGAGGGTGTTGGCGCGGCCGGGCTTGACCTCGACCGGAACCTGGTAGGTCGCGCCACCGACACGGCGGGACTTGACCTCGAGGGTCGGCTTGATGTTCTCGAGCGCGCGCTTCAGCGTGATGACCGGGTCGTTGCCCGACTTCTCACGCAGGCCCTCCATGGCGCCGTACACGATGCGCTCGGCGGTGGAGCGCTTGCCGTTCAGCAGCACCTTGTTGATGAGGGAGGTCACCAGAGGAGAACCGTAGACCGGGTCGATGATGACCGGGCGCTTCGGGGCGGGGCCCTTACGAGGCATTCTTACTTCTCCTTCTTGGCGCCGTAGCGGCTGCGGGCCTGCTTGCGGTTCTTGACACCCTGGGTGTCGAGCGAACCGCGGATGATCTTGTAACGAACACCGGGCAGGTCCTTCACACGGCCACCGCGCACGAGCACGATGGAGTGCTCCTGCAGGTTGTGTCCCTCACCCGGGATGTAGGCCGTGACCTCGATGCCGCTGGTCAGACGCACACGCGCGACCTTACGGAGGGCCGAGTTCGGCTTCTTCGGGGTGGTCGTGAACACACGCGTGCAGACGCCACGACGCTGGGGCGAACCCTCGAGTGCGGGCGTCTTGTTCTTCTCGACCTTGTCCTGCCGGCCCTTCCGGACCAGCTGCTGGATCGTAGGCACTACTTCTCCGGTTTCTGTGTGCCGAGTAGTAAAGCTAACCTGGAACTTTGCCGACCCACGCGGTCGGGTGTGTCGAATACTGCAGACCCCCGCTCAAGAGCGGGGAGCGGCAGATTGCGGTGGCCGTGATCAGATTGAGCGACCTGATCCGGACTCGCCGTGCGGCAGATGACACGCACAGGAGCCCAGGCACACCCCAGGCACAAGGTCTGAGCGTACCTACCTCACGGACTTCGGTCAAAACAAATGCAGTCCACTCCGACACGCCGGACTTCTCGTCTCCGCGTGCGGTATTCGTCCCGGTAGTCGGGGGTTTCCGGAGCGTGGCCGGATCGCGCCCCCGACCCGCCTCAGCCGGAACCCGAGCTCGCGGCCGCGATCATGATGATGACCAGGATGAACGCCCACAGGGCGATCCACAGCCAGCCCAGCACGATGCCGCCGACGGCCATCCCGTCGCCCTGCTCCTGAGTGCGACGGATCTCACCCCGCGCCATGTGTCCGAGGACGACCGCCGGGATCGCGGTGAGGCCTCCGCAGAAGAACGTCCCCACGCCACAGGCCAGCGCGCCGATCGCCTTGCCGTTGGTGGGCGGCGGCGGGGCCGGCAGGAAGGTCCGCGGAACCGGTGCCATGGACCCCGTCATGGGCGCCTGCTGCGGCCCCACGGGCCCCTGCGGCAGATCCGCGACGAGGGTACTCAGCTCGCCCAGGGTGCGCGCCTGATAGGCCCGCTCGATCCGCTTCTCGTACTCCGGCTGCGGCAGCCGCCCCTCGGCGAACCCGGCCCGCAGCACATCGACCGCCCGCTCCCGGTCGGAGTGCGCGGCCAGCATCGAAGCCTGCTGGTTCTGCTGCGGCGGCCAGGGAGCCGGCTGCCATTGCGGATTCGACACGAGACCACTCCCCCGGGGCTGACCTGTTGTGCACTCCATCATGCGGCAACACGCCGCAGGGCGGCCACCCCGAACTCTCTCGGGGTGACCGCCCTGCGGATCAAGCAGCTGCTCGCCTACTGGTTGTACGGACCGTAGTCGTAGTCCTCCAGCGGAACGGCCTGGCCGGAGCCGGTGCCGAACGGCGAGTAGTCGATGTCGTCGTAGCCGACGGCCGAGTACATCGCGGCCTTGGCCTCCTCGGTGGGCTCCACCCGGATGTTGCGGTAGCGGGACAGACCCGTACCGGCCGGGATGAGCTTACCGATGATGACGTTCTCCTTGAGGCCGATGAGGCTGTCGGACTTGGCGTTGATCGCCGCATCCGTCAGGACTCGGGTCGTCTCCTGGAAGGAGGCGGCCGACAGCCAGGACTCCGTCGCCAGCGAGGCCTTGGTGATACCCATCAGCTGCGGACGGCCGGAGGCGGGGTGACCGCCCTCGGTGACCACACGACGGTTCTCGGTCTCGAACTTCGAGCGCTCGACGAGCTCGCCCGGCAGCAGCTCCGCGTCGCCGGACTCGATGATCGTCACGCGGCGCAGCATCTGCCGGATGATGATCTCGATGTGCTTGTCGTGGATCGACACGCCCTGCGAGTTGTAGACCTTCTGGACCTCGCCGACCAGGTGGACCTGGACGGCACGCTGACCCAGGATGCGCAGCACGTCGTGCGGGTTGGTGGCACCCACGGTCAGCTTCTGGCCGACCTCGACGTGGTCGCCCTCGCCCACGAGCAGACGGGCACGCTTCGAGATCGGGAACGCCGTCTCGTCGCTGCCGTCGTCCGGGGTGACGACGAGCTTCTTGGTCTTCTCGGTCTCCTCGATGCGGACGCGGCCCGCGGCCTCGGAGATCGGGGCGACACCCTTCGGCGTACGAGCCTCGAAGAGCTCGACGACACGGGGCAGACCCTGGGTGATGTCGTCACCGGCCACACCACCGGTGTGGAAGGTACGCATCGTCAGCTGGGTACCGGGCTCACCGATGGACTGGGCGGCGATGATGCCGACCGCCTCACCGATGTCCACCAGCTTGCCGGTCGCCAGCGAGCGGCCGTAGCAGAAGGCACAGGTGCCGACCGCGGACTCGCAGGTGAGGACCGAGCGGGTCTTGACGACCTCGACACCGTGGGCGACCAGGGCGTCGATGAGGACGTCACCCAGGTCGACGTTGGCCGGCGCGATGACCTTGCCGTCGACGACGATGTCCTCGGCGAGCATGCGGGCGTACACGCTGGTCTCGACGTCGTCGGCCTTGCGCAGGACGCCGTCCTCGCCACGGGTGGCGATGGTCAGCTTCAGACCGCGGTCGGTGCCGCAGTCCTCCTCGCGAATGATGACGTCCTGGGAGACGTCGACCAGACGACGGGTGAGGTAACCGGAGTCGGCGGTACGCAGAGCGGTGTCCGCCAGACCCTTACGAGCACCGTGAGTCGAGATGAAGTACTCCAGCACCGACAGGCCCTCACGGAAGGAGGCCTTGATCGGACGCGGGATCGTCTCGTTCTTGGCGTTCGACACCAGACCACGCATACCGGCGATCTGACGCATCTGCATCATGTTTCCTCGGGCACCCGAGTCAACCATCATGAAGATGGGGTTGGTCTTCGGGAAGTTCGCGTTCATCGCCTCGGCGACCTCGTTGGTCGCCTTGGTCCAGATCGCGATGAGCTCCTGAGTGCGCTCTTCCTTCGTGATGAGACCGCGCTCGTACTGCTTCTGGACCTTCTCGTCCTGCGCCTCGTAGCCCGCGACGATCTCCTTCTTCGCCTCGGGAACGACGACGTCGGAGATGGCCACGGTGACACCGGAGCGGGTCGCCCAGAAGAAGCCGGCCGCCTTCAGGTTGTCGAGCGTCGCCGCCACGATGACCTTGGGGTAGCGCTCGGCCAGGTCGTTGACGATCTCGGAGAGCTGCTTCTTGCCCACCGAGTAGTCGACGAACGGGTAGTCCTCGGGCAGCAGCTCGTTGAAGAGCGCGCGGCCCAGGGTCGTGCGCAGCCGGAAGCTGTCGCCCGCCTGGTACTCGGGCTCGCCCTCCTCGGCCACCGGCGGGGTCCAGCCGCGCGGCGGGATGGTGCCCACCGGGAAGCGGATGTCGACCGGCGACTGCAGCGCCAGCTCGCCGGCGTCGAACGCCATGATCGCCTCGGCGACGGAGCCGAACGCGCGGCCCTCGCCCTTGGTGTCACGGAGCTCACCGTCGGTGGTGAGGAAGAACAGACCGAGGACCATGTCCTGGGTCGGCATCGTCACCGGACGGCCGTCGGCGGGCTTGAGGATGTTGTTCGAGGACAGCATCAGGATGCGGGCCTCGGCCTGCGCCTCCGCGGAGAGCGGCAGGTGGACGGCCATCTGGTCACCGTCGAAGTCCGCGTTGAACGCGGTGCAGACGAGCGGGTGGATCTGGATGGCCTTGCCCTCGACCAGCTGCGGCTCGAAGGCCTGGATGCCGAGGCGGTGCAGGGTGGGAGCACGGTTCAGCAGAACCGGGTGCTCGGCGATGACCTCTTCGAGGACGTCGTACACGACCGTGCGGCCGCGCTCCACCATGCGCTTGGCGCTCTTGATGTTCTGCGCGTGGTTCAGGTCGACCAGGCGCTTCATCACGAACGGCTTGAAGAGCTCCAGCGCCATGGCCTTGGGCAGACCGCACTGGTGCAGCTTCAGCTGCGGGCCGACGACGATGACGGAACGCGCCGAGTAGTCGACTCGCTTACCGAGCAGGTTCTGACGGAAACGACCCTGCTTGCCCTTGAGCATGTCGCTCAGGGACTTCAGCGGGCGGTTGCCGGGACCGGTGACCGGGCGACCACGACGACCGTTGTCGAAGAGGGCGTCCACGGCCTCCTGGAGCATGCGCTTCTCGTTGTTCACGATGATCTCGGGCGCACCGAGGTCGAGAAGGCGCTTCAGGCGGTTGTTGCGGTTGATCACGCGGCGGTACAGGTCGTTCAGGTCGGAGGTCGCGAAGCGGCCACCGTCCAGCTGCACCATCGGACGCAGGTCCGGCGGGATGACCGGCACGCAGTCGAGCACCATGCCCTTGGGGCTGTTGCTGGTCTGCAGGAACGCGGAGACGACCTTGAGGCGCTTGAGCGCACGGGTCTTCTTCTGGCCCTTGCCGGTACGGATGATCTCGCGGAGGCGCTCGGCCTCCTCCTCGAGGTCGAAGGTCTCCAGGCGCTTCTGCAGCGCCGCGGCACCCATCGAACCGTCGAAGTACGTGCCGAAGCGGTCGCGCAGCTCGCGATAGAGCAGCTCGTCGCCCTCGAGGTCCTGGACCTTGAGGTTCTTGAAGCGGTTCCACACCTCGTCGAGACGGTCGATCTCGCGCTGGGCGCGGTCGCGCAGCTGCTTCATCTCGCGCTCGGCACCCTCGCGCACCTTGCGGCGCACGTCGGCCTTGGCACCCTCGGCCTCGAGCTCGGCCAGGTCGGTCTCGAGCTTCTTGGCGCGGGCCTCCAGGTCGGAGTCGCGGCGGTTCTCGACCTGCTGACGCTCGACCTGGACGTGCGCCTCGAGGGAGGGCAGGTCGCGGGTACGGCGCTCCTCGTCCACGTACGTGATCATGTACGCGGCGAAGTAGATGACCTTCTCGAGGTCCTTCGGGGCGAGGTCGAGCAGGTAGCCAAGGCGCGACGGAACGCCCTTGAAGTACCAGATGTGGGTGACGGGAGCGGCCAGCTCGATGTGGCCCATCCGCTCACGACGCACCTTGGCGCGCGTGACCTCGACGCCACAGCGCTCGCAGATGATGCCCTTGAAGCGAACGCGCTTGTACTTGCCGCAGTAGCACTCCCAGTCCCGGGTCGGACCGAAGATCTTCTCGCAGAAGAGTCCGTCCTTCTCGGGCTTGAGGGTGCGGTAGTTGATGGTCTCGGGCTTCTTGACCTCGCCGTGGCTCCACTGACGGATGTCGTCAGCGGTGGCCAGACCGATCCGGAGCTCATCGAAGAAGTTGACGTCGAGCACTATGCGTCAATCCCTCTCAGGGTTGTAAGTCTGTGGTCTGAAACGGGGGTCGCGGGGTCGGTGCGGGGGCTCATCCCTGAGCCCCCGCACCGGACTCCCGTCAGACCTCTTCGACGCTGCTCGGCTCGCGCCGGGACAGGTCGATGCCGAGCTCCTCCGCCGCGCGGAAGACGTCCTCGTCGGTGTCGCGCATCTCGATGGACATGCCGTCCGAGGACAGCACCTCCACGTTGAGGCACAGGGACTGCATTTCCTTGATGAGCACCTTGAAGGACTCGGGAATGCCGGGCTCGGGGATGTTCTCGCCCTTGACGATGGCCTCGTAGACCTTCACGCGGCCGGTGACGTCGTCGGACTTGATCGTCAGCAGCTCCTGGAGGGCGTAAGCGGCGCCGTACGCCTCCAGCGCCCACACCTCCATCTCACCGAAGCGCTGGCCACCGAACTGAGCCTTACCACCCAGCGGCTGCTGGGTGATCATCGAGTACGGACCGGTCGAACGGGCGTGGAGCTTGTCGTCGACCAGGTGGTGCAGCTTGAGGATGTACATGTACCCGATGGAGATCGGGTCCGGGAACGGCTCACCGGAGCGGCCGTCGAACAGCCGCGCCTTGCCGGACGGGAGGACCATGCGGTCGCCGTCGCGGTTCGGGATGGTGTGCTCCAGCAGACCCGCGAGCTCGTCCTCACGCGCACCGTCGAAGACCGGGGTCGCGACGTTCGTACGCGGCTGGACCTGGTCGGCGCCGATCGCCTGGAGGCGCTGGGCCCACTCGTCGCCGAGGCCGGAGACGTCCCAGCCCTGGCTGGCGAGCCAGCCGAGGTGGATCTCCAGGACCTGTCCCGGGTTCATTCGGGACGGCACACCCAGCGGGTTCAGGATGATGTCGACCGGAGTTCCGTCCTCGAGGAACGGCATGTCCTCGATCGGAAGGATCTTCGAGATGACGCCCTTGTTGCCGTGGCGGCCGGCGAGCTTGTCACCGTCCGTGATCTTGCGCTTCTGCGCCACGTAGACACGAACCAGCTGGTTCACGCCCGGCGGCAGCTCGTCGCCCTCTTCACGGTCGAAGACGCGGACGCCGATGACCTTGCCGATCTCGCCGTGCGGCACCTTCAGCGAGGTGTCACGGACCTCACGGGCCTTCTCACCGAAGATGGCGCGCAGCAGGCGCTCCTCCGGCGTCAGCTCGGTCTCGCCCTTGGGCGTGACCTTGCCGACGAGGATGTCGCCGGCGACGACGTCCGCACCGATGCGGATGATGCCGCGCTCGTCGAGGTCGGCGAGGACCTCCTCGGAGACGTTCGGGATGTCCCGGGTGATCTCCTCCGGGCCCAGCTTGGTGTCACGGGCGTCGACCTCGTGCTCCTCGATGTGGATCGAGGAGAGGACGTCGTCCTGCACGAGGCGCTGCGACAGGATGATCGCGTCCTCGTAGTTGTGACCCTCCCAGGGCATGAACGCCACGAGCAGGTTCTTGCCGAGGGCCATCTCGCCCTCTTCGGTCGCGGGACCGTCGGCCAGGACCTGACCGGCGATGATCCGCGCGCCCTCGTCCACGACGACCTTCTGGTTGACAGAAGTGCCCTGGTTGGAGCGGGAGAACTTCGACAGGCGGTACGTGGTGTACGTGCCGTCGTCGTTGGTGATGGTGATGTAGTCCGCGGAGACCTCCTGGACCACACCGTCCTTCTCGGCCTTGAGCACGTCGCCGGCGTCGGTGGCGCAGCGGTACTCCATGCCGGTGCCGACGAGCGGCGCCTCGGACTTAATCAGCGGCACGGCCTGACGCATCATGTTCGCGCCCATGAGGGCACGGTTGGCGTCGTCGTGCTCGAGGAACGGGATCATGGCGGTCGCGACCGACACCATCTGGCGCGGCGAGACGTCCATGTAGTCGACGTCCGTGCCGGGCACGTAGTCGACCTCTCCGCCACGGCGGCGGACCAGCACGCGGTTCTCGACGAACTGGAAGTCGTCGTTCAGCGGCGCGTTGGCCTGCGCGATGACGAAGCGGTCCTCTTCATCGGCGGTCAGGTAGTCGACGTCGTCACCGACGACGCCCTCGACGACCTTGCGGTACGGCGTCTCGATGAAGCCGAACGGGTTGATCCGGCCGTACGAGGCGAGCGAGCCGATCAGACCGATGTTCGGGCCTTCGGGGGTCTCGATCGGGCACATGCGGCCGTAGTGCGACGGGTGCACGTCTCGGACCTCGAAGCCGGCCCGCTCACGGGAGAGACCACCCGGGCCGAGGGCGTTCAGACGACGCTTGTGCGTCAGCCCCGACAGCGGGTTGTTCTGGTCCATGAACTGGGACAGCTGCGACGTACCGAAGAACTCCTTGATCGACGCCACCACGGGGCGGATGTTGATCAGGGTCTGCGGGGTGATCGCCTCGACGTCCTGGGTCGTCATGCGCTCGCGCACGACGCGCTCCATACGGGCGAGACCCGTACGGACCTGGTTCTGGATGAGCTCACCGACGTTACGGATACGGCGGTTGCCGAAGTGGTCGATGTCGTCGGTCTCGACGATGATCGAACGGCCCGACTCGGCGACCGTCTCGGTCTCACCGGCGTGCAGCTTCACCAGGTACTTGATGGTGGCGATGACGTCGTCGGTGGTGAGCACGCCGGCGTCCAGCGGCTCGTCCGCGCCGAGCTTCTTGTTCACCTTGTAGCGGCCGACCTTCGCGAGGTCGTAGCGCTTGGGGTTGAAGTAGAGGTTCTCGAGCAGCGTCTGAGCAGCCTCACGCGTGGGCGGCTCGCCCGGGCGCAGCTTGCGGTAGATGTCGAGCAGCGCGTCGTCCTGGCCCTGGGTGTGGTCCTTCTCCAGGGTGGCGCGCATGGACTCGTACTCGCCGAACTCCTCGAGGATCTGCTCGGTCGTCCAACCGAGAGCCTTGAGCAGGACGGTGACGGACTGCTTGCGCTTGCGGTCGATGCGGACACCGACCATGTCGCGCTTGTCGATCTCCATCTCCAGCCAGGCACCCCGGGACGGGATGATCTTGGCGGAGAAGATGTCCTTGTCGGACGTCTTGTCGATGGAGGAGTCGAAGTAGACACCCGGCGAGCGGACCAGCTGCGACACCACGACACGCTCGGTGCCGTTGATGACGAAGGTGCCCTTGTTGGTCATGAGCGGGAAGTCGCCCATGAAGACCGTCTGGGACTTGATCTCGCCGGTCTCGTTGTTGGTGAACTCGGCCGTCACGAAGAGCGGGGCGGCGAACGTGAAGTCGCGCTCCTTGCACTCGTCGATGCTGTTCTTCGGCGGCTCGAAACGGTGGTCGCGGAAGGTCAGCGACATCGACCCGGAGAAGTCCTCGATCGGGGAGATCTCCTCGAAGATCTCCTCCAGACCGGACTTCGTGGGGACGTCCTGACCCGACTCCAGAGCCGCCTCGACCCGACTCTGCCAGGCGGTGTTGCCGAGCAGCCAGTCAAAGCTCTCGGTCTGCAGCGCGAGCAGGTTCGGAACCTCGAGGGGCTCCTTGATCTTTGCAAAGGAGATGCGCAGCGGGGCGGTGCTTGCGCCGTTGTTCGTATTCGCGGTCGAGGCGTTGCGCGAGGCGGCCAAGAGGGGGTCCTTCCGAGGGCTCGGACTCACTACGCGCGTACCGGTCCCAAGCCATGCAGAGGGAAAGAAAAGCCCTGGTCAGGGCCGGATCAGTCCACTGTGCTCAAGCGAGGGCATGCCCCTGGTGACGGGCAGGGAGCAGCTAACAGGCAGCGCAAAGGGACAGTGTAGCCAGAAGGCCCACTGATGTCCAGTGCGGGTTTTTTGACACCCTCGTTGTTCTCAACCGTTCACTGTGTGCGGCATGCCCTGTACGCGGAGCGCACATCCTTACTGCCCTCTTCGCCGTCGATCCATGCCTCGGAACCGGATCCTGTTGTGACGACGCGTCCTGAGAATTGCGCGCTGCGTGCTGTTCGTCAAGGCCCCCTCTTGGCCGAACAGGGGTGGCGCCAGGCACAACGAAGATCACCATACTCCGCGCGACCGACAGTGCAAGGCACCCTCGGCCTGCGTGCCAGACAACGCCGAAAGGCGACCACCCAACTGGGTGATCGCCCTTCGGTACGTCGGTGTTACAGCTCCCGGGGGAGCAGTTTTCACCGCAGAAGAGTCTGCAGACTCGAAGAGGTGTTACTTGACCTCGACGGAGGCGCCGGCGCCCTTGAGGGCCTCGGCGGCCTTCTCCGCGGCGTCCTTGGCGACCTTCTCGAGGACCGGCTTCGGGGTGCC
Source organism: Streptomyces sp. HUAS MG91 (assembly GCF_040529335.1). Classification (GTDB taxonomy): domain Bacteria; phylum Actinomycetota; class Actinomycetes; order Streptomycetales; family Streptomycetaceae; genus Streptomyces; species Streptomyces tabacisoli. Next base: position 5,003,910 of record NZ_CP159534.1, on the reverse strand, counting down.
GTCGACGAGGTCCTTGGCCTCCTTCAGACCCAGGGAGGTCAGCTCACGCACGACCTTGATGACCTGGATCTTCTTCTCGCCGGCACCCGTGAGGATGACGTCGAACTCGTCCTGCTCGGCCTCGGCCTCGACCGGGGCGCCCGGGCCGGCGGGGCCGGCGACGGCGACGGCCGCGGCGGCGGTGACGTCGAACTTCTCCTCGAAGGCCTTCACGAACTCGGAGAGCTCGATGAGGGTCATCTCCTCGAACTGGGCGAGCAGGTCTTCCTGGCTGAGCTTCGCCATGATGGGCGATCCTTCCACTAAATCGGCTGGTGCCGGTTGTCCATGTAGGCGGGCGTACTGTCGGCCCGCTTCGACCGTCGCCTCAGGCGGCGGTCAAGGTGCGAGCCGAATTACTCGGCACCGCCCTGCTCGGCCTGCTTGACCCGAAGCGCCTCCGCGGTGCGGACGAACTTCGACGGGAGCGCCTGGAAGAGCTGAGCAGCCTGGGACTGCTTGCCCTTGAACGCACCGGCCAGCTTGCTGAGCAGAACCTCGCGGGACTCGAGGTCCGCGAGCTTCTTGATCTCGTCGGCGGACAGCGCCTTGCCGTCAAGGACACCGCCCTTGATGACGAGGTTCGGGTTGTCCTTGGCGAAGTCACGAAGACCCTTCGCCGACTCCACCGGGTCACCGGTGACGAAGGCAACCGCCGTCGGACCGTTGAACAGGTCGTCGAGCGTGTCGATCCCGGCCGCGTTGGCCGCGATCTTGGTCAGCGTGTTCTTCACCACGGCGTACTCGGAGTTCTCACCGAGCGAACGGCGCAGCTGCTTGAGCTGGGCCACGGTGAGACCCCGGTACTCGGTCAGCACGGCGGCGTTCGAGCTGCGGAACTTGTCCGTGAGCTCGGCTACCGCGGCAGCCTTGTCGGGCGTCGGCATAGAGCGTCGGCCTCCTTCCGGGTGATGAGGACCGCTCAGAAGGGGCCGGCAAAACAAAACGCCCCAGCGCAGGCGCTTGGGGCGTGAGCTCGACCTGTACGGACGGATCCGTACGGGAGCACTTCCTCAGTCACCTGCGCGGGTCGTCCGCAGTTTCAGCGGATCCTTCGGCCACCGCACCCTCTTGCGAGAACACAGCGACGACCAGCGGTCTTTGGCTTCTGGTGAAGAGTACGGGACCGGCACGGAGTCAGGCAAATCAGCCCTGGAGCGTGCCCTTGCCGAGCTTCGCGAACGAGTCCATGAGGTCGTAGGTCTGTCCGGCGGGCGGGACGTCGACCCGCACCGGGGCCCCGTAGTCCGAGAACGTCTCCGACACCTGGACGCGCCCCTGGGGGCTGTCCATCGTGACGTCCATCCGGACCGGCAGGTCGTCCTTGTTCACCCACAGCTCGGTGTCGTAGTCCTTGATGCCGGCCTTCTCGACGTTCTTCAGGAGGCGGGCGCGCTCGTCCGCGCCGAGGACCTTCGGCGCGTCGTTCGACTTCATCATCTCCTCGACCGTCAGCGTCCCCTTGTAGTGCTCGGTCCGCTCGCCGTCGACGGTGGCGGAGCCCAGGTGCTTCAGGTTGGGCGAGTCGAGGAGGACGGCGATCTGCCGCGCCGGGTCCTGGTCCATGCTGCCGAGCCCGCCGGCCTGCGCGCCGAGTCCGGCGAGGTCCAGCTTCATCCAGCGCTTGCCGTCCGTCTTCTCGGCGGCGGCCGCGCCCCCGTCCACGTACATCGCGCCGTCCCGCATGATCATGCGCATGGTGCCGGGGAGGTCCGCGCCGCGGGTGTCGATGCCGGAGCCCTTCATGGTCATATCCATGACGGTGGGGTTCCAGCCCATGGTGCCGGAGAGCCTCACGCTGCCGCCGCCGAGCGCCGACGGCGTCCTCATCGTCATCGCGACCTTGGCCGACCCGGCCTTCGCGGTCTTCTGGTACGCGGCCGTGACCGCCCGCGCGGCCCGGGCATCGCCGGACGCGGCCTTCGTGCCGCTCGCGCCGGAGCCGCCGCCGCACGCCACGGCTCCCGCGCACAGCAGTGCGGTCCCGGCGACGGCGCCGACCGTGCGTCGCACGACAACAGACATCTCGTAACCACCCCTTGGAACACGTGTACTCATCGCACCTTAGGGGACGCCTCGGACAGCCGTCCGGTTTCAGCCGCCCGCCGCCACGTCGGCGAGGTCCACGGTGTCGTGGGCGGGCGGCCGCTCGGCCGTGGCGGCGACGCCGTAGTCGCTGTAGCGGACGGTGACGGTGAACTCGCCCTCGCGACAGGCGCGTTGGACCAGGAGGTGGCGGGCGTCGAGCCACACCTCCAGGCGCTGCTTGCCCGCGGTCCCCCGGTAGTGGGTGGTCTCGGTGCCGCGCACGGTGGCCCGTCCCACCCGGTGGACGTCGTCGGCCGCGCCGAGCGCCTTCAGCGCGTCGGCCGGGGTGAGGTCACTGGTCGTGTCGTACGGGTGCCGGATCCAGTGCCTGCCGCCCTGCCCGGCGGCGAACGCGTCCGTCATCCGCGTGTAGTAGGCGTCGGGCAGGAAGCGGGTCTGGGACGGATCGCCGCCCAGCTTCCGGGTGGAGGCGGCCAGCTCACCGCCGGTGACCCGGACCGTCACCGTTCCCTGCACGCCGCGCGACCAGCTGAGGGCGCCGGTGGAGCGCGAGGAGAGGGTGCCGCCGGTGCGCATCGTCGCGTCGACCCGGGCCGAACCGGCCGCGGTGACCTTCTGACGGGCCCGGTGCAGCGCACCGGCCGCCTCGTCCGCACCGGGGCTCCGCCCGCCGCCGCAGCCCGCGAGCAGTGCGCCCACGATGGCGGGCACCACCAGTCGTCCGTGTCTCATCGGCTCCCCCGGGTCGATCACCGCGACGCTAGCGCAGCGGCGCCGACGAGGGGACGGGAAAAGAGGAACGGGCCCCGCACCTCGGAAGGTGCGGGGCCCGTAGCCGACTTCAGCGAGTCACGAAGGGACTCAGACAGCAGCCGGGTCCTCCTCGACGAGGAGGTTCCGGGTGCGGTTCGGGTCGACCGGAACGCCGGGGCCCATCGTGGTGGCGATGGCGGCCTTCTTGATGTAGCGACCCTTGGCGGCGGACGGCTTCAGACGAAGGATCTCGTCGAGCGCCGCGCCGTAGTTCTCCACCAGCTTGGTGTCGTCGAAGGACACCTTGCCGATGATGAAGTGCAGGTTCGAGTGCTTGTCGACGCGGAACTCGATCTTGCCGCCCTTGATCTCGTTCACGGCCTTGGCCACGTCCGGGGTCACGGTGCCGGTCTTCGGGTTCGGCATCAGGCCACGCGGACCGAGCACGCGGCCGAGGCGGCCGACCTTGCCCATGAGGTCCGGGGTGGCGACAACGGCGTCGAACTCGTTCAGGCGCTGGCCCTTGGAGATCTCGTCGATGAGCTCGTCGGAGCCGACGATGTCGGCGCCGGCGGCCTCCGCGGCCGCAGCACGGTCACCGGTCGCGAAGACCAGGACCCGGGCGGTCTTGCCGGTGCCGTGCGGGAGGTTCACGGTGCCACGGACCATCTGGTCGGCCTTGCGCGGGTCAACGCCCAGGCGGAAGGCGACCTCGACGGTGCCGTCGAACTTCGTCGCGGAGGTCTCCTTGGCGAGACGGATCGCCTCGAGCGGGGCGTAGAACTTGTCCCGGTCGACCTTGGCGTCCGCAGCGCGGAGAGTCTTGCTGCGCTTGCTCACTACTGCTCCTGTGTGTGTCTGAGGAGTCGTGGTGCGGGCCGAGCAGGCCCTACCACGGTGTTCTGCTTACGAGGGGCTACGAAAGGAGCCGTCAGCCCTCGACCGTGATGCCCATGGAGCGGGCGGTGCCGGCGATGATCTTCGACGCGGCGTCCAGGTCGTTGGCGTTGAGGTCGGCCATCTTGGTGGTGGCGATCTCGCGGACCTGCGCCTCGGTGATCTTGGCGACCTTGGTCTTGTGGGGCTCGCCGGAGCCCTTCTCGACACCAGCGGCCTTGAGGATCATCTTCGCGGCCGGCGGGGTCTTGGTGATGAAGGTGAACGAGCGGTCCTCGTAAACCGTGATCTCCACCGGGATGACCCAGCCACGCTGCGACTCGGTCGCGGCGTTGTAGGCCTTGCAGAACTCCATGATGTTGACGCCGTGCTGGCCCAGCGCGGGGCCGACCGGCGGGGCCGGGTTGGCGGCGCCGGCCTGGATCTGGAGCTTGATGAGCCCCGTGACCTTCTTCTTCTTGGGAGGCATGTGCTCTCTCTCCGGGTCTTAGTGAGAGTGTTCAGCCGCCATCCGTGCACGATGATCGTCCAGATCATCCGGATGGAGGCATACCGCACAACGATAACGGGTATCCATGCGCGGCTAAAAACCGAGCAGGTCAGACAGGCTTTTGCGAGCCCATCTGACCTGTTCGGAAGCGGTGTGCCCAGAAGCTGCTGGAAAGCGCTAGTTCTTCTGGATCTGGTCGAAGCTCAGCTCGACCGGGGTCTCGCGGCCGAAGATCTCGACGAGGCCCTTGACCTTCTTCGAGTCGGCGTTGATCTCGTTGATCGTGGCCTGGAGCGTGGCGAACGGGCCGTCGGTGACGGTGACCGAGTCGCCCACCTCGAAGTCCAGGACCTCGACGGTGACCTTGCGGGCCGGAGCCGGCTTGCCCTCGGCCTCGGCGGCCTCACGGGCGGCCTTCTCCTCGGCCTCCGGGGCGAGCATCTTGACGATCTCGTCCAGGGTCAGCGGGTACGGGTCGTACGCGTTGCCCACGAAGCCGGTGACGCCGGGGGTGTTGCGGACGACGCCCCAGGACTCGTTCGTCAGATCCATGCGGACGAGAACGTAACCGGGCAGCTTGTTCTGCCGGACGTTCTTGCGCTCGCCGTTCTTGATCTGGACGATCTCTTCCTCGGGCACCTCGGCCTGGTAGATGAACTCCTCGACGTTCAGCGAGACGGCACGCTGCTCCAGGTTGGCCTTCACGCGCTTCTCGTAGCCCGCGTAGGTGTGGATGACGTACCACTCGCCGGGCAGGCCGCGCAGCTCGTCGCGGAGGGCGGTCACCGGGTCGACCGGCTCCAGCTCCTCCTCGGGCTCCTCGGTGGCGTCCTCAGCGGCCTCGGCGCCCTCTTCGGCGTCCGTCTCGACGTCGTCCGCGTCGGCGGCCTCGACCTCGAGCGCGGCCTCTTCGGCGGGCTCACCGGCGGCGATGTCGGCAGCCTCGGCCTGGTCCGGGTCCTCGGCGTCCGCCGCCTCGACGATGTCGAGCTGGTCCTCCACGGACTCCGCGTCGTCCGCGCGCGGCTCGACGGCGTCGTTCAGGTTCGGGTCAGACACGGTGGCTGCTTCTTCCTGGATACAAGGGGGTGGAACACGCGAAAGGGGCGCCGAAGAGGCGCCCTCCGCATTTCGGCTCAGCCGAAGACGTACTTCACGAGGTGGCTGAACCCATAGTCAATCACGGTGACGAGACCGATCATGATGACGACGAAGACGATCACGACCGTCGTGTACGTCGAGAGCTGACTGCGCGTCGGCCAGACGACCTTGCGGAGCTCAGCGACGATCTGGCGGTAGAAGAGCGCGAGACGGCCGAAGGGGCCCTTCTTGCCGCGCTTGCCGCCCTTCTTCCGAGCCTTCTTCGACTCGGGGGCCTCATCCTCAGCATCAGGCATGTCGATGGAGCCCACGGCGTCCGTCACTCGTCCTCACCTGATTCCGGGTCGTGGCCGTGCCGCGCCCGGTTGAGCCGCACGGCGGTGCAATGCAGTACGTACATGCGCACACATCCTGGCGAAGGTGTGTGTAGCAGGGCCGGAGGGACTTGAACCCCCAACCGCTGGTTTTGGAGACCAGTGCTCTACCAATTGAGCTACGACCCTTTGTTTCCCCCAACGTACCGCATCCGCCGATCCGCACGGAGTGCGGCCGGAAAGTGCGGCCGGTGAAGGCCAACGAGCAGTGAGTGTACGTGCTCCGCGGCCCTCCGTCGAACGAACAAGGACGGGAAGTGGATCAACAGTGGATCCGGTGGTCTTGGAAACCCGTGTGCCGGGCGGGTTTCCGGTCTGGAACGATGGGGTTATGAGCGCTGCAACTCCTTCTCCTTCCGCTGGTGGTTCCTCCCCTACCGAGCGTCGGGTCTCCGCCCGTGTCGGTTCGATCTCCGAGTCCGCGACCCTCGCGGTCGACGCCAAGGCCAAGGCCCTCAAGGCCGCCGGGCGTCCGGTGATCGGCTTCGGCGCCGGTGAACCCGACTTCCCGACGCCGGACTACGTGGTCGAGGCGGCCGTCGAGGCCTGCAAGAACCCGAAGTTCCACCGCTACACGCCGGCCGGCGGGCTGCCGGAGCTGAAGTCGGCGATCGCGGCGAAGACGCTGCGCGACTCCGGCTACGAGGTCGACGCCTCCCAGATCCTGGTGACCAACGGCGGCAAGCAGGCCATCTACGAGGCGTTCGCCGCGATCCTCGACCCGGGCGACGAGGTCATCGTCCCGGCCCCGTACTGGACCACGTACCCGGAGTCGATCCGTCTCGCGGGCGGCGTGCCGGTGGAGGTCGTGGCCGACGAGACGACCGGATACCGCGTCTCCGTCGAGCAGTTGGAGGCCGCGCGCACCGAGCGCACCAAGGTCGTGCTCTTCGTGTCGCCGTCGAACCCGACGGGCGCCGTGTACAGCGAGGCCGACGCCGAGGCGATCGGCCGCTGGGCCGTGGAGCACGGCCTGTGGGTCATGACGGACGAGATCTACGAGCACCTCGTCTACGGGGACGCGAAGTTCACCTCGCTGCCGGCGATCCTGCCCGAGCTGCGCGACAAGTGCATCGTGGTCAACGGTGTGGCGAAGACGTACGCGATGACCGGCTGGCGGGTGGGGTGGATCATCGGCCCGAAGGACGTCGTGAAGGCCGCGACGAACCTCCAGTCGCACGCCACGTCGAACGTCTCCAACGTGGCGCAGGCGGCCGCGCTCGCCGCCGTGTCCGGCGACCTGACCGCCGTGGAGGAGATGAAGAAGGCCTTCGACCGGCGTCGCCAGACGATCGTGCGGATGCTCAACGAGATCGACGGCGTGCTCTGCCCGGAGCCCGAGGGTGCCTTCTACGCGTACCCGTCGGTGAAGGAGCTGCTCGGCAAGGAGATCCGCGGCAAGCGCCCGCAGACCTCGGTCGAGCTGGCCGCGCTGATCCTGGAGGAGGCCGAGGTCGCCGTGGTTCCGGGCGAGGCCTTCGGCACCCCGGGCTACCTGCGGCTTTCGTACGCGCTGGGTGACGAGGACCTCGTCGAGGGCGTCTCGCGGATGCAGAAGCTGCTGGCCGAGGCCAAGAACTGACCCGCGTCACTGTGGGCGGGCCGTCTCCTTCTTCGAGGAGGCGGCCCGTTTCTTCGTTCGGGCGAGACCCCGAAGGTGGAAAGCCGCTACCGGTACTACAGGTACGTACGGCAGGATCTTGGGATGGAGCATGAAGGACGTGACGTACGTCAGTTGCCCAAGGCCCATCTGCATCTGCACTTCACCGGGTCGATGCGGCCCACGACCCTGCTCGACCTCGCGGACAAGTACGGGGTGCGGCTGCCCGAGGCGCTGACCGGGGCGGAACCGCCGAAGCTGCGGGCCACGGACGAGCGGGGCTGGTTCCGGTTCCAGCGGCTCTACGACGCCGCGCGGTCCTGTCTGCGGGAGCCCGAGGACATCCAGCGTCTGGTGCGGGAGGCCGCCGAGGAGGACATCGCCGACGGGTCGGGCTGGCTGGAGATCCAGGTCGACCCGACCTCGTACGCGCCCAGACTGGGCGGGCTGATCCCCGCGCTGGAGATCATCCTGGACGCCGTGGACAGCGCCTCGCGCGAGACCGGGCTCGGGATGCGCGTGCTGGTGGCCGCGAACCGGATGAAGCACCCGCTGGACGCCCGTACGCTGGCGCGGCTCGCGGTGCGGTACGCGGACCGGGGCGTCGTCGGCTTCGGGCTCTCCAACGACGAACGGCGCGGGATGGCGCGCGACTTCGACCGGGCGTTCGCCATCGCGCGCGAGGGCGGGCTGCTGTCCGCGCCGCACGGCGGCGAGCTGACGGGCCCGTCGTCCGTGCGCGACTGCCTGGACGACCTGGACGCCCACCGGGTCGGGCACGGGGTGCGGGCCGCCGAGGACCCGCGGCTGCTGCGGCGGCTCGCCGAGTCCGGTGTCACCTGCGAGGTGTGCCCGGCGTCGAACGTCGCGCTCGGTGTCTACGAGAAGCCGTCGGACGTGCCGCTGCGCACGCTCTTCGACGCCGGGGTGCCGATGGCGCTCGGCGCCGACGACCCGCTGCTGTTCGGCTCACGTCTCGCCGACCAGTACGAGCTGGTGCGCCGTCACCACGGCTTCACGGACGCGGAACTGGCCGAGCTGGCCCGGCAGTCGGTGCGCGGTTCGGCGGCGCCCGAGGAGGTCAAGGAGAAGCTCCTGAGCGGTGTGGAGGACTGGCTGGCCGCCTGAAGGCCGTCAGGCGATCCCGGTGAGGAGCGTGCGCGCGATGTGCGCGGCGAACTCGTCGACGGGCTGCGGCGGTTTGCCGTCCGGTGACATGTCGTAGGCGAAGGCGCGCTGCGCGCAGGCGCCCAGGAGGAGGGACGCGGCCGCGTAGGTGTCGGCGTCCGCGCTGATGCGGCCCGCGCTCTGTTCGGCCCGCAGGTAGGCGTCGAGGCCCTGGATCGGCCGGTGCGGGCCCTTGCCCAGTTCGCGCATCACCTCTTCGTGGCGGCGCTTGAGCTTGGGCTCCGCGTACAGGGACGCGGCCATCGGGAACGTCTGCTCGTAGAAGAGGGCCGCTTCGTGGGCGATGTCCCTGAGGTTCTCCTCGACGGTGCGGCCGGGATCGCCCACGCCTTCCGCGAGGAGGCGGCCCAGGAGTGAACCCAGCTTCGGGAGGCGCTCGTTGAGCACCGTCACGAACAGCTCCTCCTTACTGGCGAAGTACTTGTAGAGCGCCGCCTCGGAGCACCCCGCCGCCTGTGCGATCGCCTTGGTGGTGGTGCGGGCGAGGCCGATGCTCAGCATGAGGTCGTGGGCCGCTTCGACGATGCGGACGCGGGCCGGCTTCTGGTCCATGCGGGTTCCAACCAACCTTGACGCAGGGGTGAGTACTCACTCACTCTAAGGGTGAAGGGGGTGAGTGAATACTCACCCACCCTTTTCTCTCCCTACGGACGCACGACCCTGGAGGTACGCCATGAAGCTCACGGTCTTCGGTGCGACCGGCGGCATCGGGCAGGAGATCGTCCGGCAGGCCCTGGCCGCCGGGCACGAGGTGACGGCGGTGGTGCGCGATCCCGCGCGCCTCACCGTGACCGGTGAGCGCCTGGAGGTCGTCCGGGCCGATCTGTCGGATCCCGAGTCGCTGCGTCCCGCGGTCGCCGGCCGGGACGCGGTCCTGTCCGGGCTCGGCGCCCGCCGGCGCGCGGACGCGGGCATCGCGACGACGCTGACGCGGTCGGTCCTGCGGGCCATGGAGACGGCGGGCACGCGCCGGCTGCTCGTGGTGAGCGCGGCGCCGGTGGGCCCGACGCCGGAGGACTCACCGCTCGTCGACCGGCTCGGCGAAAAGCTCATCGGCGCGCTCCTGAAGAACATCTACGTGGACCTGACGGCCATGGAGGCCGAACTGGCCAGCAGCGCGACCGACTGGACCTCGGTGCGGCCGCCCCGGCTCCAGAACAAGCCGGTCACCGGCGTGTACCGCACCGTCGTGGGCGGCTTCCCGCGCGCGGGCCGCTTCGCCGGACGCGCGGACGTGGCGCACGCGATGCTGGCGATGGTCAACGACCCGGCGACGGTGAAGCAGGGCGTCGGAGTGGCCTACTGAGGGGCGTCGGAGAAGCCCTCCGCCTTGTCGAGGACGCCGGGTGCCACACGCCGGTCACCTGCGCGCCGGTCATCTCGATGCCCTCGCGGAAGACGCCGGTGATGTCCCCGGGCTCGACGTGCTCGTCGAGGCGCGCCTGCGCCTAGGCCCCGGCCGCCGTCAACTCCCCCGCGCGCAGCAGTCGTTCGGCGCGCTCGTACGCGGGCAGCACGAGTTGCCCGTCGGTGTCCCGCATCTGTGGTCCCCACCCCTGATGTGCGTGTCGACCAGCTCGTCGACGCCGTCACCGTCAGGGGCGGACCTCTACCAGGTCAATGGATAAAAACCGCTGCTCAGAGACGGACGCCGACGGTCACGGGTTCGTTGACGAGCGTCACGCCGAAGGCGTCCCTGACGCCCGCCACGACCTCGCGGGCCAGCGTCAGCAGGTCCTCGGTGGTGGCCTCGCCGCGGTTGGTGAGGGCGAGGGTGTGCTTGGTGGAGATGCGGGCCGGGCCGCTGCCGTAGCCCTTGGTGAAGCCCGCCTTGTCGATGAGCCAGGCCGCGGAGGTCTTCGTCAGCCCCTCCCCCGCCGGAAACGCGGGCGCCTTCGCGTCGGGGCCCAGACGTTCCGCCACGCGCGCGTGGAACGCCGCGAACTCCTCGTCCGTGAGGATCGGGTTGGTGAAGAACGACCCGGCCGACCAGGTGTCGTGATCCTCGGGGTCGAGCACCATGCCCTTGCCCGCGCGCAGCTTCAGGACGGTCTCGCGGGCGGTCGCGGCCGGAACCCGGTCACCGGCCTCGACGCCGAGGGTGCGGGCCGTCTCCGGGTACTTGACGGGCGCGCTGAGACCGCCCGCGTCCTCCAGCTCGAAGCGCACCCGCAGCACTACATAGCGGTCGGGTTCGGCCTTGAAGCGGCTGTGCCGGTACGAGAAGGCGCACTCGGCGTTCGCCAGGGTGACGGTCTCGCCCGCCGCGCGGTCGTAGGCGATCACCTCGGTGATCGTGGCGGAGACCTCCTGGCCGTACGCGCCGACGTTCTGGATCGGGGTCGCGCCCGCGGAGCCCGGGATCCCGGCGAGGCACTCGATGCCCGCGAGACCGGCTTCGACGGTGCGCGCCACGGCGTCCGTCCACACCTCTCCGGCGGCCAGCTCCAGCCTCGTACCGTCGAGTTCGAAGCCCTTGGTGGCGATCCGCAGGGCGGTGCCCGTGAAGCCCGCGTCGCCGATGACGAGGTTGCTGCCGCCGCCGATGATCAGCAGCGGGGTGCCGGTGGCGTCGGCCTCGCGCACCGCGTCGATCACCTCGGCGTCGGTGGTCGCGGTGAGCAGCCGGGTGGCGGGCCCGCCGAGCCGGAAGGTGGTCAGGGGGGCGAGAGGGGCGTCGTGGAGTTCCTGCACGCGCTCCAGAGTACGAGAACGGCCCCGCCGCACCGACGGGGCCGTGGCCGTACGGGTTCTCACCGGATCACCGGAACCGCCGCAGGGCGTCCTCCCAGTCGAGGGGCAGGTCGCCGGCCGACGCCTTCCAGGTGAGGAACTCGGAGTCCTTCATCTGTCCGCGCAGGCCGCCGGCGGCGGGCCCGTGCGGCGCGGAGGCCGCGAAGTCCTTCAGCGCCCGGGGCGACTCCCAGGCGGACAGGGTCCAGAAGGTCCGCTTCAGGGGCGCCGCCTTCAGGGTGGCTCCGTAGGCGCCGGGCGCCCGCCCCACCTGGCGCCAGACGGCGGGCGTACGGGCGAAGAACTTCAGGGCGCCCCATAAGGTGCGGGTCTCGAAGCGCGAGGCGAAGACGAGCATCTCGGTTCCGGCGGGCGGTGGGTTCGGCGTGGTCCAGGGCAGGGTCGGCATGACGTGCTCCTTCGACTGCGAACGTGGGCTGCGGGCGGTATCCGGTTCCGTACGAGGTGCTGCTGTCAGGCGTTCTCGAGTACCGGTCCCGGCTCCACCGGCTCCGGCACGGCGTCGGCCGTGCGCCGGGTGCCGGGGATGGCCAGGGCGGCGGCGCCCGCGACGGCCACCAGGGCGGCGCCCACCCAGAGCGCGGGCTGGATGCCGTCCACGAAGCTCCGCGCGGAGTCGTAGCCGCCCTGCGCCGAGAAGATCGACGCCATGATCGCGATGCCGAGCGCGCCGCCGACCTCGCGCAGCGCGTTGTTGGAGCCGGAGGCGATGCCCTGCTCCTCGGGGCGGACGCTGGCCATGACCAGGTTGGAGGCCGGGGCGAAGTACAGGGCCATGCCGACGCCGCTGACGATCAGGGCCGGCAGCTGGGCCGCGTACGAGACGTCGACGGAGATCACCGAGGCGAACCAGGCGAGCCCGAGCGCCTGGAGGAACAGTCCGGCGGCGGCGATGGTGCGGCCGCTGATCCGGTCGGACAGGTATCCGGCGATCGGCGCGACCAGCATCGGCATGCCGGTCCAGGGCAGCATCCGCAGGCCCGCCTCGGTGGGCGAGTAGCCGAGGACGCCCTGGAGGAACTGGCTGAGCAGGAAGATCGAGCCGAACATGCCGAGGAACATCAGCATGCTCGCGGCGTTGATCCCCGCGAAGGCGCGGGAGCGGAAGAGCCGCATGGGGAGCATGGGGTTCTCGGCGCGGATGCCGTGGAGGACGAATCCGACGAGCAGCGCGGCACCGGCGAACAGGCCGGTCAGCACGACGGTGTCGCTCCAGCCGACGATGGGCGCGCGGACCAGCCCGTAGACGATGCCGAACAGGCCGCCGCTGGCGAGCAGGGTGCCGGTGAGGTCGAGCGGGGCGCCGGTGCCGTGCGACTCCTTGAGGCGCAGCCGGGCGAGGGGCAGCAGGGCGAGGCCCACCGGGACGTTCAGCCAGAAGATCCAGTGCCAGGACACGTGTTCGGTGAGGGTGCCGCCGATGAGCGGCCCGGAGGCGACCGCGAGCCCGTTCGCCGCGCCCCAGATGCCGAACGCCATCCCGCGCTTGGCGGCCGGAACGGCGGCGCTGAGCAGCGTCAGGGTGAGCGGCATCATGATCGCGCCGCCGACGCCCTGCACCGCGCGGGCGGCGATCAGGGCGTCGATCCCGGTGGACAGGGCCGCGGCGGCGGAGGACCCGGTGAAGATGGTGATGCCGATCAGGAAGAGCCGCCGGCGCCCGAACCGGTCGCCGAGCGCCGCGCCGAACATCAGCAGGACGGCGAAGGTGAGCGTGTACGCGCTGACCGTCCACTCCAGGTCGTCGAGGGCGCCGCCGAGGTCCTGGCGGATGGACGGCAGGGCCGTGGTGACGACGAGGTTGTCCAGAGCCGCCATGAATCCGGCGACGCTGGTGATGACGAGGGCCCAGACGGCTCCCCCGCGTCGTGCCTCTTGCTGTGACATCGCTTCCCCCAGTTTTTCTCTGCCGACGGTTAGTTATTGATGACTAACTTTGGACGCCGCAAAAAGGCGGCCTCCCGCACTCGTCGCGCTCACTCCGTCTTGCCGCAGCCCGCCCAGACCCGGTGCTCGGGCGGAAAGCCCATCGACACCAGGACGTTGATCAGCATTCCGTAGGAGAGGAACTGGGCCGTCTGTTCGGTGTCGGCCCCCAGGGCGAGCAGGACCGTGTCGTACATCTCCGTCCACGCCCCGCGCAGCTCCTCGCCGAACTCCGGGTCACCGGCCGCCTCGGCGGCGGCCACGGCCACGTAGATCTGCATCTGCATGAGCAGCATGTCCGGATCGTCGGCGATGAGGGACAGATACGCACCGCCCAGCACCGCCTCGACCTCCTCGGGGGCGACCCCTTCGGCGGCCTTGCGGAACACCTCGGTGGTGCTCTCGCAGCAGCGCCGGGCCGCCGCGAGGAAGATGGCCTGCTTGCCGGGGAAGAGCCGGAAGAGATACGGCTGCGAGACACCCACGCGCTTGGCGATCGCCTCGGTCGAGGTGCCGTTGTACCCACCCCGGGCGAACTCGGTGATCGCCGCGCGGATGACGCTCTCGCGCCGCTCCTCCGCACTCATCCTGACCATGCGAGTAAGTTAGTGGCCAATCACTACCCGAGTCAACCCCTGGTACGCGTAAGGGGCGCCCTCCCATGGAGGACGCCCCTTACCCGCACACATGAAGGCGGCGATCAGACCAGCTGGACGACCGCACGCGACATCCCGAGCACCTTCTGCCCGGCGCTCGTGGCGACCAGGTCGACCCGGACGCGACTGTCGTCGAGCTTGGCGGCGACCTTGGCGCTGACCTCGATCTCGGCGCCCTTGTCGTCGTTCGGCACGACGACCGGCTTGGTGAACCGCACGCCGTACTCGACGACGGCGGCCGGGTCGCCGACCCAGTCGGTGACCACGCGGATCGCCTCGGCCATGGTGAACATGCCGTGCGCGATCACGTCCGGCAGGCCGACCTCGACCGCGAACTTCTCGTTCCAGTGGATCGGGTTGAAGTCGCCGGAGGCGCCGGCGTACTGCACCAGCGTGGCGCGCGTCACCGGGAACGTCTGCGCGGGCAGCTCGGTGCCGACCTCGACGTCCGCGTACTTGATGGTCGTAGCCATGATCAGGCCCCCTCTGCGGCGCGCGAGACGAGCTTGGTCCACGCGGTCACGACGTGCTCACCGTTCTCGTCGTGCACCTCGCCGCGCACATCGATGATGTCGTTGCCCGCGAGCGACTTGATCCCCTCGATGGTCGACGTCACGGAGAGTAGGTCCCCGGCGTGCACCGGACGGCTGTAGGCGAACTTCTGGTCGCCGTGCACCACCCGGCTGTAGTCGAGCCCGAGCTCAGGGTCGTGGACGACGTCGCCCGCGGCCTTGAACGTGATGGCAAACACAAAGGTCGGCGGGGCGATCACGTCGGGATGGCCGAGCGCCTGGGCCGCCGCGCGGTCGGCGTAGGCGGGATTGGTGTCCCCCACGGCCTCGGCGAACTCGCGGATCTTCTCCCGGCCGACCTCGTACGGGGCGGTGGGCGGGTAGCTCCGCCCCACGAAGGACTGGTCGAGCGCCATGGACTCGGCACCTCCTGTATTGGGGGATTCAACGACACGAGGCCGCCCCCTGACGGGGACGGCCTCGTGTACGAGCCTGATTTATCGCGTTTCGCGGTGCGCGGTGTGCGCGTTGCAACGCGGGCAGTGCTTCTTCATCTCAAGACGGTCCGGGTTGTTACGCCGGTTCTTCTTGGTGATGTAGTTCCGCTCCTTGCACTCCACGCAGGCCAGCGTGATCTTCGGGCGGACGTCGGTGGCAGCCACGTGAGTGCTCCTTGACGAACGGATGGGACGGGTTTAACGCATAAAAGAGTAGCCGATCGAAGGACCGACCCCACAATCGGCTACTGTCAGTAGCGGTGACCGGACTTGAACCGGTGACACAGCGATTATGAGCCGCTTGCTCTACCGACTGAGCTACACCGCTTTGATACGCGCACCGCGAGCGGTGTGTGTACCAGAGCCCCAATGCGGAATCGAACCGCAGACCTTCTCCTTACCATGGAGACGCTCTACCGACTGAGCTATTGGGGCGAGCGATGAAGACATTACACGGTCGCGCGCCGATCGCCCAAATCCGTTTCGCGGGCCCGGCCGCCGGGAAGGGCGACCCCCTGTCCCGACTGGCCCAGGGGCCCCTGAGACCCCATCAGTACGACTATTGCGGCGCTCCTCGAAGCGCGCCCGTCGCCGTCCTAGGCTCGACCCGTTCCGCGTGATCTTGTTCCCGAGATCCGGTTCCCGAGCTTCTGGAGCGCGATGCCCGACAGTCCACCGCAGCAGCCCCCCGCGCCCGGCTCTCCCGGCTCCCCCGACGACGCGCCCGACGGCTCCGGCCTGTTGCTGTGCGGCGCCCGGCTCACCGACGGCAGGACCGTGGACGTGCGGCTGGGCGGCGGGCGCATCGAGGCGGTCGGCACGGCCGGCAGTCTCGCCGCGCACGGCTCGCGCGTGGACCTGAGCGGCTATCTGCTGCTGCCCGCGCCCGCCGAACCGCACGCGCACGGCGACACGGCCCTGTCGGCGGACGGCGACGGCCCGGTGTCCCACGACGCCGAGGAGGTCCAGCGCCGGGCCACCGAGGCGACCCTGCTGCAACTCGGGCACGGGGCCACCGCGGTCCGCTCGCACGTGCGGATCGGCGAGATGGAGGGTCTCGGGTCGCTGGAGGCCGTGCTGCAGGCGCGCCGCTCGCTGGTGGGGCTCGCGGATCTGCGGACGGTGGCGATGCCGCGGCTGCTGACCGGGGTCGCGGGGGCGGACGGTCTTGCGATGCTGCGGGACGCGCTGAAGATGGGCGCCTCCGTGGTGGGCGGCTGCCCCGACCTGGACCCCGACCCGACCGGCTACGTGGAAGCGGTGCTGGAGGTCGCCGCCGAGCACGGCTGCCCGGTCGATCTGCACACGGACGGCGCCGCCCCGGCGCGGCTCGGCCGGCTCGCGGCCGCCGCGGGCGGGCTGCGCACCGGGGTCGTCGTGGGCCCGCTCGGCGGTCTGGCGCGGATGCCCGCCGAGGCGGTGCGGCGGGCCGTCGACGGGCTCGCGGCGGCCGGGGTGACGGTCTCCTGCCTGCCGCAGGGCGGCTGCGCGGGGGTGGACGGGCGCGGCGTCGCGCCCGTCCGGCTGCTGCGGGCGGCCGGTGTACGGGTGGCCGCGGGCAGCGGGGCGATGCGGGACGTGTCGAACCCGGTGGGCCGGGGCGATCCGCTGGAGGCCGCCTATCTGCTGGCCTCGCGGTACGGGTTGCGGCCCGACGACGCGTACGACGCGGTGAGTTCGGCGGCGCGGGCGGCGCTCGGGCTGCCGGAGGTGCGGGTGGAGGCCGGGTTCCCCGCGGAGCTGCTCGCCGTGCGGGGCGACCAGCTCGCGGGGGCGCTGTCGCTCGCGTACAGCCGGATCGTGGTGCACCGGGGACGGGTGGTGGCCCGGACCAGTGCGGTGCGCGAGTACTGCGACTCGGCGGCCGCGGTCGCGATGGACCTGCCGCGGCAGGGGCGGGCGGCCAAGTACGGGGGCGGGAGCGGCCCGGCGTAGGCGGGCCCTGACGGTTGGACAACTACGCGCGCGTGGTTGCTTTTTCGCCACTACGCGCGCGTAGTGGGCACGCAGACGCACGCACCGGCGGCACGTCCACGGAGATGGTTGCGCGGTCAACCGCCCGAGCTCGGCGTACGGTCGGAATCATGCGCATTGTCATCGCTGGTGGTCATGGTCAGATCGCGCTGCGGCTGGAGCGTCTGCTCGCCGCGCGCGGCATCGAGGTCGCGGGCATCATCCGCAAGGCCGAGCAGGGCGACGACCTGCGGGCGGCCGGTGCGGAGCCGGTGCTGTGCGACCTGGAGTCCGCGTCCGTGGAGGAGGTCGCGGCACATCTGCAGGGCGCCGACGCGGCGGTCTTCGCCGCCGGTGCGGGTCCGGGCAGCACCGTCGCCCGCAAGGACACCGTGGACCGGGACGCCGCCGTGCTGTTCGCGGACGCGGCGGAGCGGGCCGGGGTGCGCCGGTACGTCGTGGTGTCGTCGATGGGCGCCGACGCGGCGCACCAGGGCGACGACGTCTTCGACGTGTACCTGCGGGCCAAGGGCGCGGCCGACGACGACGTACGCCGCCGTACCGGTCTGGACTGGACGATCCTGCGGCCCGGGTCGCTGACGAACGACGCGGGCAAGGGCCTCGTCCGGCTGGAGGCGTCGACGGGTCGCGGCTCGGTGCCGCGCGACGACGTGGCGGCCGTCCTGGCCGAGCTGGTGGACACCCCCGCCACCGCCGGGCTGACCCTGGAGCTGGTCTCCGGATCGGCGCCGGTCTCGGTGGCGGTGAAGTCGGTCGCCGGGAACTGATCCCCGTACGGGCGTCTCAGAACAGCGGCATCTGCCCGGGCACGTGCGGGACGACATACCCGTCGAGGGCGTCCTGCACGGCCCCGAGCTGGGCCTGGCGGCGGGAGCCCGGGCAGGAGACGAGCTCGCCCGCGTCGCGTGCGCCGGGCGGATCGTGGCGGGCGAAGCGGCCTGCGACGACAGCGATGTCGCGACGGCACTCGGGACAGTTTCGGCGGCGCGCTGTGGTCGGCATGGGTTCAGTCTGCGTGGTGATCGTCGCGGGTACACGGTGAAACCCCCTGGACGGGGGCGTCCCGGCAGACCCGTACGGCATCGGGGCCCGCTCGGTCGCTGCGCGACGAGTGCTGCACTCCTGAGAAATTCGGGCGGCCGGAGGATTTTCGTGCTCCGGCCGCCCAAATGATCGCGGAGCCCGAGCGGCGCCTTCCGAATTCACCGGGTGCCGGACGCGCGAAATGACGTCAGGGCGCTGCGGCTCCCCCGGATTCACGCCCGTATCCGCATTCAACGCCGTACATATTCGGCGCCCGGTGAAGTGAATGAATTTTCCGAGCGGAATGGGCGGCGGCGCTCTCCCGTGTGCGTCGTCGTCAGTCCGTGGCGGCGGCGGTCAGGGTCACGTCCTCGTCGCGTGAGGCGTGGAAGTGCGGCAGCGGCAGACCGGCCTGCGGGCGCAGTTCCATCACCGTCGCCTCGACCTGCGCGGCGCCCGGCTCGACGGTGCCGGCGGGGACCCGGCCGGTGTTCTGCCAGGTGTGTTCGCGGCCGTCGCAGTCGGCCAGGGTTCCGCCGATGCCGCGCCGGGGGCCGTCGGACGCCTGGCGGACGGAGGACGAGACGAAGACGGGGGCGAGGCCGGCGGTGCAGCGGTAGGTGCCGGACAGCGTCACGGTGCCGTCGTCGGCGACCGTGCCGGTCGGGGTGACGGTGACGGACTCGGACGGCTCGGCGGCGCCGACCGCGGCGGGCGCGGCCAGCAGGAGCAGCGCGGCACCGGTGGCGGTACCGAGCACCGTGAGGGGCTTCGCGGGCAGGACGGACATGAAGGGCCTCCCTGGTGGGCTTGTCGGAGCCCTCATTGATAACCGGAGCGCGACGTTCTCTTCACTCGACGTCACCCCTTCGACGGCATTTCCGTACCGGGAGCGACGAGCGGCGGGGCCCACGTCGTCCGCGCAAGGAGGGAACACGGACTCGGCGGACCCCGCCACCCTGCTCACCGGAGGGTGCGGAAGGGGTCCCGACGCGAGGTCAGAGGATGCGCTCGGGCGCGTCGAACTGGTCGACGGGCGCGGTGTCGCACGCGGCGACGGGGCCGCCGAGCACGTTGCCGCCGACGCCCTGCGTGGCCGGGACGGCGCAGCGCAGGTCGACGTTCACGAACGGCGCGCCGTAGGCGTTGGCCACGCCGCCGGGGTCGCCGGCGATGGTGACGTCACCGTGGTCGGTGGCGAACTCCGTCGAGCCCGTGGCGTAGCCGGTCTCGCCGGCGGCGCGCGCGGCGTCGTTGGCGTCGGCGGCGCTCGTCATGGTCTCGGCCTGCGGGCCACCGTTGGTGGCGGAGGCGCCACCGGCGGCACCGACGGTGGCAGCCGCGGCGGCGGTCGTCAGCGCGACGCCGGCCAGAACCTTGCGGATCATCATTTCTCCCATATGAGCAGTGCGTTCGACGAGCAGCCGCGTGCGGCCCGTCGAACGCACTGAACTCGATCGCAAGAAGAAACGTCACGTCCGCCTCGCGCTCATTCATTCAATTGGCGCAGAGAAATACGGAACATGGCCACATCGCCGACTCGGCATTCATCACGAAAACAGCTGTTCTCGCATTCAACAAATTTGAAAAGAGAGCTGTGCGCTTACTCCGCCGGAGCCGAAAGATTGATCCGGTTTTCCGTGCACCGGCAACGCCGTCCGGGGTGTGCGGGCTCTCCCCCGCGACCGGGTCCGCACACGAAGAGGCCCCCTGACCTACTGGTCAGGGGGCCTCTTTCCCAAGTGTGGCGGCGCCAGGATTCGAACCTGGGAAGGCTGAGCCGGCAGATTTACAGTCTGCTCCCTTTGGCCGCTCGGGCACACCGCCTTGGGTTTGCTGCCTGGGCCTCGCCTCTCGGCGGTGCTCGTTGGCAACGACGTAAACAATACCCGATGGACGGGGGTGCTTCGCCACCCGATTGATCGACGGGCGCGGACGGGGCGGTGGCTAGGCTTTGCACCGGGTGCGGCTCAGCGGTGCGCACCCGCCCAGGGCCCGGCCGGTGCCGGGTCCGCTGTCGCCACACCCCCGATACAAGGAGCCACAGGACATGGCCGACTCCAGTTTCGACATCGTCTCGAAGGTCGAGCGGCAGGAGGTCGACAACGCCCTCAACCAGGCCGCCAAGGAGATCTCGCAGCGCTACGACTTCAAGAACGTCGGCGCCTCCATCTCCTGGTCCGGCGAGAAGATCCTGATGGAGGCCAACTCCGAGGAGCGGGTCAAGGCCATCCTCGACGTCTTCCAGTCCAAGCTGATCAAGCGCGGCATCTCGCTGAAGTCCCTGGACGCCGGTGAGCCGCAGCTGTCCGGCAAGGAGTACAAGATCTTCGCCTCCATCGAGGAGGGCATCTCCCAGGAGAACGCCAAGAAGGTCGCGAAGATCATCCGCGATGAGGGCCCGAAGGGCGTCAAGGCGCAGGTGCAGGGCGAGGAGCTGCGGGTCAGCTCCAAGAGCCGTGACGATCTGCAGGCCATCATCGCGCTCCTGAAGGGCAAGGACTTCGACTTCGCGCTGCAGTTCGTGAACTACCGGTAGATCGGCGGTGACGGTCACCGGACCGGACGTGTGGAGGGGCGGCACCCGTGGGTGCCGCCCCTCCGCGCATGTGCTCCGCCCGTCCGCGTCAACTTGCCGGGAAACAAAGGCGATCGGGGCGATGCGATGGTCTGCTGAGGGGCGTGGTGTCACGCTGGTGGCACTGCTGTTTCCGCTGCCCACGGGGCAGGGCTTGGAGGTAGGTAGGCATGAGCACTGGAGCGACGGGGACCGCCGGGCCGGGAGGGGCGACGCTGGAACTCGAGCTGTACGGCCCCGACCCCTCGGCGGCCGAACTGGCGGGTCTGCGTGAGGCGCTGGCGGCCGCGGGGGCCGCCCGCGTCGAGCGGACGCTGCTGACCGCGCCGGAGTCCGACCAGCGGGTCGCCGAGCTGGTGGAGGTGGCCACGCTGATCGTGGGCGGGGTCGGGAACGTCGTCGCCGTCGTGGAGACCGTGCGCCAGTGGATGGCGCGGCGGCACGCGGCGACCGCGCGGCGGGCCGTCACCTCGGCCGAGGAGGAGGCCGTGCCGCGGGTGCGGGTGACGCTCGACGGGGACACCCTGGAGCTGGTGCACCCGTCCGAGCGGGCCACCGACGAGGCGATCGCCCGGTTCTACGACCGGCACCGCACGGCCGGCGGCGACGGCGTCGGGCCGTCCGGCGGGCCCGCCCGATGATGACGACCCTCCAGGTGCGGGTCACCGAGCCGCGGCCCGGCCGCACCCAGTACTCGTACGAACTCCGCTCGGGGGACGGGTCGCTGGTCGGCCCGCTGGAGCAGGAGCACACCGTTCCGGTCAGCCAGGACCTGGTCAAGGGGCTCTGCAAGGAGATCGACTCGGCCGTGAAGTGCGCCGAGCCCGACGGTGCGGACGCGCTGCGGGAGGAACTGGTGCGGCTGGGCGGGCAGTTGTACGACGCCCTGTTCCCGCAGACCGGCCGGCTCGACCTCGTACGGCGGCTGCGGGAGGCCACCGGGCCGCTGCTGGTGCAGAGCAACGAGACGCTCGTACCGTGGGAACTGCTGCACGACGAGGACGAGTTCCTCGGGCTCACGCACGACATCGGGCGCCGCGCCAAGGTCGAGGGGTTCGTCGTCGACGGGCGCAGCAGCGACCGGATCCGGCGGGCGCTCGTGGTCGGCGACACCCTCGGGGACCTGGCCTCCGCCCGCGAGGAGATCGCGCGGATCAGCGCGTGGCTGACCGGGCGGGGTGTGGAGTGCACTGTGCTGAGCGGGGCCGAGGCGAGCATGACGCGGGTCGTCGGGGAGCTGGCCGACAAGGTCCGTCCGTACGACCTGTTCCACTTCTCGGGGCATGTGTCGGGCGAGCCGGACGCCGCCGGGCTGATGGTGCACGACCGGAAGTTCATCGGGCTCGACGCGCTCCAGCCGCTGGCCAGACGGGGCGCCCCGCCGATCGTGTTCGTGAACGGGTGCACGACCGCGTCGGCGACCCTCGAACCCGGCTCCCGCGCGCTCGCGCAGGCCGCGACGACCATGAACGCCTGCATGTCGTTCATGCTGATGGGGGCCAAGACCGTGGTCGGGACGCGCACTCCGGTGGGCGACGCGAGCGCCCTGAGATTCGCGGAGGCCTTCTACCAGCAGCTCAGCGAGCAGTCGGAGGCCGGGGCCGCGGTGCGCGGGGCGCGGGCGGAGCTGGCCGGGGCCGGGGACGGGACCTGGGCGTCGTTCGTGCTGTACGGGGATCCGAGCGTGAAGATCACCGCGGTGGACGACGCGCCGCCGCACCCGTCGCCGCCCGGCGACGCGCGGCAGCGGCTGCGGTACTCGCCGCAGGCCGCCGAACTGCTGCGCAAGGCACGGCGGTTCGGGGCCATGCGGGGGCTGATCACCTCGGTCGACCTGCTCACCGCGCTGCTCGACACGGACGAGGTGCGCGAGCGGGCCGTCGTGCGGATCGGGTCGCGGCGGCTCCAGCAGCTGACGACAATGCTGGAACAGGTGCAGAGCTATGCGCCGGCCAGCGACGGTGCCGCGTCCGCGAGTGGCGGGGACACGTCGACGAGCGCGACGAGCGCTACAGGCGGTACGGGCTCGTCCCGGGCCGGGGATACGGCCGTCAAGGACCCGGCCCAGGACCGGGCCACGCGGAACGGCAGCGGGCGGATCGCCTTCTCCGACACCATCGCCCGGGTCGTCGAGGGCGCCGACGCGGCCGCCGTCGCCGCCGGGCGGGACACCGTCGGGGTCGACGACATCGCGCAGGCGTTCCTGGACACCGGCGGCGGCAACTGCGCGGAGCTGCTGAAGGTGTGCGGAGTGCGGCCGGAGCGGCTGCTCTCCCCCACGATGCCGGCCGGCGAGCGGGCCGACGAGGAGGAGCGGCGGCTCGATCTGACCGCGCTGGGGCCGGGGGCCGCAGCGGCGGTGCGCAGCGCGCGGCTGCTCGCGGCGACCGGCGAGAAGCGGATCAGTACGAGTCTGCTGTTGCAGGCGTTCGCGGTGGCGGGCAGCGATGTGCTGCGCGGGGCGCTCGCCGAGCAGGGCGAGGAGGGCCGGGAGGCGTACCGCCGGATGGCCCGGCTCGGGCGGCCGCGGCCCAGCGAGTTCTACGGGCGCACCCGCGACAAGCTGGAGCGGCTGACCTCGCAGGCGGCGGAGACCGGCACGCCCGTCGGCGAGGAGGCGCTGCTCATCGAGCTCCTCGCCGACGAGGACTCCACGGCCCGCAAGCTGCTGCACAAGCTGGGCGTGGAGCCGGAACTGCTCATTCAGGCGCTGCGGGACGCGGCGGATCCGCACTAGCCACGCCCTCGTCGGGCGGATCCGCCACGGCGGCGCTCATGTCGGCGGTGTCCAGGAGCGCGAGGCCCGCGCGGGCCGTCCGGTCCTGCGGGCGGCGGGCCGCGGTCTGCTGCCACTGGCGGCGGGCCTCGGCCGTGTCTCCCAGCTCGTAGCAGGCCAGGCCGAGCGCGCTGCGGGCCTCCGCGTCGTGCGGGCACCAGTGCACGATCGCCGCGAACCGGTCGCGGGCCGCCGCGAAGTCGCCGTCCCGGGCGGCCGCGAGACCGTCGTTGAACAGCCGTGCGGTGTGCGCGCCCAGACGCACGTACGCGCGCAGCGGGGTGCCGCAGCGGCCGCAGCTCTCGGCCGCCGCGTCGTTGTGCGTGCGGCAGCGCGGGATCGGGCAGACGACCGCGACGGCCGGGGCGGCCGCCGGTGTCACGGGCGCCGTCACTGGTGCCTCCCCTGGCCGGGGCCGCCGCCCTGGAGGAGGATCGGGACGCCGTAGTCGCTGCCGCCGTCGACGTCGATCAGTATCCGGGCGAGCTGGCGCAGCCGGGCGTTCGTCCTGCTGATGTCGCGCAGCACGCCCTCCGGGTCGGCCGCGATCCTGGCCTCTTGCAGGCGCAGCTTGTGGTGGATGTCGGACAGTTCGCGGGACTCGGCGGTGCGGCCGGTGGCCTCGGCCACCCGGATCAGCTCCTCGGTGCCCCTGAGGTCGGCCTGCAACTGGGCGCTCGCGCGGACCGCGGGCGGGATCTCGGCGGCCGTCCGCTCGCTGCGCATCAGGCCCTGCAAGTAGCCGAAGACGCGTTGCAGTCGCTGGATGACCTCGCCGTACGCGCGCTGGTCGCCGGCCGCGTGCGCCTGCTCGCCGCGCAGCCGCTGCTCCTCGATGCCGCGGGCGATCTCGGGGGCGTCGAAGGTCTTGCCCTCCGGCACGCCGTTCTCCACCAGGTGGGCGTGCAGGCCCTGGCAGTCGGCGACGAGGTCGTCGAAGTCGCGCTTGGGCGGCTGGAGTTCGCCGCCGGAGCGCGACACCGCGTCGGCGATCTGCTCCAGTTCGCGGAACTCGTGCACGGCGCCGGGCACGTCACCGCTCTCCTTGGCCTCCTGGAAGGCGCGCTCGGCCATCGCCCACTGGGCCTTCGCCGTGTTCTGCGGGCCGGCCGCGAGATAGCCGAGGTTCTCCTTGAACCGCTGGTAGAGCGCCGCGGTCTCCGCCTCGCTCGGCATCTCGCGCTCGACGGGCAGTTCGATGGGGACGTCGAAGGAGATCTCGCCGATGGAGCCGCGGACGGCGATCGCGGCGTTCTCGTACATGGCGACGTTGAGGTGGATCGCCGTGCCGCGCGGGGTCGACGACGGTACGAGGACGGTGATCACCTGGATGGGCACGCTCTGCTGGAAGAGGCGCAGCTCGACGCGCTCCTTGCCCGGGTGCGCGAACTCGAACGGCCGCTCGTACGGGAGTTGTTGCATCGCCGGTACGAGTTCTTCGCGGCCGGTGCGGCCGTCGCCGTAGTCGACCTCCATGAGGACGGCCTTGGCGGTGATCGCGGCGCCGCCGGTGCCGCCGGTCGGGCGCTGTTCGCCCGAGGTGTGGGCGAGCTGGCGGCCGGCCGTGGCGCGCAGGTCGCCGTAGGCGTCGTAGACCTCGAAGGTGAGGCTCGACTCGGCGTCGGGCTGCACGGGGACGTCGCGGAAGGCGAAGGCGCCCTCGGCGGAGAGGTCGGCCTGGTCCTCGAAGCCGGCCGTGGTGAGCCGGACCTGGCCGTCGGTGAGGTCGAGGCCGTCGGTCAGCGCCTTCACGGTGCCGCCGACGGAGGTGGTGGCGCGGCCGGTGGTGGCGGTGCCGTGGAAGGAGACGCGGACGGTGCGCTCCGCGTCGTAGACGGAGAGGCCGCCGACGGCTGCCGCGCGGACGGCCGCGCCGAGGGCGACGACCGTGTCGACCTGCTCGTACACCGGGCCCGCGCAGGCCGCTCTGATCGTGCGCGGGGAGCCGGGCGCGGCGGTGCCGCACAGTTCGTCGGTGACCATCTGGCGGACCAGCGGCATGTGGGTGGAGCCGCCCGCGAGGATGATGTGGTCGACGTCGGCGAGGGTGATGCCGGCCCGGTCGGTGGCGCGGGCGATGGCCTCGTCGCAGTAGGTGAAGGTGCGCTCGATGAACGGGCGTGCCACGGCGTCGAGTTCGGCCCGCTCCAGCAGGGTCTCGATGACGACCGGCTCGCCCTGCTGGTCGGTGAGGCGGCCGGTGTCGCGCAGGATGTAGTCGGTGCGCTCGGACAGGGCTTTCTTGGCGCCCTCGGCGAGGATCTTCAGCTGGCTGAAGCGCAGCGCGTCCTCGGGGTCCTTCTCGGGGGCGAGGTCGAGCGCGTAGCCGTCCGCCTGGAGCATCTTTTGCAGGTGGCGGGCCATGGCGGCGTCGATGTCGTCGCCGCCGAGGCGGTTGTTGCCGCTGATGCCGAGGACTTCGAAGGTGCCTGCGGTGCAGCGCAGGACGCTGACGTCGAAGGTGCCGCCGCCCAGGTCGTAGACGAGGAACGTGCCGTTCTGCGTCGCCGTGCGCCAGCAGTAGTGGCTGGCGGCGGCGGTGGGCTCGTGGAGGAGGCCGAGCACTTCGAGGCCCGCCTGTTCGGCCGCCTCGCGCGTGGCGTCGATCTGGGGCTGGTCGAAGTAGGCCGGGACGGTGACGACGGCCCGGTCGACGATCCAGCGCACGCCCTCGGTGTCGAACGCCGCGACGTCGGCCTCGATCTGCCGCTTCATCTCGGCCAGGATCGCCGCCGACACCTGCTGAGGGGTGCGCCGCTCACCGCCGAGGTCCACGGTCGTCCGCGTGCCCATCAGGCGCTTCACCGAGGTGACCGGCTCCGGGGTGCTGCCCTTGCGGGCGTACGCCTTGCGTCCCACGACCGGCTCGCCGCCGGCCGGGGAACGCCATACGCAGCTCGGCGTCGTGGACGACTTCGTGACCGGGTCGCGGTGGATGACGATGTCGCCGTCGGCGGGGTCCATCACCGCGACGGCGCTGTTGGTCGTGCCGAGATCGATCCCGACGGCTTTGCTCACGATCTGCTGCGTCATGCGTCGTTGTCCGTTTCGGAGGGCTGGGTCGGGGTGGGGATATCGGTTTCCGAGGTGGGCTTGGCGACTGGGGGTGGGGCCGGATCGGAAGCCGGGGGCGTGTCCGTGTCCGTGGCCGCGGCTTCGGTCTCGGTCTCGGTCTCGGTCTCGGTCTCGGTCTCGGTCTCGGTCTCGGTCTCGGTCTCGGTCTCGGTCTCGGTCGGAGTGTTCGGGGTTCCCGGTTGCGGGGAGCCCATGAAGACGCGGGCCAGGCGGACCACCGCGCCGTGGTGGAAGACGGCCGGCTCGTCGGTCTGGGCCACGGTTTCCGTCGTGAACTGGGGGCCGTAGCGCCAGCCGACCGGGTCGGACCAGTCGGCGACCTCGTCGGCGGACAGGCCCAGCGGGTCGCGGACCTCGACGCCGTCGTCGCGCAGGGTCTGCAGCATCTGTTCCTTGAGGATGCGCAGCCTGCGGTGCAGGCGGGCCTGGCCGCTGTCCGCGAGGGCCTGTTCCCCGGCCGTGATCAGCTGCTCCAACCTGCCCACCAGGGAGGCCAGTTCGAAGACGGTGTCGCGGGCGCCGGACGCGGCCCGCGCCGCCTCGCCGCGAGCCGCGCTCAGGTCCTCGTGGCGGCGCTGCAGCACCCCCGCGAGTTCGGCCTGCGGGGACACCGCCTCGTCGCCGCCCTCGGGCACCGCGCGCTCGGTGAACTCCCCCCAGTCCAGGGAGGGGACGGTGGCCGGGTCAGCCGAAGAGGACATCGCGGGCCTCCAGTTCCGAGCCGGGGGCGTCCGGCGCCGGGCGCTCCAGGGCGGCCCGCGCCGCGTCGGGTAGGGGCCGGTGCAGTTCCCGTACGACGCGCCGTACGGCGGACGGCAGGTCGAAGGCGTCGGGGGTGAGGCGGTGGCCGCGCAGATCGGCCGGGTTCGCCCGGTGGCGCCGCACGAACGCGTCCCAGGCGCGGTCCCGGTAACCCGTGCCCGGCGGTTCGGTCAGCGCATGGCGCTGCCGGGTGCGCGGATGCCCGATCAGCTCGCGCATCGCCCAGTCGTACAGGGCGCGTTCCTGCTCGCTGCCGGCCGTGCGGATGCCGTCCTCGGCCCGCTCGACGATGCTCTGTTCGTCGGCGTCGGAGGGCAGCGCGAGGACGTGGAAGGGATTGGGGCGACGGTCTGCCGTGCTCATTTCAGGAATCTCCTGATCATCTCCTCCGCACGGGTCAGGTTCTCCCCGGCGGTCGTGTTGGCGGGGTTGAGATCGAGGGCCTCGCGCAGCAGGGGCTTCGCGGCGACCAGGCCGAGCAGCGCCTCGGTGTCGCCCTCCGGTGCCGCGTTGGCCGCGTTGATGAAGACCACCGCGCGGTTGTTGAGCAGCGCGGACAGGGCCTGGTTGGTGTCCGGTACGAGCTTGGGGTCGTCGGTGACCTCGGGGGCGAGGACGAGGACCTCGCGCAGGCACCGCTCGGCGACGTCGAAGTCGCGCTCTCTCAGCTCGCGCTTGCCCTTGCCGTAGAGGGCGTTGACCCGCAGCTGGACGTGGGTGCTGTGGACGTCCTCGGTGTCGGGGATCGTGTCGAGGAGGGCCAGCGCCTCGTCGTAGCGGGCGGCGGTGTTGTGATCCCGTACGGGGACGAACACGAGGTCCGCGCGGCGCGACGCGAGGAACCGGCCCACCTCCTGGTTGCCCGGGTCCCACTCCTCGGCCTGCTCCAGGAAGCGGACCGCCTCCGCGTTGCGCCCGTTGAGCAGGCCGCGCTCCAGGAAGTGGAAGCCGAGGACCTGGTTCTCCTTCAGGTGGGGGCGGTGGGGGGTGGCCAGCCCGGCGAGCTGATCCGCGTACGGGATCGCCCTGGCCAGGATCGCGCGCACGGCGTCCCAGTCGCTGAGCCGGTACAGGCCGAACTGCCACTGGTTGTGCCACTCCAGAGCGGCACAGAGCACGGGCACCGGTGCGAAGCCGTGCTGGATGGCGGTGTCCAGGAGCCGGATGCCCGCCTCGTAGTCGCGGTCGACGCCCACGGGCAGGCCCTCGACCGCGGCCGGGTCGTCGACCCGCTCGGTCGCCGTGCGCACCAGATCTGCGGCCCAGTCGTCGAGCAGCCGGCCCGCGCGCGCGGCCGCGGCGGCGAACAGGTCCGGGTCCACCCCGTCGGGCACCGCCGCCGCGAGCGGCCCGCCGGCGAGGAGGGCCCGGGTGGCGCGGGGACCTTTGTGTACGGCTCTCAGAGCACGCAGTTGGGCGGCGAGGTCGGCCGGGCGGCCGGCGTCGAGGGCGCGGGCGCCGTGCAACCGGTGCAGGCCCAGGAGTTCGTCGGTGAGGTCGCGGCGCAGTTCCGCGGCGGCCGTCTCGTCGGACACGCGCGCGTGCTCCCAGAACGCCGGGTGGGCGAGGAGGAGGGTCCACAGGGCGGTGGCCGCGGTGAGTTCGGGGCCGGGGACGCCGGTGCGGGCCAGGGCGGCCAGGGCCTCCTCGCGGTGCAGGACGGCGAGGGTGTGCGGCAGGGCCAGGTCGTCGGGGTCGCCGATGTCGAGCAGGGCAGCCAGTTCGCGGAGTATGGCGGCCGGTTCGTCGCGCTCCAGTGCGCGCCACAGAGCCGGGTAGGGCTCCGCCGCGTCCTCGATGACGCGGTACCGGCCGCGCCGCTCGAAGTCGGGCACGGCGCCGGGGAACAGGGCGGTGAGCAGGGCGTCCACGCGGTCGTCGCGGACCAGGTTCGCCAGGTGGTGGTGGACGGGGTGCTCGGCGGGGAGGTGCCGGGCCGCCCGGTGCAGCAGGGTGACGGCGGTGGCCGTGTCCCCGGCCGCGTGGACGGTGACCGCGCGGTGGCACAGATAGGCGCCGTACTGCGCGCGTTCGGGGGCCTCGGGCGCCGCTGTCGCGAGGACGCGCTGCCACAGGTCGTCGGCGGTGGCGTGGTCGCCGAGGGCCACCGCGCAGTGGGCGAGGGTGTGGAGGGTGGGGGCGGTGGGCTGCGGCCCGGCCGCTCGCGCGGTGCCGTCGGACGTGAGGAGGGCGGTCGCCTGGGCCCGGACGATGCCGGCCAGGGCGTCGGTGCGGGCGTCGCGCCGCTTGGCGCGGGCGACCCTGGCGCACAGGGCGGGCACCACGGCGCCGAGGTCGAGCAGTCCCGCGAAGTCGCGCGGATCGAGGTCGGCGAGGCCCTGCGTGAGCACGGTCGCCGCGCCCGCCAGGTCGGCGCCGGCCAGGGCGGCGGCCTGCGCGGTCAGCAACGGCGCCGTGAGCCCGGGCAGCCCCTCCGCCGCGGGCAGCCCGCGCCCGGCCCCGCCCTCCAGAACATGCGCCAGGAACTCGGTGGCCTGCCGTGCGGGGTCGTCCTGCGCGACCCCCGCGCCCCGCCGGTCGGGCCCACCGGGAACCGCGTCCGGGGCCGGGGGGCGTGGGGGGTGCGGTGCGGTGGGATCGGTGGGCCCGGTGCGCCCGGCGAGCCCGGCAGACCCGGCGCCCCCTGCAGAGGCAGCCGCCCCATCAGCCCGAGCAGCCCCACCAGAGCCGCCCTCCGCCCGCAACACCCGCACCGCCGCCTCCCTCCCCTGCGTGCCCAGCGCCTCCGCCGCCGCTGTCAGCACCGCCAGCGGGTCGGCGCCGTCCCGGACCGCGGGCAGGGCGTGGCGGCGGCGGAACTCGGCGAGCAGCGCCGCCCGGTCGGGATCCGGGTCGGGGGCGAGGGCGCAGGCGCGGGCCAGGGCGGCGGCCAGCCCCGGCGCCTGGTCACGCGGGGTCCACTCGGTCAGGGCTTCGGCGAGGACCGGCTCGGTGTGTTCCGGCTCGGCCAGCAACTGGGCAAGTCCCAGCACGCGCGCGTACTGCGGCCGATGCCGCACCACCCGCCACGGCGCGCGCCCCCGGCCGGGGTACAGCGCCCGCTCGGCGAGCAGCCGCGCGGCCTGGCCCAGTTCGCGGGCGTGCGGGGGCACGGCCGGCACCGCGTCCTGCCCGGTGAGCGCGGCGTCGGTGAGCCGGGCGGCGGCCTGCTCGGCTTCCTGCTGCGCCGCCTCGGCCGCACCGGACGCCCAGTGCAGGGCCGCCCTGTGCAGCCCGATGAGCCCCAACTCGTAGCGGGCGCGCGGTACATGTCGTACGGCCTCGCCCAGCAGCCGCCGCTCGGCCGCACGGGTCCGGCCCAGGAGGATCTCGGCGCGCGCCCGCAGCAGCTCGGCGGCCCGCCCGACCGCGCCCTCCAGCAGGGAGTGCACCGCCGCCGGGTTCCCGGCACCCAGCTCGGCCGCGGCGCGGACCTGGGCGGCCCGGTCGCGGCCGAGGGCGTGCGCCTCGACGAGCAGCCGGACGGCCCGGTGCGGATCGTCCGGCTGGGCCGCGACGCCCTCCCACAGCCGCTGTTCGGCCCGCGGCAGCCGTCGGAAGAGGGGCAGGTGAAGGAGCCGGTCCACCTCGTGCGGGCGCCCGCGCCGCACCTCGGCGGCGAGCATCGTGCGCAGCGCTTCGAGACGGGTCGGCAGGGTGTGTCCGGCGAGGTCGAGCCGGTCCCAGTCGGGCAGGTCCCCGGCGGGGAGCCGTCCCTGCGCCATCCGCAGCCGGGCCCGCACGACGGGCGCGGTCGCGCCCGCCCCGGCGACGAGCCGCTCCTGGACGTCCGCCGGGACGGCCCGGTCGGGATCGGCGTCGAGCAGCAGGCAGAGCAGCGGCCACGACAGGCCCGCGCCGGTGGCGGCGAGGGCGTCGAGCGTGTCGGCGGCCTCCCGGCGGCGGCCGTCCAGGAGCCGGGCCCACGCCGCGTGATAGGCGAGGTCGGCGCGGTGCGGGTGGGCCGCGGCGACCGCCGTCAGCGTCTCGCCCGCCGCCCGCGCGCGCCCTTCGAGCAACTGCCGGCGTCCCAGCGCGTACCGCACCCAGGGCGCGGTGTCCGGCCCCTCCTCGATCTCGGCGAGCCGTGCCGCGTCGAGCGGCTGCTGCGCGGCGTCGGTCACGAGGGTGTCGTCGTCCAGCCAGGCCAGCGTCCGGCACAGGTCGACGATCTGCCAGACGCGGACGGTCAGCCCGGTCTCGCGGCCCGCGACCGCCGCCCTCGCCCGAAGGTACCGGCCGGCCTGGAGATGGGCGGCGACGAGGCCGTGCACGGCCACCGGGTCGGCGGGGTCCGCGCGGCAGGCGGACTCGAAGTGCCGGACGGCGTCGTCCGGGCGGCCGTGCAGCAGGAGCGCCGCGAAGCCGAGCGCCCGGTCGGTGACGGGGGCGCCGGGCCGTGCCGTGGACAGGCGCGCGGCCAGCGCGGCGGCCCGCTCCACGCGCGCGACGGGGTCGTCGAAGTCCGTGGCGAGCAGCCGTCGTACGTGGTTCAGGACGGTGGCGGGCGGCCGGGGGTGCCGGCCGAGCAGGTCGGCGTAGACGTCGAGCGCCGAGTCGTTGTCCGCGGCGGCCTCGACCAGGGCCTCGGCCGCCGCGACGCGCGCCTCCTCGTCCGGCTGCGGGGCGCGGTAGAGGCGGGTGAGCAGGACGATGCCCCAGGCCCGGTCGTCGGGGGAGGCGCGGCGCAGTACCGCGCGGGCCAGCGGGATCCAGGTCAGGTGCAGCCGGACGCGGCCCTCCCCGGCAAGCCGCTCACCGAGAGCGGCGAGGCGCCGCAGGTCGTCGACGGTGAGCAGCGGGCGGAACCGGTCGCTCAGGAACGACTCCTGGAACGGCAGCCACAGCGGCGCCGCCTGCTCCGGCCGCTCCTCGAACCCCTTGAGGACGTCCCGCATCCGTGCGAGCGCGCGGTACGGGCCGCTCTCCTCCAGGGCGGCGGCCCAGGCGTTCTCCAGGCGTCCGACACCGGACAGGCTCTTGCGGATCGACCGCTGCGGCTGCATCCCTCACCCCCCGTCCCGCGCGAGCCGTGCGAAATGCCCGGCCTGGAACCTGTTGCCCGCCGCGCGGAACGCCTGCTCCGCGTGGCGTGCGAGCCGTTCGCGACTCAGGCCGTCCGGTGGGCGCGCCCCTGCCCGTACGGACTCGTAGGCCTGCGCCCACTGCGTGGCGGCCGCGGCATGCTCACCCAACTCCGTGTGCGCCCCCGCCAGTTCGGCCAGGAGCGCGGGCAGTAACTCGCGCGGGACGCCGCCCCGGCCGAGCACCGCCCGCAGCAGGGCGACCGCCTCGGCCGGCCGGCCCTCCCGCACGGCGCGCCGGGCCTTCGCCAGATCGGCCGGGCCCCGTACCGGCGGCGCTGCGACACCGGGCCGTCCGCCGGATCCGGGCCGGGGCAGGGCGTCGAGGGCGGCGATGACCTCGTCGGCGCTGCGGAACCGGTCCCCGGGCCGCAACTCCAGGCAGCGCATGACGACGTCGTCCAGCTCGGGAGCCACGGCCGCCTCCACGGACGAGGGGCGCACCGGCGGGGCCTTGCGCTTGGCCTCCACGAGCCACTCCCCAAGCGCCCGGTCCGGCAGGTCGAGGGGGACGACCAGATGCTCGTACGGCTGGCGTCCGGTCAGCCCCTCGTACATCAGCAGGCCGAGCGAGTACAGGTCGGACGCGGGCAGGCTGGCGCCGCCGGCGGTTTCCGGCGCCATGTACCGGGTGGTGCCGGCGACGCCCTCGACCTGGCCCGCGGCGCGCATCCGGGCGGCGAGCCCGAAGTCGATGAGGCGGACGGCCCGGTCCTGGCCGAGCAGGACGTTGTCCGGTTTGAGGTCGCGGTGCAGCAGGGGCGGCAACAGGCGGTGCAGCCCGCGCAGCGCGACCGCGATCTGCCGTGCCCACTTCACCATCAGGCGCGGCGGCACCCGCTCCATCCGGGCGAACTCGGCGGCGAGGGTGCCGCCCCGGACGTACTCCATGACGAGGTAGGCGCGGCCGCCGAGATCGCGGGCGAGGCCCGCGTCGTAGACATGGACGAGGTGGCGGCGGGCCTCCAGGTCGGTCATGGCGCCCATGGCGTCGGCGAGGACGAGGACGTCGGCGAAGAGCTCGCCCGCGCTCTGCTCGGTCAGGTCGGGGCGCCGGGACACCTTGCAGGCGATCGGGCGCACGGCGCGGCCCAGGACGTACTGCTCGCTGCGGAACACCGCGCCGAATCCGCCGCCGCCGATCCACTCGCGCAGCAGATAGCGGCCGTCGATCACGCGGCCGACGAGCTCGCGCAGGTCGGTGTCAGCCGTCGCCATACAGCGCCTCCCCGCCCTTGCTCCCCGCGATCCGGCGTGCCGAGTCGGCCGACACGTCGGACCTGTCCCGCGGTTCCGGCACGTCCGCGCGAGCGGCCGCCAGGTCGTCCGGCTCCGCCGGGTCGGCGAGGTCGGCCGGGTGGGCGAGATCCGGCGAAGGGGCGTGCTCTGCCGAAGAGGCGAGCTCTGCCGGTTCGGAGGGGTCCGCCGACGACGCGTCCCGGCGCGGCCCGTCGTCCGGCGGTACGAGCCTGATCTCCGTCCGCCGCACCACCGGGTCCGCGAACGGGTCCTCCCGCGCGGGAGCCGACGCGGAGGTCACCTCGATGCGCGCGGCCTCGCGGAACTCCTTCGGGCGCTCCTCGCGCAGGGCGAGCACCGGTGTGTCCACCAGGTCGGTCAGCAGGGCGTTCATGATCCGGCCGCCCTCCCTGCCGCGTGCGGCGATGTCCTGCTCGTGGCCCAGCTCGGCCGCGTACCGCAGCAGTTCGTCGGAGACGACGAGGTCCTTCTCCAGCCGCTCGCGCCAGTGCGCGCGCCGCCGCTCGACGATGAGCCGCCCGATGCCATACATCGCGTCCGGGCCGAGCGGGCGGAAGACGACGACGCGGTCGATCCTGGCCAGGAACTCGGGGGTGAAGACGGCCTCGCCCTGCCGGTGGCGCAGGGTCGCCAGGCGCTCCGAGACGGCCGTGGCGATCTCCCGGTCGCTGCGGTACGGGGCGTCGTGGGAGATCAGCTCGTGTCCGGCGTTCGTCGTCAGGACGAAGATGGCGCGGTCGGCGTGGGCCTTCACGCCGCGCTGGTCGGTGATCCAGCCCTCGTCGAAGAGGTTGAGGAACGGGCGCAGTACTTCCGGGTGGGCCTTTTCGACCTCGTCGAGGAGGAAGACGCAGTACGGGTCCGCGTTCAGCTCGTTGATCAGGCGGCCGCCGCGGTCGTGGCCGTGGTAGCCGACCGGGGAGCCGATGAGGCCCGCGACGCTGTGCGGCTCCGTGAAGTTGCCCATCGAGTACGTCTGGAGCCGCTTGGACGCCGAGTACAGGCCGGCGACCGCCTTGGCCAGCTCGGTCTTGCCGACGCCGGTCAGCCCGGCGAACAGCAGCACCGCCGCGGGGCCCGAACCGGCGTCCGCGAGGCCCGCCTTGATGCGCCGCAGCTGGTCGGAGACGACGCGCACGGCCGCCTCCTGGCCGACGACGCGGGCGCCGAGCGCCGTCTCGTAGTCGACCCGGGTGTCGTCGCCCGAGGCGGCTCCGGCGAGCTGCCCGCGCGGGACACCCGACACTTCGGCCACCACGTCGATCACTTCGTCGTACGTGACCGCGGTGCGCGGGTCGTCGAGCTGGTCGCGCGCGTAGTGCAGGTCCTCGCAGGCGCGGCGCAGCACGCGCGCGGCGGACTGGGGCAGCTTGCGGTGGGCGATGAACTCGCCGGCCAGGACCACGGCCCGGTCGACGGCGTGGTCCTCGACCCGGACGCCGAACTCCTCGGCGAGGGAGTCCGCCGTCTGCCGCACCATGTCGCGGGCGCTGTCGCGGTCGGGCTCGGTCATGTCGACGCGGCTGGTCAGGTCGCGCAGTTCGTGGTCGGCGGCGAGCAGGTCCTCGTAGTCGGTCGGGGAGAGCACGCCGACGAGGTGGAGGCGGCGCTCGGCGAGCGCGCGGCGCAGCTCCAGGACGTGGGTGGTGCCGCGCGGGCCGCGCAGCAGCGGGCCGAGCCCGTCGACGCAGACCACCAGGTCGGTGCGGCCCTCGACATGGCCGATGAGTCCGGCCAGTTGGGCGGCGCTCTCCTCCTCCGCGACGTCCCGGCAGTCGACGCGCAGGAACCTCTTGCGGCGCAGGAAGGGGATCTCGCCCGCCGCCGCGCGCCGCGCCAGCTCCCGCAGCAGGGTGGTGGTGCCGACGCCCGGGAGGCCGGTGATCAGCGCGTGGTTGCTCTCCGAGCGGTGCAGGGCGCGGCAGAGCGGGTCGAAGTAGCGGTCGAGGTGCCGGGCGGGCTTCTCGTCGGGCGCCTGCCAGGTGAGGTCCTCGGCGGGCGGCAGGAAGGCGGGCAGTTTGTACGCGGACTCGCGCGGGGCGGCGGTGCGGCGCGCCCGCAGGTTCTCCGCGAGGTGGGCGCGCAGGCGGTCCAGGTCGAGGCGGAGCGGCTCCGCGGCGAGGACGACGGCGAGGCGCTGCGGCGGGTCGTCGAGGAGAGCGGCGAGCAGGTGCGGGGTGTCGATCCGGTCGGCGTCCCAGAGGGCGGCCGTGCGGCGGGCCGCGGCGAGCAGGGCGACCAGGGCCTCCGCACAGTCGTCGCGGTGCAGCCGGGGCGGCTCGGGGCGGGGCAGGTCGGAGAGGCGGAACGCGGCGGAGATCAGCTCGACGGCCTTCACCAGGCCGATCTGGGGCGGGAGCTGGAGCCGCAGCAGGCGCTCGGCCAGGCCCTCGGTCTCGCCGAGCAGGGCGAGCAGGCAGTGCGGTGGCAGGAGCCGGTCGTAGCCGAGTGCGGCGGCTCGCTCGGCGGCCTGCTCGAGGACGGTCCAGGCGTCGGCGGTGAACCCTTCGGAGCGCAGCCGGCCCGATCCCTCGTCGAACACCTGGTGCGGTGCCTCGGCGCGGACCCGCACCCGGCGGCGTAACGCCTCGGCGGCGCGGGGCAGGTCGAGGACGCCGCCGAGGAAGGCGCGGTCCTGCTCGTCGGGGTGGGCGAGGACGCAGGCGAGGAGCAGATCGAGGACGGCGGGCCCTTCGGCCTCGGCCACCGTCCCGGTGAACTCGTCCAGGGCCGCGCGCAGTTCGGGCGCTGTCCGGTCCGGGGAGCCGTCGAACTCGTAGGCCGCGCCCGGGGGGTTGTAGACGTCGATGGCCTCCAGCAGGTGGCCCGGCGCCGCCCCGTCGACGAGTGCCACGTCCAGGGCGGACAGCAGTGCGGCGTCGCGGCCGGTCAGCGCCGCGTGCACCACGTCGCTGGGGCGCAGCTGCCGGCCGGCCCGCTGGGCGGCCGCGGTCAGGACGGCTGCGGTCCGCCGCTCCCCGCACGCCTGTGGATCGAGCACCCCGTCCGTGAAGAAATCCATACGCGTCACGCGGGGCTCCCCTGGCTCGGGCCCCGCGCTGTCACCTCCCCCGTTGCTCCAATGCTTCCACAACGGGTGGCCCGTGCCCCACGGTTCCGTGGAGAGGCCTCACGAATGCTCAGGAGGGGTTGTGCGAGGGCCCGTTGGGGAAACGGGGGGTGCGCCCCGGCGCGCGGGGGCGCACGACGGGGCGCGGCGGGTCAGTGCCGCTCGCGGGAGTTGCCGAAGAAGATGCGGTACAGGATCAGCAGGACGAGGGCGCCGCCGATCGCGGAGACCCAGGTCGCGCCGTCGTAGAAGTCCTTGCTGACCGGGCGGTCGAGCCACTGGGCCGATATCCAGCCGCCGATGAAGGCGCCGGCGATACCGATGAGCGTGGTGCCGACCAGACCGCCCGGGTCGCGCCCCGGGAGCAGAATCTTGGCGATGGCACCGGCGAGCAGGCCCAGGACGATCCAGCTGATGATGCCCATGCCGTGACTGCCTCTCTTCCATGGGGCGTTGCTGTGGAGGGACTCCGCGACGACGTCGCGATCCCTTGATCCACTACTGCCCTGAAAGACGACAAGTAGCCCGGTTCCGGTTGCGAGGAGTTCTGGTTACGAGGAATCCGCGGCGGCCCGGACCCGGACCTGCCTACCGAGCGGCGAACGGCTGGTCGGTGCGGACGATGTCGCGGCCGAGCGGGAGGAGGGAGATCGGGATCATCTTGAAGTTGGCGATGCCGAACGGGATGCCGATGATCGTCACGCACAGGGCGATCCCGGTGAAGATGTGGGCGAGCGCCAGCCACCAGCCCGCCAGGATCAGCCACAGCACATTGCCGACACAGGACGGCGCCCCGGCGTCCCGGCGCTCGACCGTGGTGTACCCGAAGGGCCACAGCGCGTAGACGCCGATCCGGAAGGCGGCGATGCCGAAGGGGATGCCGATGATGGTGATGCAGAGCAGCGCGCCCGCGAGCAGATAGCCGAGGAACAGCCAGAAACCGCTCAGGACGAGCCAGATGACGTTCAGGACGGTCTTCACCGGCGGGGGCCTCCTGCCATTTGCTCAAGCCGCGCGATGCGCTCGGCCATCGGCGGGTGTGTGGAGAACATTTTCGAGACTCCCTGACCCGGGCGGAACGGGTTGGCGATCATCATGTGGCTCGCCGTCTCGATCCGCGGCTCGGGCGGCAGGGGCAGCTGCTTCGTCCCCGCGTCCAGCTTGCGCAGGGCACTGGCCAGGGCCAGCGGGTCGCCGGTCAGCTGCGCGCCGGAGGCGTCGGCCTCGTACTCGCGCGAGCGGCTGATGGCGAGCTGGATGAGCGACGCGGCGAGCGGCCCCAGGATCATGACCAGGAGCATCCCGAAGATGCCGGGACCGTCGTCGTCGTTGGAACGGCCGACCGGGATCAGCCACGCGAAGTTCACCAGGAACATGATCACGGAGGCGAGGGCGCCGGCCACCGACGAGATCAGGATGTCGCGGTTGTAGACATGGCTGAGCTCGTGCCCGATGACGCCGCGCAGCTCGCGCTCGTCCAGGATGCGCAGGATGCCCTCCGTGCAGCACACGGCGGCATTGCGCGGATTGCGGCCGGTCGCGAACGCGTTCGGCGCCTCGGTGGGCGAGATGTACAGCCGGGGCATGGGCTGCCTGGCCTGCGTGGAGAGCTCGCGCACCATCCGGTACAGGGCGGGCGCCTCGAACTCGCTGACCGGGCGGGCCCGCATCGCGCGCAGGGCCAGCTTGTCGCTGTTCCAGTACGCGTACGCGTTCGTCCCGATCGCGATGACGAGGCCGATGATCAGCCCCGTACGACCGAAGAAACTCCCGATGACGAGAATGAGGGCGGAGAGCCCTCCGAGGAGTACGGCGGTCTTCAGCCCGTTGTGCCGGCGGTGCACGGTACGCCCTCCTGGTGGTGCGGCAGGGGAACCCACTGCTCTGTCTCTTGCTGGCCACTGGTGCGCGGGTCGCGCGTGTTCCTGTCCAGTGGACCCTCCCGTACTGGTCAACGCCAGACGAGGAGGTCTAGTTCCCTTGTGCGCGGCCGGAGGGCGGGGGCCGCGTGTAGGCCGTACGGGTAGGCCGCGCGGGTCAGACCTTCTCCTGCACCTGCTGCTCGGGCAGCATCCCCGCGATCTCCAGAGCCTGCTGGTCGGGCTCGATCTCGCTGGTGCACTGGGGGCAGCGGCTGGCGATGCCGGGGATCTGGGCGAAGCAGCGCGGGCAGTCGCGCATCGAGGCCTTGATGTCGACCGGCTTGTTGCGGTCGATGCGGGCCTGGAACTTCATCATCGGCAGGACGATCAGGAAGTACAGGACGGCCGCGGTGATGAAGAAGGCGATCGTGGCGTCGATGAACTTGCCGTACTGGAACTTCACACCGTCGATCTCGAAGATCGCGTCGGAGTAGTCGCCTATGGAGCCGGTGGCCCATCCCAGGAGCGGCGTGATGAACGCGGTGGTGAAGGCGGTCACCAGGGCGGTGAATGCCGTACCTACGGCGAGACCCACCGCCGTGGTGATGATGTTGCCGCGAAGGATGAATGTCTTGAAGCCGCTCAACACGGTGCTGCTCCTGGGTATCGGGGTTGTCTGGTGCATGCCTGAACCAGGCGACCCCAAAACGTACCAAAGAGGTCCGTCCGCTTGTCGTCCTGTCACGAAAACAGTCCACTGTCCACAAAGTGGAGGATGAGTTGTGGAGCTCCTGAGAGGGCCACGCCGATGACCGCCGTCAGGGCGATCGCGGCGGTGAGCGGAGCCGGGAAGCGGTAGGCCGCCGGTTCGCCCTCGGGGGCGCGGAAGAGGGTCGCGGTCCACTGGAGGTAGTAGTAGAGCGCGATCACGACGTTCACCGCCATGACGACGGCGAGCCAGCCCAGGCCCGCGTCGACGGCCGCCGAGAAGACGGTGACCTTGGCGAAGAGGCCGATGATGCCGGGCGGCAGACCGGCGAGGCACAGCAGGAAGAAGCCCAGGACGAGCGCGGCGAGCGGGCGCGAGGCGTACAGGCCCCGGTAGTCGCTGACGCGGTTGAGCGGCTTCGTGCGGGCGACGAGGGCGGCCACGGCGAAGGCGCCGAGGTTCACGGCCGCGTACATGAGGGCGTACGCGAGCGTGGAGCCGATCGACTTCTGCGGGTCGTCGGAGTACGCGGCCGCGGCGATCGGCACCAGGAGGTAGCCGGCCTGGCCGACGGAGGACCACGCGAGCAGCCGGACGGCGCTGTACGCGCGCGTGGCCTGCTGGCGCAGGGCGGCGACGTTGCCGACGGTCATGGTCAGCGCGGCGAGCGCGGCGAGCGCCGGGCCCCACACGTCCGCGTAGGACGGAAACGCGACGACGGTGACGAGGATGAGGCCGGAGAAGCCGACCGCCTTGCCGATGACCGACAGGTAGGCGGCGATCGGCAGCGGCGCGCCCACGTAGGTGTCGGGCACCCAGAAGTGGAACGGGACGGCGGCCGTCTTGAAGGCGAACCCCACGAGGGTGAGCGCGACGCCCGCCTGCGCGAGGGTGTGGAGCTGGCCGTCCACGTGGGTGAGCTGCGCGGCGACGCGGGTCAGGTGCAGGCTGCCGGTGGTCGCGTACACGAAGCTCACGCCGAGGAGGGTGACGGCGGTCGCGGTGACGGACGACAGGAAGAACTTCAGGGCGGCGTCCGAGGAGCGCCGGTCGCCCTGCTTGAGTCCGACCAGGGCGAAGGCGGGCAGCGAGGCCACCTCCAGGGCGACGACGAGCGTGGCCAGGTCCCGGGAGGCGGGCAGCAGGGCGGCGCCCGCGGCGGAGGACAGCAGCAGGAACCAGTACTCCCCTTCGGGGAGCGGCGTGTTCGCGTTCTTCGCGTCCTTGAGCGTGCTGATCGACAGCAGCGCGGTGAGCAGGGCGCCCGCGAGGACGAGGAACTGCACGACGAGCGTGAAGCGGTCCGCCGTGAAGCTGCACGCGTCGTACGGGGCGTTCTTGAGGCAGAAGGTGGACCGTTCGTCGCCGATCAGCGGGATCAGCGCGAGCGCGGCGGCGGCCAGGCCCGCGACGGAGATCCAGCCGAGGACCGCCTTGCGCGCCTCCCCCAGGAACAGGTCGGCGACCAGCACCACGAGGGCGACGACCGCGGCGATCACGGGCGGCGCGATCGCGACCCAGTCGACGGACTGGACGAGGGACGCCACGGAGGGCGCGGCGACGGCGATCACTTCAGGCCTCCTGCGAGGAGCTTCTGCACGGCCGGGTTCGTGAGGCCGAGCAGGGCGGCGGGCCACAGGCCCGCGAGGACGGTGAGGGCGACGAGCGGGGTCCAGGCGGCGAACTCGTACCCCCGCACGTCCGCGAACGCCGGGGTCGGCTGCGGGCGCGGGCCCATGCAGACCCGGCGGACCAGGATGAGCATGTACGCGGCCGTGAGCAGGGTGCCGAACGCGGCGATCGCCAGGAACACGAGGAACGCCGGGCGGCTGAGCCCGTCGGCGGGCCGGAACGCCCCGAACAGGGCGAGCATCTCGCCCCAGAACCCGGCGAGCCCGGGCAGGCCGAGCGAGGCGACGGCGGCGAAGGCGAGCAGGCCGCCCAGGCGCGGGGCCCTGCCGTACAGGGCCATGCCGCCCTGCTCGGCGAGGGTGTCGAGGTCGCTGGTGCCGGCCCGGTCCTTGAGGGCGCCGACGAGGAAGAAGAGCAGGCCGGTGATGAGGCCGTGGGCGATGTTGGCGAACAGGGCGCCGTTCACGCCGGTCGGGCTCATCGAGGCGATGCCGAGGAGCACGAAGCCCATGTGGCCGACGGAGGAGTAGGCGATGAGGCGCTTGAGGTCGCCCTTGGCGCCCTGCTTGGCGAGGTTCAGGCAGGCCAGCGATCCGTAGACGATCCCGATGACGGCGAGGGCGGCGAGGTAGGGCGCGAACGTGCGGAAGCCGTCGGGCGCGATCGGGAGCAGGATCCGGACGAACCCGTACGTACCCATCTTCAGCAGCACACCGGCGAGCAGGACCGAGCCGACGGTCGGGGCGGCGGTGTGGGCGTCCGGCAGCCAGCTGTGCAGCGGCCACATCGGGGTCTTCACGGCGAGCCCGATCCCGATCGCCAAAGCGGCGATGACCTGCACGGACGTACTCAGCCCGCGGCCGTTGTCAGTGGCGAGTGCCATCATGTCGAACGTGCCCGACTTAACGCCGATAAGGAGAATACCGAGCAGCATCACGACCGAGCCGAGCAGCGTGAAGAGGATGAACTTCCAGGCCGCCGCGGCCCGTTCGGCACCGCCCCAGCGGGCGATGAGGAAGTACATCGGGATGAGGACCATCTCGAAGGCGAGGAAGAAGAGCAGGAGGTCCAGCACGGCGAAGGTGGCCAGCGTGCCCGATTCGAGCAGCAGGATCAGGGCGACGAACGCCTTGGGGGAAGGGCCCGCGGGCCTCTTGAAGTAGGAGTACAGCGCGCACAGGAACGTGAGCAGCGCCGTGAGCACCAGGAGGGGGAGGGAGATGCCGTCGATGCCGAGGTGGATCCGCACGTGCAGCGCCGGGATCCAGCTGATGTCCGTCGTGGCCTGCATCCTGGACGGCTGGTCGTGGTCGAAGCCCAGCGCGAGGACGATCGCGGCGAGAAGGATCGCGCCGGTCACGGTCACGCCGTGGCGGAGCACGGCCTGGTCCGGGGATTTCCCCTTCAGTCCGGGCGGGGCCGGCAGAAGGGCGAGGACGGCGCCGATGAGCGGGCCGACGACGATCAGTGCGAGAAGGAACTGCATCACGGATTCGCTGATATCGATCACGGCTGCTCACGCTCCGGCGGTGGCGACGAGGACGACGGCGACCACCAGGACGACGGTGCCTGCGAGCAGTGCGCTGAGGTAGGTCTGCACGTTTCCGGTCTGGGCGCGGCGCACGGCCCGGCCCAGCAGTCCGGGGGCCACGGCCGCGCCGCGGACATAGGTGTCGACGACCGTGCGGTCCAGGAAGCCGACCAGTGCGGCGGCGGCCCAGACGGGGCGGACGAAGAGCGCCGCGTAGAGGGCGTCCAGGTGGAAGCCGACGGCGGCGTGCCGGTGCAGCGGGCCCAGGAGCAGCCGGCCCGGGTCGGCCGGGTCGGGGGCGCTCGCGACATCGCCGTAGGCCGGGGTGTGGCTGGCGATGGCCTCGGCCTCGACGAGCCCGCCGTCGCCCTGCTCGGTGTCGATCGCGACGGCACCGATCGGGGTCGCGGCGCGGGCCGCCAGCGCGGTGGTGTGCCGCCAGGCCGCGTAGGTGACCAGGCCGCCGACGAGGGCGAATCCGGTGCCGAGGACCGAGGTGGTCAGCGTCGGGGCGAGCGAGTGGCCGTCGAACCAGTCGGGCAGCCGCAGGAAGGACAGACCGAGGGCGAAGGAGGGGATCGCCAGGATCCACAGCACGGCGCTCATCACGACCGGCTGCCTGCCGTGGTCGGGGGCCTCGGGCCCGCGGCCGTTGAACGCCAGCAGCCACAGGCGGGTCGCGTACGCGGCGGTGAGCAGGGCCGTGAACAGACCGGCGACGAGGACGATCCAGCCGGACGCGGTGGGGATCGGCTGGCCGCCGATGGCGTGACCGGTGGCGGTGTGCTCGGCGGCGCCGAGGACCGCCTCCTTGGAGAAGAACCCGCTGAAGGGCGGGATCGCGGCGAGCGCGAGCAGCGCCACGGTCATCGTCCAGAAGGCGTCGGGGACGCGGGCCCGCAGGTTGCCCATGCGGGACATCGCGGCCAGCGAGTTGGTGCCGGCGGCGTGGATGACCACGCCCGCCGCGAGGAACAGCAGCGCCTTGAAGGCGCCGTGCGTGAGGAGGTGGAAGACGGCGGCACCGCGGTCGCCGACGGCGAGGGCGCCGGTCATGTAGCCGAGCTGGCCGATCGTCGAGTACGCGAGGACGCGCTTGATGTCGTCCTGGGCGAGCGCGGCGAGCGCCGAGCCGAGCATGGTGACGCCGGCCATCACCGCGAGCACGATCAGGGCCGCCCGCGAGGCGGCGAAGACCGGGAGGAGGCGGGCGACGAAGTAGACACCGGCGGCGACCATCGTCGCGGCGTGGATCAGCGCGGAGACGGGCGTGGGGCCCGCCATCGCGTCGGGCAGCCAGGTGTGCAGCGGGAACTGCGCGGACTTGCCCGCGACTCCGGCGAGCAGCAGCAGCGCGATGAGCGTCGGGTGGTCGAGGCCGCCCTGGCTCGTGACCTTGCCCAGGATCGCCGTGATGCGGAAGGAGCCCGCTTCCGTGGCGAGCGCGAACAGGCCGATCAGGAAGGGGACGTCACCGAGCTTCGTGACGAGGAATGCCTTGAGGGAGGCGGCGCGCGCCTCGGGGGTCTCCCAGTAGTGGCCGACGAGGAAGTACGAGCAGATGCCCATGACTTCCCAGCCGACCAGCAGCACCATCAGGTCGCCCGTGTAGACGACGAGCAGCATCGCGGAGGTGAACAGGGAGACGATCGCGGCGTAGCTGGGGTAGCGCGGGTCGTCGCGCAGATAGCCCGTCGAGTACAGCTGGACGCAGGTCGCGACCAGGCCGACCAGGACGGCGACGAGGGCGGCGAAGCCGTCGATGTGCAGGGCGAGTTCGATCGGTACGGAGCCGGTCGGGGTGAGTTCGGTGTGCGCGTCGAGGGCCGTGGTGCCGTTGCCCGAGCCGCCGCCCTGCCGGAGCGCGACCGTCGCGGCCAGGATCAGCGCGGCGAGCGTCGGCAGCACGGCCAGCGGGCGGACGAATCCGGGCGCGGTGCGGCCGAGCAGCAGTCCGGCGACGGCGCCGAGGAAGGGCAGGAGGGGGACGAGGACGGCGAGGGTCGTGGTGGTCACGCGGTGGCCTCGGCCTTCTCCTCGGTGCCGGGTTCGTCGGCCCCTGCCCCGGACGGGTCGT
Source organism: Streptomyces sp. HUAS MG91 (assembly GCF_040529335.1). Taxonomy (GTDB): domain Bacteria; phylum Actinomycetota; class Actinomycetes; order Streptomycetales; family Streptomycetaceae; genus Streptomyces; species Streptomyces tabacisoli. The sequence continues at coordinate 4,959,661 of NZ_CP159534.1, read as the reverse complement.
GCGGGTCGTCGTCCGGGTCGCGCGGCTCGGCGGCGTCGCGGAGCCTGTCGATGTCCGACGTGCCGCGGTTGCGGTACACGGCGAGGACGATCGCGAGACCGATGCCGATCTCGGCGGCGGCGATCGCGATGGTGAACAGGGTCAGGGCCTGGCCGGCGTGCAGGGTGTCGCGGAGCCAGACGTCGAAGGCGACGAGGTTCAGGTTGACGGCGTTGAGCATCAGCTCGACCGACATCAGGACCAGGATCGCGTTGCGGCGGGCCAGTACGCCGTACAGGCCCGTGCAGAAGAGGAGGGAGGCGAGGACTGCGGGATAGGCGAGATGCATCAGCGGTCGCCCTCCTTCGCTCCGGCGTGCTTCTTGCGGGACAGGACGATCGCGCCGACCAGCGCCGCGAGCAGCAGGACCGACAGGGCCTCGAAGGGCAGCACCCAGTGCCGGAAGAGGACCGAGCCGGTGACCTCCGTGTTGCCGGGGCCGTCGCCGTGGTCCAGGTCGATCCAGGTCGTGCGGAAGGCGTCGACGACGACCCAGACCAGGGCCGCGGCGGAGGCCGCCGCGACGGTCAGGGCCGCCCAGCGGTTGGGGCTGTCGGCGTCGGGTGAGCGGCCGATGGGCGCCCGGGTCAGCATCAGTCCGAAGAGGAGGAGGACCACGACGGAACCGACGTAGATGAGCACCTGCACCCACGCGATGAACTCGGCGGTGAGCAGGAGGTACTCGACGGCGAGGCCGCCGAGGGCGACGACCAGCCACAGGGCGGCGTGCACCAGCTGCCTGGTGGTGACGGTGACGATCGCGGCGCCGAAGGTGACCAGGCCGACGAGGAGGAAGGCGATCTCGACGCCGGTCGGGGAGAGGAACCCGTGGCTGCCGGCGGCCGTCGCCGCGAGGGCTGCGGGGCCGGTCATCCGGTGCTCTCCTCTCCGGGCGCGGCCGGGGCCGCCTCGGCCGCCTGCGCTGCCTGTGTCGCGGCCAGCTTCTCCGCGGCCTTGCGCGCGGCGGCGAGTTCCTTGGGCTCCTCGGCCGCCGGGTCGAGGGCGGGCGGGGCCGGCACGGTCCACATCCACTCGCGGAGCTTGTCGCGCTCGTGGGTGAGTTCGTGGATGTCGGTCTCGGCGTACTCGAACTCCGGGGACCAGAACAGCGCGTCGAAGGGGCACACCTCGATGCAGATGCCGCAGTACATGCAGAGGGAGAAGTCGATGGCGAAGCGGTCGAGGACGTTGCGGGAGCGCTCGCGGCCGCCCTCCACGGCGGGCGGCACCGTCTCCTTGTGGGAGTCGATGTAGATGCACCAGTCGGGGCACTCGCGGGCGCACAGCATGCAGACCGTGCAGTTCTCCTCGAACAGGCCGATCACGCCGCGGGTGCGCGGCGGGAGTTCGGGCTGGGTGTCCGGGTACTGCGCGGTGACGGTCTTCTTCGTCATCGTGCGCAGGGTGACGGCGAGGCCCTTGGCGAGGCCGGAGCCGGGGATCGGGGGCATCAGCTGATCGCCACCTTCACGATGCCGGTGAGCGCGATCTGCGCCAGGGCGAGCGGGACGAGGAGGGTCCAGGAGAGTTTCTGGAGCTGGTCCTCGCGGAGACGGGGGTAGGAGACGCGCAGCCAGATCACGACGAAGGCCAGGACCGCCGTCTTGAGCAGGGTCCAGACCCAGCCGAGGCCGTCGGCGCCCCACGGGCCGTGCCAGCCGCCCAGGAACAGGACGGTGGTCAGGCCGCACAGGACGACGATGCCCGCGTACTCGGCGAGCAGGAACAGCGCGAAGCGCAGGCCCGTGTACTCGGTGTACGCGCCGAAGATGATCTCGGAGTCGGCGACGGGCATGTCGAAGGGAGGCCGCTGGAGTTCGGCGAGGCCCGCCACGAAGAAGACGAGCGCGCCGACGATCTGCCAGGGCAGCCACCACCACTCGAAGGCGTCGAGGATGCCGGGCAGCGAGACCGTCCCGGCGGCCATGGCGACCGAGGCCGCCGCGAGCAGCATCGGCAGTTCGTACGCGAGCAGCTGCGCGGCCGTGCGCAGGCCGCCGAGGAGGGAGAACTTGTTGGCGCTCGCCCAGCCCGCCATCAGCGCGCCGAGCACGCCGACGCCCATCACCGCGAGCACGAAGAAGATGCCCGCGTCGATGACCTGGCCGACCGCGCCGTCGCCCGGGCCGACCGGGATCGCGAGCAGCACGAGGAGGTAGGGCAGCAGGGCGACGGCGGGGGCGAGCTGGAAGACGCGGCGGTCGGCGTCGGCCGGGACCACGTCCTCCTTCTGCGCGAACTTGACGCCGTCGGCGACGAGTTGGGCCCAGCCGTGGAAACCGCCCGCGTACATGGGGCCGAGCCGGCCCTGCATGTGGGCCATGACCTTGTGCTCGGTCTGGCCGACGACCAGGGGCAGCACGAGGAAGGCGACGAAGACGACGACGAGGCGCAGGGCGACGTCGAGAGCGTCGTTCACTGCGTGCCTCCTTCGGTGGTGCCGGGCTCGTCCGGCGTGGTGCCGGTGCTGTCATCGGGTGCCGGTTTCGGCCGCTCGTCGAACGCGGGCTTGGCGTGGTGCCACGGGGCGTCGCTCGTACGGGGCTTCGCCGCGGGTCGGGGCGTTGACTCGGGCGACGGCTCGGCCTCGGTCGCCGGCTCGGTCTCCGCCGTCGGCTCGGTCTCCGCCGTCGGCTCGGTTTCCGCCGTCGGCTCGGTTTCCGCCGTCGGCTCGGTTTCCGCCGTCGGCTCGGGCCGCTGGCTCGCCGAGCCCTGCGACGCGCTGCGCGTACGGCGGGCGGGCCGAGCGGGACGTTCCGGCGCCTGCGCCGGAGTCTGCGGAGTCTCCGGTGCCGCCGCGCCCACCTCGGGCGCGGCCTGGCTCGCGGAGCCCTGGCCGGCCGACCGGGTGCGCCGCGCCGGACGCTCCCCGGCGGCCCCGGCACCCGCACCCGTACCGGCCCCCGCCGCACGCCCGGCCCCTCGCGCGGGCCGCGCCGGAGCGGGCGGCAGCTGGCCCTTCAGCGGGCCCCACTCGTTCGGGTCGGGCACGCCGGGCGGCAGCATCTGGCGGCGCTTGGGCCCGCCGTGCCCCGCCGCGGACTCGCCCGGCTCCTTCGCGCCCGGCCACGCCTTCGCGACCCGCGCCGCGAGCACGAAGTCCTTGCGCAGCGGGTGCCCCTCGAAGCCCTCGGGCAGCAGCAGCGGGTCGAGCCCCGGGTGGTCCGTGAAGTCGACGCCGAACATCTCGTGCGTCTCGCGCTCGTGCCAGGCGGCGCCCGCGTACACGCCGACCGCCGACGCGAGCACCGGCGCCGCGTGGGGCACGGTCGTGCGCAGCAGCAGACGGCGTACGGAACCGGGCGCGACGGCCGCGACGTGCGCGCAGACGCGGAACCCGGCGTCACACACACACACACACACACACACACACACACACACACACACACACACACACACACACACACACACACACACACACACACACACACACACACAAAAAAACACACACACACACACACACACACACACACACACACACACACACACACACACACACACACACACACACACACACACACACACACACACACACACACACACACACACACACACACACACACACACACACACACACACACACACACACACACACACACACACACACACACACACACACACACACACACACACACACACACACACACACACACACACACACACACACACACACACACACACACACACACACACACACACACACACACACACGTGGGCTCGTCGACCGCGCTCAGCCAGTCGAAGTAGGTGCACCCCAGGCGCGTACGGGCCGTCTCCAGAGCGGCGATCCACTCCGCGGCCGGGACGTCGACGGTCAGCAGGTCGTACGCCTCCTCGGCCGTGGCCTCGGCGCCGAACAGCTCCTCGACGGGGTCCGGCAGCCAGCTCATCGCTCACCCCCGGACGGCGTGGGCGGCTGGACGAGGCCGCTGCTCAGCGCCGCCGCCGAGGGACGCCCCGCCGCCGCGTCGGCGGACGCGTACCGCTCGCCCAGCGACTCGCGCGCGATCTTCTCCTGGAGCTTGAGGATGCCCTGGAGCAGCGCCTCGGGCCGGGGCGGGCACCCGGGCACGTAGACGTCGACCGGGATGATCTGGTCGACGCCCTTGGTCACCGAGTACGAGTCCCAGTACGGGCCGCCGCAGTTGGAGCAGGCGCCGAAGGAGATGACGTACTTGGGCTCGGGCATCTGCTCGTACAGGCGCTTCACGGCGGGAGCCATCTTGTCCGTGACCGTGCCGGAGACGACCATCAGGTCCGCCTGGCGCGGGCCCGGCGCGAAGGGGATGACGCCGAGGCGGATGAAGTCGTGCCGGGCCATGGACGCGGCGATGAACTCGATGGCGCAGCAGGCGAGTCCGAAGTTGAAGACCCACAGGCTGTAGCGGCGGCCCCAGTTGAGGACCACCTTCATCGGCTCGGGCGCCAGGCGCGAGAGCACGCCCAGCCTCTTCGGGCCCAGGGGATCGGGCAGCGCCACCGGTTCCGAGGAAGTCACATCACTCACGTCCACGTCACTCACGCCCACGTAAGGACGCCCTTCTTGTATGCGTACAGCAGGCCCACGGCGAGGAAGCCGAGGAAGATGAACATCTCGGCCAGGGTCGTCGCGCCGTATCCCGGCGCGGCGAAGACCGTGGCCCAGGGGAAGAGGAAGATCGAGTCGACCGCGAAGATCACGTAGAGGAACGCGTACACGTAGTAGCGGACCTGGGTGTGCGCCCAGCCCTCGCCGACGGGGTCGACTCCGCACTCGTACGTGAGGAGTTTCTCCGGGGTGGGCACCACCGGGCGCAGCAGCCGTCCCGCGCCGAAGGCCACGGCGACGAAGAGCACGCCGACGACGGCGAGCAGCCCGACCACCGAGTACGAGTGGAAGTAGTCCGCCGCGATGACGGTCACGTCTCTGCGCCCCTCGCGTGTTCGTTGTTGGTTCGTGTTCGACGATCTGTACGGACACGGAGTCTAGGGCCTGTTAAAGGAACGGTAAGCAGCCCGGTGCCGTGCGGGTGCCCGGCGAGGTGGGGTTATCCCCCGTTCTCCCCGGGCGGTCCGCCTCATGGCGCCGCCCGTCGCGCGCAGGGCACTCTTTCGGTTATGACCGAACCGCTCCACGCTCCCGACACCACGGACGGCCCCGACGCCGGCCGGCCCGTGCTGCCGCCGGCGCGTCTCGCCCTCGACCGGCACACCTGGAAGGAGATCGCGTATCTCCTGAGCAGTTTCCCGCTGTCGATCGTCGGCTTCGTGTACGCCGTGACGATGCTGGCGCTCGGCGCCGGGCTGACGGTGACGGTGATCGGTCTGCCGCTGATCGCCGCGGGGCTGCGCGGCGCGCGGCTGCTGGGGCGGGCGGAGCGGGCCCGCGCCCGGGCGCTGCTCGGGGTGCGGATCGACGAGCCGAGCCCGCTGCCGGTGCGGAACGCGGGCGGGTTCTTCGCCTGGCTGTGGAACGGCCTGAAGGACCCGGTGGGCTGGCGGACCGTGCTGTACGAGGTGATCCGGCTGCCGTGGAGCGTGCTGACGTTCGCGCTGATGCTGCCGTCGCTGCTGGTGCTGTGGCCGGTGCTGCCGTTCATCGCGCGGGGGCTGGCCAACGCGGACCGGGCGATGGTCCGCGCGCTGCTGTCGCCGTCGGACGAGCTGGAGGCGCGGATCGCCGAGCTGGAGTCCGACCGGGGCGTCGTGGTCGACACGGCCGCCGCCGACCTGCGCCGCATCGAGCGCGACCTGCACGACGGCGCGCAGGCCCGCCTGGTGAACCTGGCGATGGGCCTCGGCCTCGCCAAGGAGAAGCTCCTGGAGGATCCCGACGCGGCGGCGCTCATGGTCGACGAGGCGCACGGCGAGGTGAAGCTCGCCCTTCAGGAGCTGCGCGACCTGGCCCGCGGCATCCACCCGGCGGTCCTCACCGACCGCGGCCTGGACGCGGCCCTGTCCTCCGTCGCCGCCCGCTGCACGGTCCCGGTGAAGGTGACGGCCGACCTGCCGGCCCGGCCCGCCGAGGCGATCGAGGGCATCGCCTACTTCACCGTCTCCGAGCTGCTGCAGAACATCAGCAAGCACAGCCGGGCCACGCAGGCCAGCGTCGACGTGTGGCGCAGCGGCGACCGGCTGATGCTCCAGGTCCAGGACGACGGGCGCGGCGGCGCGAGCCTCGACAAGGGCACCGGCATGTCCGGTCTCGCGGAGCGGCTCGGCGCGGTCGACGGCCTGTTCGTCGTGGACTCGCCGGAGGGCGCCGGGACGACGGTGACGGCGGAGCTGCCCTGGCGCGACCGGGGGTAGGGATAACCCCCGGCCGAAGACGCCGATCCACCGCATGGTCCGGTCCCCCGTCGTCGAGGACCCTGGAAGCAGAACGGCACACCAGCCCGCTCAGCAGAAACGGACGGCACCCCGATGGCCACGCAGCAGTACGGATACGGCGACGAGTACGCGTACTCGTACGACGACGACCGCCGCCACCGCGGCGACGACGGCGCCCCGCGCCGCGGCCTGAACCGGATCCCGGCCTGGCTGCGCGCGCCCGTCGAGGGCCGCACCTGGCGCGAGCTCTGCTACCAGCTGCTGTCCCTGCCGATCAGCATCGTCTTCTTCGTCTGGTCGGTGACGATGCTCTCGCTCGGCGCGGGCCTGCTGATCACCTTCATCGGGGTGCCGGTCCTCGCGGCCGCGCTCGCCGGGGCGCGCGGCTTCGGCGCCCTGGAGCGGGCCCGGGCGCGCGGCCTGCTCGGCCTGGCCGTCGGCACGCCGGAGCCGGTGCGCCCGCGCAAGGGCAACGGCCCGCTGGCGTGGATGGGCGCGACGCTCAAGAGCGGCGTCTCGTGGCGGCACCTGCTGTACGGGGTGCTGCACTTCCCGTGGGCGACCTTCGCGTTCTCGGTGACGCTGGCGCTCTGGACGACGGGCTGGACGCTGTTCACGTACCCGCTGTGGCAGTGGGTCCTGCCGATGTACGCGGGTCAGGGCGGCCTCCAGCTCTACGGCGACGCCCACCACTCCGTCTATCTGGACAACCCCTTCGAGATCGCCGTCACCTCGCTGGCCGGCCTGCTCGTGGTGCTGGCGACGCCGTGGATCGTGCGGGGCCTGACGACGGTGGACCGGCTGATGGTCGCCGGGCTGCTCGGCCCGTCGCGGCTCGCCTCGCGCGTGGTGCAGCTGGAGTCGGACCGGGGCGTCGTGGTCGACACGGCCGCCGCCGATCTGCGCCGCATCGAGCGCGACCTGCACGACGGCGCGCAGGCCCGCCTGGTCAGCCTGGCCATGGAGCTGGGCCTGGCCAAGGAGAAGCTCACCGACGACCCCGAGGCCGCCGCGCGCATGGTCGACGAGGCGCACGGCGAGGTGAAGACCGCGCTCCAGGAGCTGCGCGACCTGGCCCGCGGCATCCACCCGGCGGTCCTCACCGACCGCGGCCTGGACGCGGCCCTGTCCTCCGTCGCCGCCCGCTGCACCGTGCCGGTGACGGTGGAGGTGGACCTCGCCGAGCGCCCGGCGCCCGCCATCGAGGGCATCGCCTACTTCACCGTCTCCGAGCTGCTGCAGAACATCAGCAAGCACAGCCGGGCGACCCGGGCGACGGTCGACGTGTGGCGGGCCGGCGACCGGCTGATGCTCCAGGTCCAGGACAACGGGGTGGGCGGCGCGGCGGCCGACGCCGGTTCGGGCCTCGCGGGCCTGGCCGAGCGGCTCGACGCGGTCGACGGGATCCTCCTGGTCGACTCGCCGCCCTCCGGACCGACCCGGGTGACCGCCGAGCTGCCGTGGCGGCGGGCGTAGCACCCGCGGCGGCGCCGGGGTATTCGCGCCGCTCACCCCCGTCCACCCGCGGTTCCTGCGATGCTGGTCCTGTTCATGACTGCCCCGGTGCCGCAGGTGCCGGGGCGCAGGGGGGCCGAAAATCGTGGAGGACAGGGTGCGGGTGGTCATCGCCGAGGATTCAGTGCTGCTCAGAGAGGGGCTGACCCGGCTGCTGACCGACCGCGGACTCGAGGTCGTCGCCGGGGTCGGCGACGGCGAGGCGCTGGTCAAGACCATCACCGAGCTGGGCGAGCAGGAACAGCTCCCGGACGTGGTCGTGGCGGACGTACGGATGCCGCCCACGCACACGGACGAGGGCGTGCGCGCGGCGGTCCAGCTGCGCGCCCGCTTCCCCGACCTGGGGGTCCTGGTCCTGTCGCAGTACGTGGAGGAGCAGTACGCCACCGAACTGCTGGCCGGATCGAGCCGCGGTGTGGGCTATCTGCTGAAGGACCGGGTCGCGGAGGTCCGGGAGTTCGTGGACGCGGTCGTGCGGGTCGCCGAGGGCGGCACCGCGCTGGACCCGGAGGTCGTCGCCCAGCTGCTGGGCCGCAGCCGCAAGCAGGACGTCCTCGCGAACCTCACCCCGCGCGAGCGCGAGGTCCTCGGCCTGATGGCGGAGGGCCGGACGAACTCGGCGATCGCCCGGCAGCTCGTGGTGAGCGACGGCGCGGTCGAGAAGCACGTGAGCAACATCTTCCTGAAGCTGGGCCTGTCGCAGAGTGACGGGGATCACCGCCGGGTTCTGGCCGTCCTCACCTACCTCAACTCCTGACCACCTGACACTCTGTCAGATACAGGCTCCGTCCACAGTCGCTCATTTCTCGATCCAGAATGCGATTGCTCAGAGGAAGGTGACCCTTACAGACGTAGGGTGGGCCTGGGGAAGGCCGGTGGGACGGCCCTGCCCGCACAGCCGCCTCGAGGGAGGTCCAGTTCAGTGACGAGCCAGGTCAGTAGCGCAGCCGAGCAGGCCGACAGTGCTGTGGTCGGAGAACAGCGCACACCTGAGAGTGAATCCAGCAAGGACGTACGGCGCCTGGACCGGGTGATCATCCGGTTCGCGGGCGACTCCGGTGACGGTATGCAGCTCACGGGCGACCGGTTCACCTCGGAGACCGCCTCGTTCGGCAACGACCTCTCCACCCTGCCGAACTTCCCGGCCGAGATCCGGGCGCCCGCCGGCACGCTGCCGGGTGTCTCCTCCTTCCAGCTGCACTTCGCCGACCACGACATCCTGACGCCGGGCGACGCGCCGAACGTGCTGGTGGCGATGAACCCGGCGGCCCTGAAGGCGAACATCGGCGATGTGCCGCGCGGCGCCGAAGTCATCGTCAACACGGACGAGTTCACCAAACGGGCGATGTCGAAGGTCGGTTACGAGGCCAGCCCCCTGGAGGACGGCTCGCTCGACGGCTTCCACGTCCACCCGGTGCCGCTGACCACGCTCACCGTGGAGGCGCTGAAGGAGTTCGACCTCTCCCGCAAGGAGGCGGAGCGCTCCAAGAACATGTTCGCGCTGGGCCTGCTGTCGTGGATGTACCACCGGCCGACCGAGGGCACGGAGGAGTTCCTCAAGGCGAAGTTCGGCAAGAAGCCCGAGATCATGAAGGCCAACCTCGCGGCGTTCCATGCGGGTTGGAACTTCGGCGAGACGACCGAGGACTTCGCGGTCTCCTACGAGGTGGCCCCGGCACAGTCCGCGTTCCCGGTCGGCACCTACCGCAACATCTCCGGGAACCTGGCGCTGTCCTACGGCCTGATCGCGGCCTCCCGGCAGGCGGATCTGCCGCTGTACCTGGGCTCGTACCCGATCACTCCGGCCTCCGACATCCTGCACGAGCTGTCGAAGCACAAGAACTTCGGCGTGCGCACCTTCCAGGCGGAGGACGAGATCGCCGGGATCGGCGCCGCGCTGGGCGCGGCCTTCGGCGGCAGCCTCGCGGTGACGACGACGTCCGGTCCGGGCGTGGCGCTGAAGTCGGAGACGATCGGCCTCGCGGTCTCCCTCGAACTCCCGCTGCTCGTCGTGGACATCCAGCGCGGCGGCCCGTCCACCGGCCTGCCCACCAAGACCGAGCAGGCGGACCTGCTCCAGGCGATGTACGGGCGCAACGGCGAGGCGCCGGTCCCGGTCGTCGCCCCCCGCACCCCGGCCGACTGCTTCGACGCGGCCCTGGAGGCGGCCCGGATCGCGGTCACCTACCGCACCCCGGTGCTGCTGCTCTCCGACGGCTACCTGGCCAACGGCTCGGAGCCGTGGCGGATCCCCGAGGTCGACGAACTCCCGGATCTGCGGGTGCAGTTCGCGTCCGGCCCGAACCACACGCTGGACGACGGCACCGAGGTCTTCTGGCCGTACAAGCGCGACCCGCAGACGCTGGCCCGCCCGTGGGCGATCCCCGGCACGCCGGGCCTCGAACACCGGATCGGCGGCATCGAGAAGCAGGACGGCACGGGCAACATCTCCTACGATCCGGCCAACCACGACTTCATGGTCCGCACCCGCCAGGCCAAGATCGACGGCATCGCGGTGCCGGACGTCGAGGTCGACGATCCCGCAGGTGAGGCCCGTGTTCTGGTGCTCGGCTGGGGTTCGACCTACGGCCCGATCACCGCGGCGGTCCGCCGCCTGCGCGCCGCCGGCGAGCACATCGCACAGGCTCATCTGCGCCACCTCAACCCGTTCCCGCGGAATCTGGGCGAGGTCCTGGAGCGTTACGACAAGGTGGTGATCCCCGAGATGAACCTCGGCCAGCTCGCCACCCTCATCCGGGCGAAGTACCTGGTGGACGCGGACTCGTACAACCAGGTCAACGGTATGCCGTTCAAGGCTGAGCAGCTCGCCACGGCTCTCAAGGAGGCCATCGATGGCTGATACGCAGACCAGCGAGTCCAGCGCGTCCGCGGAGGCGGCCGGGGAGGGCGGCGCCCCGACGCTGCTGTCCCTCGTCCCCAAGGCCGAGGCCAAGCAGTCCATGAAGGACTTCAAGTCCGACCAGGAAGTGCGCTGGTGCCCCGGCTGCGGCGACTACGCGATCCTCGCCGCCGTCCAGGGCTTCATGCCCGAGCTCGGCCTGGCGAAGGAGAACATCGTCTTCGTCTCCGGCATCGGCTGCTCCTCGCGCTTCCCGTACTACATGAACACGTACGGGATGCACTCCATCCACGGCCGCGCCCCCGCCATCGCCACCGGACTCGCCTCCTCCCGAAGGGACTTGAGCGTCTGGGTCGTCACCGGTGACGGCGACGCCCTCTCCATCGGCGGCAACCACCTCATCCACGCCCTGCGCCGCAACGTGAACCTGAAGATCCTCCTCTTCAACAACCGGATCTACGGCCTCACGAAGGGCCAGTACTCCCCCACCTCCGAGGTCGGCAAGATCACCAAGTCGACGCCGATGGGTTCGCTGGACGCGCCCTTCAATCCGGTCTCGCTGGCGATCGGCGCGGAGGCGTCCTTCGTGGCCCGCACCGTGGACTCCGACCGCAAGCACCTGACCTCGGTGCTGCGCGCCGCCGCCGACCACCAGGGCACGGCGCTCGTGGAGATCTACCAGAACTGCAACATCTTCAACGACGGCGCCTTCGAGGTCCTCAAGGACAAGCAGCAGGCGGAGGAGGCGGTCATCCGCCTGGAGCACGGCGAGCCGATCACGTTCGGGGCGGACGACTCCAAGGGCGTCGTCCGCGACCCCGCCACCGGCGACCTCGCGGTCGTCCCGGTCACGGACGCCAACCGCTCCGAGATCCTGGTCCACGACGCCCACGCGGCGTCCCCCACGACGGCCTTCGCGCTCTCCCGGCTGGCCGACCCGGACACCCTGCACCACACGCCCATCGGCGTCCTGCGCAGTGTCGAACGGCCGGTCTACGACACGCAGATGGCCGACCAGCTGGACGCCGCGATCGAGCGGGACGGCAAGGGCGACCTCGGCGCGCTGCTCGCGGGCGGCGACACCTGGACCGTGGTCGGCTGACCGGCAGGGGGCGCACGGGGGACGCACCGCCCCTGCGGTGCGCCCCTCGGCGGCTCAGGCGTCGGGGATGTCGCGGCGGGCCCGGACCAGGGTGTCCCGGTCCACCACGACGAGCCGCTGTCCCGGACGGAGCGTCACGCCCGGCGGCAGGTCGGCGTCGAAGGCCGCGCCGATCACCGCGAAGTCCCCGTCGGTCAGCTGGAACACGTCGGGGCACCCTTCACCCGTCACACAGCCCCGCACCCGGGGGGCATCTCCCAGACGGTGGTGAATCTTCAACTCTTTCCTCTCCACAGGGCGGGGAGGAAAGGTCACCGGCGGAGGAGTCCCCGCCTGCCGCCCCCTCAGCGGAAGGCGGCCGCACCGTACTGCCACCGCACTACGAGGGCAGGAAGAAGCCGCCCCCGACAGCTAACTGGATACTCGCCGATTGGTCACTGAAGGCGACTCGGGCGTGCTCCCGAATCAGCACTTCGGCGTATTCAGGAATTCGGCGCGTCCTGGAAGCCCACGACCCACCACTCCTCGGGCTCGTCGGCCAGTTCCTCCAGCATCGCGTCGACCATCTGCCCCGCACGCCCCTCCAGTGACGACTCCGGATAGCTGCGGCGATGGTCCACCGTGCGTCCCCAGTACTCGCGGAAGAGGTCGTTGCGGCACAACACCCTGAGCTGGCCCAGCATCTCGTTCCACGTCAGCATGCCCACCCGGTGGGCCAGCAGCACCACGGCGTACTCCCGGTTCACGAAGAGCATCTGCCGTCGCTTCTGGACCGTCAGGCTGGGCAGTGTGCTCAGCGCCGCGGCCAGCGTGGGATCGTCGATCGCGCGGTCCATCTGGTCCAGCGCCACGCGCTGGGCCTGGACGACGTTCGCGCGATGCATCTCCTCGGCCACCCTGGCGAGCTGGCCGATCAGCTGGAGCAGCAGCTCCTCTCTGTGCCGGCCCCGGTCGAACCCCGACAGCAGCCGGCCGCCGAACTTCCTCAGCGGCGATACCCGTGTCCCCATGTCAAAGATGAACCCCCGAATTCGGAACGGCGACGAGCGTCCCCCTTCAGGATGCCGGGCGACATACCACATCGCGGGAGGCGGACGGGGGGCGCACAGAAGGATGGCGGGTTCGGTGCGGAGCGGCGCCCCGTCCAAGCGTCTGCCCGGCATCGGGCACGGCCATTCCGGGCCGAACGGCCCTCGGCGACCGAGCCGCCCTCTGTACAGGGAAGTTACGTCACCCGGCCGACCCGGCGAGCCGGGCCTCGTCGTACCTCTCCCGCGCCTCGACCACCGCGCCCATGCGCCGCTCGGTCCACTCCGCGAGCGCCCGCACCTGCTCGGCCGCCTCGCGGCCCAGCGCGGTGAGCGAATAGTCGACGCGCGGCGGGATCACGGGCTTGGCGTCGCGGTGGACGACGCCGTCGCGCTCCAGGGTCTGGAGGGTCTGGGTGAGCATCTTCTCGCTGACCCCGCCGATCTCCCGGCGCAGCTCGCTGAAGCGGAAGGAGCGCTCTTCCAGTGCGAGCAGCACCAGGACGCCCCAGCGGCTCGTGACGTGCTCCAGGACGAGGCGCTGCGGGCAGAGCCCCTCGCCGGGGGACGTCGTCCACTCGCGCACCTTGCTCACTCCCATGCCAGTACCTTACTTCAAAGTGGGTACTTACGAATCCACAGTGCAGGCTTTACGGTGAGGAAGAACGCGAAACAAGCCGCATCAAGGAGTTTTCGGACATGGGTCTCGTCGTCACCGGTGCCACCGGCCACCTCGGCCGCCTCGTCGTCGAAGGGCTGCTCGCCGCGGGGGTGCCCGCCGGGGACATCGCCGCGGTCGTGCGCAGCCAGGAGAAGGGGGCCGCGCTCGCCGCCCGCGGCGTCGGGCTGCGGATCGCCGACTACAGCGCGCCCGAGACGCTGAAGGACGCCTTCCGGGCCGGCGACCGGGTGCTGTTCGTCTCCGGCAGCGAGGTCGGGCAGCGGGTGTCCCAGCACCGGGCCGTGATCGAGGCGGCGAAGGAGGCCGGGGTGGCGCTGCTGGCGTACACCGGCGTCCTGGGCGGCCCCGACGCCGACTTCACCCTCGCCGACGAGCACAAGGTCACCGAGCAGGCGATCCTCGACTCGGGGCTGCCGTACACCTTCCTGCGCAACGGCTGGTACCACGAGAACTACACGGAGAACCTCGCCCCGGTCCTGGAGCACGGCGCCGTCGTGGCGAGCGCCGGCGAGGGGCGCGTCGCCTCGGCCTCGCGCGCCGACTACGCCGCGGCCGCCGTCGCCGTGCTGACCGGCGAGGGCCACGAGAACCGGGTGTACGAGCTGAGCGGCGACACCGCCTGGTCGCTCGCCGAGTACGCGGCCGAGGTGGCCCGGCAGTCCGGCAAGGACGTCGCCTACCGCTCGGTGACGCCGGCGGAGAACCGTGCGGTGCTGGTCGGCGCGGGCGTCCCGGCCCCGTTCGCCGACATCCTCGTGGACGTCGACGCCGCCATCGAGAAGGGCCTGCTGGCGCGCGGCGACGGCGACCTCGCGCGGCTCATCGGCCGCCCGACGACGCCGGTCGCGGAGGCCATCGCGGAGGCCCTCAAGTAGCCCGGCCCGACCGTCAGGACCGTATCGCGATACGGGAATGACACGCCCGCCCCGCGGCGCTACCTTCGTGGTGGCCGCCGCGGGGCTGCCGTGCGTCTGGAGGAGGGGCTGCGTTGGCCGAGGGCGAGAACGAGAAGCAGAGTCGGGCCGGGGTCGCCAACGGCGCGGCGGCCTATGTGATGTGGGGCCTGGTCCCCCTGTTCTGGCCGCTGCTCAAGCCCGCGGGCGCCGGGGAGATCCTGGCCCACCGGATGGTGTGGTCGCTGGTCGTGGTGGGCGTCGCGCTGCTCTTCGTCCGCAAGTGGGCCTGGCTGCGGGAGCTGGTGCGGCAGCCCGGGAGGCTCGGCCTGGTGATCCTCGCCGCCGCCGTGATCACCGTGAACTGGGGCCTGTACATCTGGTCGGTGAACGCGGGGCACGTGGTCGAGGCGTCCCTGGGCTACTTCATCAACCCGCTGGTCTCCATCGGGCTCGGCGTGCTGCTGCTCGGCGAGCGGCTGCGGCCCGCGCAGTGGGCGGCCGTGGGCATCGGGCTGCTCGCGGTGCTCGTGCTCGCCGTCGGGTACGGGCGGCCGCCGTGGATCTCGCTGGCGCTGGCCTTCTCGTTCGGCACGTACGGCCTGGTGAAGAAGAAGGTCAATCTGGGCGGGGTCGAGTCGCTGGCCGCCGAGACCGCCGTGCAGTTCCTGCCCGCGCTCGGCTATCTGGTGTGGCTGGGCACGCAGGGGCACCTGACCTTCGCCCAGGAGGGTTTCGGGCACGGGGCGCTGCTGGCCTCGACCGGGCTCGTCACGGCGATCCCGCTGGTGTGCTTCGGGGCCGCCGCGATCCGGGTGCCGCTCTCCACCCTCGGGCTGTTGCAGTACCTGGCGCCGGTGTTCCAGTTCGCCCTCGGCATCCTGTACTTCCACGAGGCCATGCCGGCCGAGCGGTGGGCCGGCTTCGGGCTCGTGTGGGCCGCGCTCGCGATGCTGACCTGGGACGCGCTGCGCACCGCCCGGGCCGGCCGGGCGCGTCTGGCGCGGGCGGCGGCAGCCGCCGCGGCCGTTCCCGCCCCGGCGGGCGCCCAGATGCAGCGGGAATCCGCGCGCTGAACGGCCGTTGTCGGTGCCCGGTCCTATAACTGACGCATGACTCTGCACTGGAAACTCGTCGTGGACGCCGCCGACCCGCACGCCCAGGCCGTCTTCTGGGCGGCCGCGCTCGGCTATGAGGTGGAGGACAACGACGCGCTGATCGGCCAGTTGCTCGGCCTCGGCGCGCTGGCCGAGGAGGAGACCGTCGCGTTCCAGGGGCGGCGCGCCTTCCGGGACCTGATCGCCGTACGTCACCCGGACGACCCGGTCGACGAGCGGACCGGGGGCGGGCTCGGGCGGCGGGTGCTGTTCCAGAGAGTGCCGGAGACCAAGACGGTCAAGAACCGGCTGCACCTGGACGTCCACGCGGACCAGGGACGGCGCGACGCCGAGGCCGAGCGGATCACCGGCCTCGGCGCGCGCGTCCTGGAGCGGGTGAAGTCCCAGGGCGGCGAGTGGATCGTGATGGCGGATCCGGAGGGCAACGAGTTCTGCGTGTGCTGACCGGCCGCCCCCGGACCGGGCCGCGTCAGCTGTCGAAGTCCGTGCCCCGGGACGTCTTCTCCCACGTGACGAGGTCGGCCCGCTGCGCGTCCAGGTGGGCGAGGACCGCGTCCAGCGCGTCCCCGCCGAGCGGCAGCCGCAGCGGAGTCGTCTCCGCGTCGAGGGCGAGCCGGATCGCGGCGGCCGCCTTGGCCGGGTCGCCGGGCTGGAGACCGTCGGAGCTCTCCACCATCCGCCGGGTCGCCCCGGCCGTCTCGGTGTACTCGGGCATCTCCTCGGAGAAGTAGGCGGCGCCCTTGCCGAAGAGGTTGGTGCGGAAGGCGCCCGGCTCCACGACGAGGACCTTGATCCCGTACGGCGTGACCTCGGCGGCCAGCCCCTCGGACAGCTGCTCCAGGGCCGCCTTCGTCGCGCTGTACGCGGAGAAGCCGCCGAAGGAGAGCTGGCCGCCGACGCTGCTCATGTTGACGATCGCGCCGCTGCCCCGCTCCCGCATCTGCGGCAGCAGCGCCCGGGTCAGCCGGGCCGGGCCGAAGACGTGCAGGTCGAACAGGTCCCGCAGTTCGGCGTCGGTGGTCTCCTCGAAGGCGCCGACCTGGGTGCGGCCCGCGTTGTTGACGAGGACGTCGACACGGCCGTAGCGGGCCAGGATCTCGGCGGCCACGGCGTCGACCCGCTCGCCGTCGGTGATGTCGAGGGAGATCGCCTCCACCCGGTCGGGGTGGGCGGCGACCAGACCGTCCAGGGCCTCGGCGCGGCGGGCGGTGCCGATCACGGTGTCGCCCGCGGCGACGGCCGCCTCGGCGATCGCCCGGCCGAAGCCGCTGGTCGCGCCGGTCACGAGCCACACCTTGGCGTTGTTGTCGCTGGTCATTCCGGTTCCCCTCCACAGGTCGTAACAGGTCGTACGCATCTGCTCAACTGCCGCGCGGCTCTTGCCCCTTGGCGTGTCTCCATCCTGCTTGCACGGACCGGCCCGCGTCCAAGACCTCCCGTGATAGCCATGGGTTATGGACGTCCATGGGCGCGATCTGCGCTACTTCACCGCGGTCGCCGACGAGTTGAGCTTCACCCGGGCCGCCGAGCGGCTGTACGTCTCCCAGCCCGCCCTGAGCAAGCAGATACGGGCGCTGGAGCGACAGCTCGGCGCCGAGCTGTTCGTGCGGGACCGCCGGACCGTGCGGCTGACCGGAGTCGGCGAGGCGCTGCTGCCGCACGCCCGCGCGCTGCTCGCCGCCTGGGAGAGCGCCGAGGAGGAAGTGCGCCGGGCCCGGACCGCGCAGCGCGGCGCGCTGGTCGTCGGCATGTCGACCAGCCCCGGGCGCGGCCTGCTGCCGGCCCTGCGCTCCCGCCTCCTCGCCGGTCACCCCGGTGCGCGGCCCACGCTGCACCAGGTCGGCTGGGCCGATCCGAGCGCCGGTCTCGCGGACGGTTCGAGCGATGTCGCCTTCGTCTGGCTGCCGCTGCCCGACGGCGAGCGGTACCGGTCGGTGGTGGTCGCCGAGGAGCCCCGGCTCGTGGCGCTGCCGCCGGGCCACCGGCTGGCGGGGCGGGACGCGGTGGACTTCGCGGAGCTGCTCGACGAGCCGTTCCTCGCACTGCCCGCGGAGGCGGGGGCGCTGCGGGACTACTGGCTGGCCCTGGACGCGCGCGCCGGGCGGGCGCCCCGGATCGGCGGGGTCGTGGGCAGCGCCGAGGAGACCCACGAGGCGGTGGCCAACGGGCAGGGGGTGGTGCTGCTGGCCGTGGGCAACGCCTCGCTGATCGTCCGCGACGAGGTGACCGCGGTGCCGGTGCGCGGCATCTCCCCCTCCCGGCTGGCGGTGGCCGCCCGGCACGAGGACGACCGTCCCCTGGTGCGCGCCTATCTGGCCGCCGCCTCGGCGGTCGCCGGGCCGGGGCAGTCCCCTACCGCCATATAGATGCGTCTGCATATACTGCATGCGCACCTATTCGGCGTACGCGCAGCACTGGGGGAACCATGACCACGACCGCCACGACCGTCGCCCCGACCACGGAGACCGGCGCCGCCCGCAGCTTCCTCTTCGTCCTCGGCAGCAGCCGTCCGGGCGGCAACACCGAGACGCTGGCCCGCAAGGCCGCCGAGCAGCTGCCGCCGGGTGTCGGCCAGCGCTGGATCGACCTGGCCGACCATCCCCTGCCCGACTTCGAGGACCTGCGCCACGACAGCGACCACGTCCGCCCCGAGGAGGGCCCGACGGCCGTCCTCCTGGACGCGACCCTGGCGGCCACCGACCTCGTGATCGCCTCGCCGCTGTACTGGTACTCGGTCTCCGCCTCCGTCAAGCGCTACCTGGACCACTGGTCGGGCTGGCTGCGCACCCCGGGCGTCGACTTCAAGAAGACCCTCGCCGGGCGCACCCTGTGGGGCGTGACCGCGCTCGCCCACGAGGAGCAGGAGGTCGCCGACCCGCTGGTGGGCACCCTCAACAACTCGGCCGCGTACCTGGGCATGCGGTTCGGCGGTGTCCTGCTGGGCAACGGCAGCAAGCCCGGCGACGTGCTCAAGGACGAGGAGGCGCTGCGCGAGGCCAAGACGTTCTTCGCGCGACAGGCCCCGCTCGCCGCGTTCCCGTACGAGGGCTAGCCCTTACGCCATGATGTCCTTCGCCGTGAAGCGGGCCCACGCCGCCGAGCCGAACACGGCCGCGTACAGGACCTGGATCTCCAGGTTCTTGACGAGGTCGGTCCAGTAGACCGGTTCGCGCATCAGATCGGCGAAGGACAGCCACTGGTGGGAGAAGAAGTACGGCTGGATCGCGTGCAGCTGCGGGATCTGGTCGAGGATCTGGACCGTGATCAGCAGCCCCACCGTGGTCGCCATCGCCGCGATACCGCTTCCGGTGAGCGTCGAGACGAACAGGCCGAGCGCGGCGATCCCGAGCAGGGAGGCCGCCACGACCAGCGCGATGAGGAACGCCCGCCACAGGCCGTCCCCGAAGCTGATCCACGTACCCGAGATGGTGACCAGGTCTCCGAGCGGGAAGAGGATCGCGCCGGTGACGAGCGCCGAGACCGCCACGGCCAGGGTCGCCACGAGGCAGAACGCCATGGTCGTCGCGTACTTGGTGAGCAGCAGTCGGGTGCGGCCCGCGGGGGCGACGAGCAGATAGCGGAGCGTTCCGGCGTTGGCCTCGCCGGCGATCGCGTCGCCCGCGATCACCCCGACCGACATCGGCAGGAAGAACGGCAGGGTCGCCGCCAGCGAGGTGAAGACCAGGAACAGGCCGTTGTTGGTGATCTGCGCGATGAAGGCCGGGCCCGCGGCGCCCTCGCCGCCGCCCCCGCCGATCCCCGAACCGTCGCTCGTCTCGATCTTGACGGCGATGCCGATGAGGACCGGCACTCCGGTCAGGACCGCCAGCAGCGCGAGCGTGCGCCAGCGGCGGAAGGTGACGGCCAGCTCGGAGCGGAGCAGCCCGAAGGTCCACAGCGCCCGCACCGGCGCCGGGGGCGCCGCCGCCTCAGCCCGCGACATCGAAGCCCTCCCCGGTCAGGGCGACGAACGCGTCCTCCAGGGACGCCCGCTCGACGCCGAACCCGCGCACCCGCACCCCCGCCGCCACCAGGGCCGCGGTCAGGTCCGCGAGATCCGTCTCCGGGGGCGGCGGCTCGGCCGTCACCCGCTCGCCCTCCGCCGCCAGGACCGTTATGCCGTGCTCCTTCAGTACGTGGCGGGCGTCCGCCGGGTCCGGGGTGGTGACGGTGAGCCTGCCGCGGGCGCCCGCCGCCAGCTCGGCGACCGGGCCCTGGGTGAGGAGCCGGCCCTGCGCCATCACGGCCGCGTGCGTGCAGACCTGTTCGATCTCGTCGAGGAGGTGCGAGGAGAGGAAGACGGTCGTGCCGTCGGAGGCCAGCTCCCGCACCAGGGTTCTGATCTCGCGCATGCCCTGCGGGTCCAGGCCGTTCGTCGGTTCGTCCAGGACGAGCAGCCTGCGCGGCTGGAGCAGGGCGGCGGCCAGGCCGAGCCGCTGCTTCATGCCGAGCGAGTACGCCTTCGCCTTCTTGGCCGCGGCGGGCGTCAGGCCGACCCGGTCCAGGGCGCGCGCGACCCGGGCGCGGCGGGTGCGCGGGTCGGCGGTGGGGTCGGCCGCGTCGAAGCGCAGCAGGTTGTCCCGGCCGGACAGGAACCCGTACAGGGCGGGCCCCTCGATCAGCGCGCCCACCTGCGGCAGCACGGTCCGCGCCGCGCGCGGCATCGGGTGGCCGAGCACCCGGGCGGTGCCGCCGGTCGGGTCGATCAGGCCCATCAGCATGCGGATGGTGGTGGTCTTGCCCGAGCCGTTGGGCCCGAGGAAGCCGAAGACGGCGCCCTCCGGGACGGTCAGGCTGAGCCGGTCGACGGCCGGACGGCCCCCGCGGTACCGCTTGGTGAGCTCCTGGGTCTCGATCACCGAGACGGCCGCTCCGGCCGACGCCGCCATACCCCTCCTCGTATGCCGGACGGTGAGGGGGCGGTGTGCGCCGCCCCCTCACCGTCACTGTCCGCCGCCTGTCCGGGCTCAGCCCGCGTCGGCCGCCTTGACCAGCGCGTCCTTGGTAACCGCGCCGGCGTAGACCGTGCCGTCCTGGGTGACCAGGACGTTCACCAGGCGCGTCGAGTAGACCGTGCCGGTGCCGAAGTCGCCCTTCACCCGGTCCCCGAGCGAGCTCAGGAACTTCGAGGCGTCGGGCGGCAGGTCGCTGCTGCCCGCCCCGGAGGCCAGGCCCGCCGCGTCCTTCGGCAGCTTCAGCTCGGCGACCGAGGTCCAGCCCTTGCCGATCACGTTCAGCCCGTCGAGGCCCTGGGCGCCCTTGAACTCCTCGTGCCCCTTGCCCGGACGGTCCTGCGCCGGCAGGTCGTCCGCCTCGGTGACCTTGGTGCCCTTCGCCGGCTTGAAGTCGAAGGTGGACGCCGCGGGCTTGCCGAAGTCGACGCTGGTGAAGCCCGCGTCGACGACGGCCGCGCCGCCGCTCGCCGGGGTCAGCGTGAACTTCAGCGGCGTGCCGGTCTTCGCGTCGACGGACACCGTGACCGCGCCGACCGTCGAACCGGCCTGCTTCGGCTTGATCTGCAGCCGGTAGGCGTCCCGGCCCGCGACCTGCGCCGTGCCGTCGACCGTGATCGACGTGTGGTCGCCGGACGCCTTGAGGATCTCGTCGGTCAGCTCCTTGGGCGTCGCGGGAGCCTCGGAGCCCCGCTGCCCCTTGTCGTGCTTGCCGTCGGCGGTGGCGTGGTAGGCCTCGTCCGACGCGCTGTCGTAGGCCCACAGATCGTCGCCGTTGTGGATCACGCTGTACTCGGACGCGTCGCCGAGCACCGACAGCTTCTGCCGGTCCTGGCCGTCGGCGGCGACCCGCAGCGTGTGGGAGCCGCTCGCCAGCTCGGTCAGCTTCTCCTTGGGGTCGGCCGACGAGGAGCCCTTGCCCGCGGCGCCCCCGAACGAGGACGCGGCGCTGCCCAGCGAGGGCAGCCCCAGATCCGTGTGGATCTTGACGGTGCCGGACAGCCGCTCGGTGTCCGACGCGGCGATCTTCTCGATGAGCTCCCGGGCGGTGACCTTCGGCAGGTCCGGGTCGCCGGAGTCGGCGAGCGCCGGGACGAGCCCGATCGCCGCCGCGGCCACACCCACCACGGCCACCGGGACCGCGTACCGGACGGCTTTGCGGCGCACGGCGCTCTGGCCGGCGCCCTGGCTGTCTTCGGTTTCGTACGGTGCCATGTCTGTTGCCCTACCTCCGTGATCGGCGGCGGCGTCCACCCCAAGCCGCCATTCTCACCCGAATTGGTCAGGAGTGGTGTACTCAATCTGACCAAACCGGCCACGGTGAGGCGTCAGCCCGCGGGATCAACTCCGCGTACGCCTACGGGATGACACGGAGGGACCGACCCTTGGGTGTGACCTGCGTCACACCTGGTCCGGCCCCTCGGTACCGCCGTCCTAACCGGCGCGGTGCACCACCGCGTCGCACAGCTCCGTCAGCGTCACCTTCGCCTCGCACTCCGGGAGCGGGGCGAGGGCCGCGCGGGCGTCCTCCGCGTAGCGGACCGTGTCCCGGCGGGCCTGCTCCAGGGCCGGGTGGGCGCGCAGCCGGGCGACGGCCTCGGCGAGCCGGTCGTCGTCGGTCAGGTCCGCGTCGAGCAGCTCGACGAGCTCCGCGTCCTCCGCGAGACCGAGCCGCTCCGCGCGCTCGCGCAGCCGCAGCACCGGCAGCGTGGCGATGCCCTCGCGCAGGTCGGTGCCCGGGGTCTTGCCCGACTCGTGCGAGTCGGAGGCGATGTCGAGCACGTCGTCGGCGAGCTGGAAGGCGACGCCGAGCCGCTCCCCGTACTGCGTCAGGACGTCCACGACGGTCTCGTCGGCGCCGGACATCATGGCGCCGAAGCGGCAGGCCACGGCGACCAGCGAGCCGGTCTTGCCGCCGAGCACGTCCAGGTAGTGGTCGACCGGGTCGCGGCCGTCGGCCGGGCCCGCGGTCTCCAGGATCTGGCCGGTGACCAGGCGCTCGAACGCCTCCGCCTGGATCCGCACGGCGTCCGGGCCGAGGTCGGCGAGGATGTGCGAGGCGCGGGCGAAGAGGAAGTCGCCGGTGAGCACGGCCACCGAGTTGCCCCAGCGGGTGTTGGCGCTGGCCACCCCGCGGCGCACGTCCGCCTCGTCCATCACGTCGTCGTGGTAGAGCGTGGCCAGGTGGGTCAGCTCGACGACGACGGCGGAGGGCACGACGCCCGGCGCGTACGGGTCGCCGAACTGGGCGGCGAGCGCCACGAGCAGCGGCCGGAACCGCTTGCCCCCGGCCCGCACGAGGTGCTGGGCGGCCTCCGTGATGAAGGGGACCTCGCTCTTGGTGGCCTCGAGCAGTCCCTCCTCGACAGCCGCCAATCCGGCCTGGACATCGGCTTCGAGAGCCTGGTCCCTCACGCTGAGACCGAAAGTCCCGACGACGGTCACGAGTGGGTCTCCTGTCTGCTGACGATCACGACGATCACATGGCGAAACGCGGTCGATCTCGGCCGGTCCCTCGGCCGGTCCCGGCGGCGCTTCCGACCTCGCACGCACCGTCGCTCCCGGCTTCGATCTCGATCGATCATTCGGTCGATGACACGGATTGTCGATGTGTCGCTGCCATCACCCAAGTCAGCGTATCCGGTCGCGTTTCGATCACAGGGGGCACCTGCCCGTGCAACCCAGATCGAGCGGGTCCCAGACACCCCCGGTATGTTCTTGATCAGCCGATACGACCGGGAGTACGCCTCTTGTCCCGCACCACCACAGACCCCGACAGCGCGGCCGACCAGCCGCCGCCGGGCGACGACACCGCCTTCTTCGGGCAGCCCCGCGGGCTGCTGACGCTGTCGGGCCTGGAGGTCTGGGAACGATTCTCGTTCCTGGGCATGCAGGCCATTCTCGTCCTGTTCTTCGCCGATACCGTCGCACACGGCGGCATGGGCATGGATCCCGGCACCGCCGCGTCGGTCTCGGCCGCGTACGGCACGCTGGTCTATCTGGTCTCCGTCGCGGGCGGCTGGCTCGCCGACCGGATCCTCGGCTCCTACCGCGCGGTGCTGTGGGGCGGCATCCTCATCGCCTGCGGCCACTACTCCATGGCGGTGCCGACCGCCACGATGACCTGGGTGGGCCTCGGGCTGATCAGCGCCGGCACCGGCCTGCTCAAGCCGAACGTGGCCACCATGGTCGGCAAGCTCTACCGCACCGACGACGAGCGCCGCGACGCCGGTTTCGCCCTGTACTACATGGGCATCAACATCGGCGCCTTCGCCGGACCGCTGATCACCGGCTGGCTCGGTGACCACAAGGGCTGGCACTGGGGCTTCTCGGCGGCCGCGGTCGGCATGACCTTCGGCCTCATCCAGTACGTGGCGGGCCGCCGCCACCTGGCCGGGCGCAAGGCCGCCGCCGAGTACCGGCTGCCGGACGACGCGCTGCGCCGGGCGGTCCGCTCCATCGTGATCGGCGTCGTCGTGGTGGCCGCGCTCGCCGCGCTCCTGGCGGTGGTCGGCTGGCTCACCATGGACCGCTTCGTGGACCTGCTGACGATCATCTCGGTCGTCGCGCCGGTCGTGTACTTCGTGGTGATGTTCCGCAGCCCGCGGGTCACCCCGGAGGAGCGCGGCCGGCTCAGGCCCTATCTGGTCCTCTTCGTGGCCTCGGTCGCCTTCAACTTCATCCTGTTCCAGGCCTACTCCACGATGATGCTGCTGGCCTCGACGAACGCGCGGACCGAGATCTTCGGCTTCCACTTCCCGGCCAGCTGGTACGCCTCCGCGCTCGGCGCCTTCGAGGTGGCGCTCGCGCCGGTCGTCGCCACCGTGTGGGCGCGGATGGGCCCGCGCCAGCCGCACGCCTCCAACAAGATCGCCATCGGTGTGATCCTCGGCGGTCTGTCCTTCGTCCTCATGGTGCTGCCCACATCCGGGCACAGCGGCGACACCTACCTGATGTCCGCCTGGTGGATCGTCGGCTCGTACCTGCTGCTGGGCCTCGGCGACATCCTGCTGGAGACGTCGGGCATGTCGGCGACCACCAAGCTCGCCCCGAAGGCCTTCGCCAACCAGACGATGTCCCTCTGGTTCCTCTCCCTCGCCCTCGCCAACGGCATCCAGGCACAGACCGTGAAGCTCTACGGCGAGGTCTCCAACCCCGCGTACTTCGGCGTCAACGGCGCCATCGCCATCGCGGTCGGCGTCGCCGTGATCGCCCTGGCGCCGTGGCTGCGCCGCACCATGCACCCCGTTCACTGAGGTAACCCCATGAGCACTGCTGCCCCCCGCATCCAGACCGAGTTCCCCTACGGCACGACCCGTGAGGACATCCGCGTACCCCTCTCGGACGGGACGACGCTCTTCGCCCGCGTCTGGCGCCCGGTCACCGACGAACCGGTTCCGGTGCTCCTGGAATACCTCCCCTACCGGCTCTCCGACTGGACGGCGCCGCGCGACTGGCAGCGCCACCCCTGGTACGCGGGCCACGGCTACGCCTCCGTACGCGTCGACGTGCGCGGGCACGGCAACTCCGAGGGCCTGCCGGGCGACGAGTACGACGCGCAGGAGCTCAGCGACGGCGTCGAGGTCGTCAACTGGCTGGCCGAGCAGCCCTGGTCGTCCGGCAAGGTCGGCATGTTCGGCATCTCCTGGGGCGGCTTCAACTCCCTCCAGATCGCGGCCCTGGCCCCCGAGCCGCTGAAGGCGATCGTCACGGTCTGCTCCGCGGACGACCGCTACGACAACGACGTGCACTACACGGGCGGTTCGGTCCTCGCCGTCGACATGCACGCCTGGGCGGCCACGATGCTGGCGTTCGTGTCGCGCCCGCCGGACCCGCAGTTCGTCGGCGACGGCTGGCGCGAGATGTGGACCGAGCGTCTGGAGGCCGTCGACCCGTTCATCCACACCTGGCTGAAGCACCAGACCCGCGACGACTACTGGCGGCACGGCAGCGTCTGCGAGGACTACTCGGCGATCAAGGCCGGCGTCCTCGCGGTCGGCGGCTGGCACGACCCGTACCGCGACACGGTGCTCCGGCTGGTCGAGCACCTCCCGGACGACCAGGTGCGCGGCCTGATCGGGCCGTGGTCGCACCAGTACCCGGACCGCGGCCTGCCGCCGGGCCCTGCGATCGGCTTCCTCCAGGAGACGCTGCGCTGGTGGGACCACTGGCTGAAGGGCGAGGACACCGGGGTGCTGGCCGAGCCGAAGCTCCGCTCGTACATCAGCGACTCGCACCCGCCCGCGACGGTCTACGACACGCTGCCCGGCCACTGGGTCGGCGACCCGTCCTGGCCGTCCCCGAACGTCACGACCGTCTCGTACGCGCTTCAGGGCTCCCCCGTCGTCGTGCGCTCCCCGCAGCACACGGGCCTGGACGCGGGCCGCTTCTTCCCGTTCGGCAACGACGCCGACCTGCCGCCCGACCAGCGCGACGAGGACGCCAAGAGCGCCTGCTTCGAGTTCGAGGTGCCCGAGGACGCCCAGGTGCTCGGCCGGCCGCGGGTCACCCTGCGGGTGACCTCGGACGCGCCGCGCGGGCAGATCGTGGCCCGGCTGTGCGACATCGCGCCGGACGGCTCCTCGACGCTGGTGACCCGCGGGGTGCTCAACCTGTCGTCCCGGCACGGCCGTGCGGCGAACGTGCCCTGGCTGCCCGGGTCGACCGAGGACGTCACCTTCGAGCTGAACGGCATCGGCCACTCCTTCCCGGCGGGCCACCGGATCCGGCTCGCGGTCTCCTCGGCGTACTGGCCGTGGGTGTGGCCGCAGGCAGGTTCGCAGGCCGGGTTCACGCTGAACCCGGTGGGCAGCGCGCTGGAGCTCCCGGTCAGGTCGGCCGAGCCGGGCGGCACCATCGCCTTCGAGGCCCCGGAGCAGTCCCCGCCGCTCGGCGTCGTCTACCCGGCCTCCCTGGAGGAGCAGCGCCCCGAGCGGCTCGTCGTCCGGGACGTCGCCAAGGGCGAGTGGAAGCTGGAGGTCGACCCGCGCTACGGCGGCACCCGGATCTACCCGGACGGCCTGGAGTTCACCGAGGACGCCGTGGAGACGTACGTCGTCCAGGAGGACGATCCGCTGTCGGCGCGCACCCGCTCCGACTGGTCGATCCGCCTGCACCGGCCGGACATGGCGTGGGACGCGACGGTGCAGACCCGCTCCGAGATCTCCTGCACCGCGACCGAGTTCGTCACGTCGAACGAGGTGGTGTGCCGGGACGGCGGCGAGGTCGTGTTCCACCGGACGTGGGAGGAGCGCATTCCGCGCACGGCGGGGTGATGTGTGCTCCGCGCGGCGGCTTCCGGGTCGTTCGTCGTCCGCGGGCCGGTGGGGGCCGGCCGTCAGCCGAAGAGTCGTTCCAGGACGACCGCCACCCCGTCCTCCTCGTTCGTCGCGGTGATCTCGTCGGCGACGGCCTTCAGCTCGGGGTGGGCGTTGGCCATGGCGACCCCGCGCGCGGCCCAGCCGAACATGGGGACGTCGTTGGGCATGTCGCCGAAGGCGAGCGTGTCGGCGGGGCCCACGCCCACCCGCTCGGCGGCGAGTTCGAGACCCGTCGCCTTGGTCACGCCGCGCGGCTGGAGTTCAACGGTACCGGGCCCCGACATGGTGACGGTGGCGAGCGGGCCGACCGCCGCGCGCGCCACGGCGGCCAGTTCGTCGTCGGCCAGCGCGGAATGGCGCAGAAGCACCTTGCTGATGGGCTCCGCCCACAGGTCCGCCCGGCGGTGCACCCGTACCGCCGGCAGGGTCGGGTGCGGCATCAGATAGCCGGGCTCGATCAGCGTGAGCCCGTCCACGCCGTCCTGGTCCACGGCCGCGTACACCTGTCCGGCCTCGGCCTCGATCTTTCCGAGGGCCTGCTCGGCAAGCTCCCGGTCGAGGGTGAGCGACCAGAGCAGGCGGTCGTGCGCCGCGTCGTACAACTGCGCGCCCTGCGCACACACCGCGAGCCCCGCCCCGCCGAGGTCGCTGAGGAGCGGCTGCACCCGGGGGGCCGGGCGCCCGGTGACCACGATGTGCCGGGCCCCGGCGGCGGCGGCCCGCGCGAGGGCGTCCCGCGTCCGGTCCGAGACGGTGTCGTCCCCTCGCAGCAGCGTGCCGTCCAGGTCAGTGGCGATGAGTGCATATGCGGGTGCGGGCATGATCCGAAGAATACGGATCGAAGGCACCGGGGGACCGACGCGTACCGGCCGCCCTTGCGCCGATCCCCCGGCCCGGGCAGCGGTGACCGTCTTGTCAGCTCTTCGGGTCACCGCGCGGCCGCCCGCTGACGCCCTAGCCGTGCCGGGCCGCGAGGTGCGCGGCCAGCCGCGGCGAGGCGAACTCGGTGCCGCACACGAAGCGCATCACCGGGCCGTACGACGACCCGCCCAGCATGCCCGTGAAGTACAGGCCGGGAACCGACGAGACGAAGCCGGCGCCGAGCCGCGGGGTGCCCCGGCTGGCCGCGATGCGGGTGCGCAGACCGTCGCCGAGGAACGGCATCGCGGCCAGATCCACCCGGTACCCGGTCGCCGCGACGACATGGTCCGCGATCAGCTCCTCGCGCCGCCCGCCGAGCGTGCGGACCTGCACCACCGGCGCGCCGCCCGCCACCGTCACCCGCTGCACCGCCGCGACCTCGCGCACGGTCACCCGGCCCTCGAACCGCTCCCGCAGCCACCACGCGCCGAGCGGCCCGAGCACCCGCTTGACCAGGTAGTGCCGCGTGGCGGGCGGCAGCCGCCGGTACTGGTGCGGGTAGTAGGTGAGCGCGTACAGCGACCAGGCGTTGCCGAACGGGGTCGCCGGGCGGTGCCGCGGCTGCTCCCACGGCGGCGCCCCGAACCGCACCCGGCCCCGGCCGCGCGCCACGATCCGCGCGCTCGCCCCGGCCTCCGCCGCCAGCGCCGCCGTCTCCAGGGCGGACTGGCCCGCGCCGACGACGATCAGCTCCTTGCCGGCGAACCGCGACAGGTCGTGGTGCTGGGAACTGTGCGAGAGCGGGCCGGTGGGCGAGGGCCCGTCCGGGGCGGCCGCGGCGAACTCGTGCGGCAGATGCTCCAGGCCCGACAGGCCGCTGGCGACGACGACGGCGCGCGCGGTGAACTGCTCGCCGGAGTCCAGCTTCAGTTCGAAGCCCGCGGTGCCGCGCCGGTCGACCGAGACGACCCGCACCCGCTCCAGGCCGGGCACCAGCTGCCGCTGGAACCACTCGCCGTACGCGACGAAGGTCTCGGCGCTGATCAGGTCCTCGTCCGTGACGAGGCGCCGCAGACCGGCGGCGTCGCAGTAGTCGACGAGGTCGTGGCCGTGCTGCGGCGCGTCGATGTTCGACGCGGACGGGACGGATTTGAGGATCATGTCCTCGGGCATGTGCGAGCGCCAGCTCACCATGGGCTCCCCGAAGACCCTGACAGGAAGGCCGCGCGCCCGCAGGTGCGCGGCGGTCGACAGGCCGTAGGGGCCCGCGCCGATGACGGCTACCGGATCGATCACGAAGTTCCCTCCCCGGGACGGCAGTCGCGACTGCCACTGCGTCTTTTGCTCCGTGGGACCGCTCGCCCGTGTCCGCTCCCCCGGACCAGGGCGCCGGTCGCTCCGCCGCGGCGGCTGGTCCGCCACAGCCGGTAGAGATGCCGGATGCCGGGTCTGATGATCCGGGCCAGCATCGTGAAGAACGGCCGCGGATCGTCGGCCGCCCACCACGCCAGCTCCGTGCCGCCCGCGCGGGACGGGGCGTGGGGGGTCGTGTAGCCGCTGCGCCGGTACGCGAGCAGGGCCGGCAGGTCGATGTTCTCGACGACGTACCGGTGCCCCGTCCGCTGTTCCCCCTCCGGGACGTCGCGGCCGGTGAGGTGCAGGTGCATGGCGCGAACGACGTCCACCCCCGCCTCGTTCTCGAAGAGGCGGAACTGGGCGCCCGCCCGCGGGTTGAAGTCGAGGAGCTTGTAGCGGCCGTCGCGGCGGTCGAAGCGCAGATCGAGGTCGACGATGCCGGTGAAGCCGATCTGCTTGACGAACCGCGCGGCGAGGTCCGCCAGCTCCGGGTTGTCGACGACGTACGCGTGCGCGGTCATGCCCGCGTGCGGCGGCCAGGAGCGCACCTTGACCCCGGTGAACATCGCCCGGGGCACGGAGTCCTGGCCGATGTACGCGTGCACGATCCAGTCCTCGGCGTCCTCGCGCGGCAGATACTCCTGGAGGATCACGCCGGGCCGCTCGCCCCAGTCCCGCGCCAGGTCGCGCAGGGCGTCGGGGGTGGCGATGCGGGTCGTCCCGGCCACCGCGGGGTGCGCGCGGCGGGTGAACGCCTCCCGGTTCTTGACCACGACCGGGAAGCGGGCCCGCGCCGCGAACTCCTCGATGTCCGCGTGGCTCTCCGGAAAGGCCGCCGCCGGTGACGGGATCCCGTGCTCCGCGCACAGCTCGTGCAGGCCCTGCTTGCTGGCCAGGCGGCGCGGCAACTCCGGCTCCACGGACGGGAACAGGAACCCCGCGTCCGCCAGCGGGCCCTGGTGCTCGGCGATGAGCACGGCCGCCTCCTCGTCGGTCGGGATCATCACGGTGGGCCGGCCGATCCGCCGCGCGATCGTGAGCAGCCCGTCGACCAGTCGCTCCGGCGGCTCCGCCCCGGTGGTCCGCCAGGGAAAGGCGCGGCACAGATAGCGCGAGACCGCGGCCGGCGTGCAACGGTCCTCGGTGATCGCGTACATGGGCACGCCGAGGCGGCCCAGACTGCGGATGGCGCCCACTCCCCCGTGATGCAGCGGATAATCGCCGAACTTCACGATCAGGCCCGGCACTTCACGGTCCACGGCCAACGGCACGGGCCCAGCGCCACCGCGTGCGTCACCGCCATGTCCGGCCACGGGTCCCCCCACGTGTCCTGATCCCCCTCCGAACCCGGATCCACCCCGCCCGCGTTCGCCGGACATAGACGCTATGGCGCGCCTGACCACTCCAACAACGGGTCATTCGGACATTGCGAACTCTTTAGGCACTGCCCGAACACCCGGCGTCCACGTAACGTGTGGCCCACCCGTGTGATCCACCCTGGAAAGTGAGGCACGTAGGCATGGCAGCCGCAGCCGCGTCCGAGCACACCCCGCTCGACCCGCTCGACCTCCCCGAAGGCCACCCCTTCGGCCCGCACAACCTTCCCTACGGAGTCTTCAGCCGCGCGGGCGAGAGCCCCCGGGTCGGTGTCCGGCTCGGCGACCACGTCCTGGACGCGGGCGCGGTGGCCGAGTCCCTCGGCTCGCCGCACGGGCCGCTCCTGGCCCGGCGCACCCTCAACCCCCTGCTGGCCGCGGGCCGTTCGGCCTGGTCGGACGTGCGTCGCGCCGTGACGTCCTGGGTGACGGACCCGGCCCACCGCGAAGCGGTCCGCCCGCATCTGCACCCGCTCGCCGCGGTCACGCTGCACCTGCCCTTCGAGGTCGCGGACTACGTCGACTTCTACGCGTCCGAGAACCACGCCACGAACCTCGGCAGGCTCTTCCGCCCCGACGAGGCGGCCCTGAAGCCCAACTGGAAGCACCTGCCGGTGGGTTACCACGGCCGCGCCGGCACGGTCGTGGTCTCCGGCACCGACGTGGTGCGCCCCAGCGGCCAGCGCAAGGGGCCGCAGGATCCGGCCCCGGTCTTCGGCCCGTCGGTCCGCCTCGACATCGAGACCGAGGTCGGTTACGTCGTCGGGGTGCCGTCACCGCAGGGCACGCCGGTCCCGCTCGCCGCCTACCGGGACCATGTCTTCGGCCTGTGCCTGCTCAACGACTGGTCGGCGCGCGACATCCAGAACTGGGAGACGGTGCCGCTCGGCCCGCACCTCGGCAAGTCCTTCGCGACCTCGATCTCCGCGTGGATCACGCCTCTCGAGGCCCTGGACGCGGCGCGCGTGCCCGCGCCCGCGCGCACGGTGCCGCTCCTGCCCTACCTGGACGACTCCGACGCCGAACCCGCGGGCTACGACCTGCGCATCACGGTCACCCTGAACGGCCAGGTCGTCTCCGAGCCGCCCTTCGCCGGCATGTACTGGACGGGCGCCCAGATGCTGGCCCACATGACGGTCAACGGCGCGTCGCTGCGCACCGGTGACCTCTACGGCTCCGGCACCGTCAGCGGCGCCGCCGAGAACGAGCGCGGCTCGCTGATCGAGATGACCTGGAACGGGCAGCGGCCGCTCGAACTCGCCGACGGCAAGCGGGGTTTCCTGGAGGACGGTGACGTGGTCACGCTGACGGCCTGGGCCCCCGGCCCCGCCGGCACCCGAGTACACCTGGGCGAGGTGACGGGCCGCATCACGGCCCGCCTGTAACCCGGCTCCCCGCGCCCCTGGGCGAGCGGAGCTCGTTTCAGGGGCGCGGGGAACGGCGCGAGAAGGGGCCACCGGGCCTGGCCCGGCGACGGGACCTCACCAGTCGACGTCCTCCGGCTCCGGCTCCGGCCCGAAATCAGGCTCGGGCCCGGGGTCGAACTCCGGCACCCGCTCGACGGACTCCCCGCCCTCGAGCCCGGCGAGAACCTCCAGCACCCCCGGCCCCCAGGTGGCCAGCTTCTTCTCGCCGACCCCGCCGAGCGTCCCCAACTGCCCCAGCGACGTGGGCCGCTGAAGAGCGATCTCCCTGAGCGTGGCGTCATGGAAGATCACATACGCCGGCACCCCGTTCTCCTTGGCCTGCGCCCCGCGCCAGGCCCGCAGCGCCTCGAAGACGGGCAGCAGCTCGGCGGGCAGATCGGCCGCGACGGTCTTGGCCTTGCGCTCACGGGACGAGGACCGGGAAGAGGCGGGCTTCGGCGCCTCCTTGCGCAGCCGCACCTCCCGCTCCCGCCCCAGCACGCTCCCGCTCTCCTCGGTGAGCACGAGCGTCCCGAACTCGCCCTCGACGGCGACGAGCCCCTGCGCCAGCAGCTGCCGCACCACGCCCCGCCATTCGTTCTCGCTCAGCTCCTCGCCGATGCCGAAGACGGACAGCTGGTCGTGGTCGAACTGGATGACCTTGGCGGTGCGCTTGCCGAGCAGGATGTCGATGATCTGGCCCGCGCCGAACTTCTGTCGCCGCTCCCGGTCGAGCCGCACCACGGTGGACAGGATCTTCTGCGCGGCGACCGTGCCGTCCCAGGTCTCGGGCGGCGTCAGGCAGGTGTCGCAGTTGCCGCACGCCGCCGGGGCCTCCTGGCCGAAGTACGTGAGCAGCTGGGCCCGCCGGCACTGCGCGGTCTCGCAGAGCGCCAGCATGGAGTCGAGGTGGGAGGAGGCCCGGCGGCGGAACGCCTCGTCGCCCTCTCCCATGTTGATCAGCTTGCGCTGCTGCACCACGTCCTGGAGCCCGTACGCCATCCAGGCCGTGGACGCGAGACCGTCGCGGCCCGCACGGCCGGTCTCCTGGTAGTAGCCCTCGACGGACTTGGGCAGGTCGAGGTGGGCCACGAACCGCACGTCCGGCTTGTCGATGCCCATGCCGAACGCGATGGTGGCGCAGACCACAAGGCCCTCTTCGCGCAGGAAGCGGGACTGGTGCGCCGCGCGGGTCCCCGCGTCGA
The DNA here is from genome assembly GCF_040529335.1 of Streptomyces sp. HUAS MG91. Classification (GTDB taxonomy): domain Bacteria; phylum Actinomycetota; class Actinomycetes; order Streptomycetales; family Streptomycetaceae; genus Streptomyces; species Streptomyces tabacisoli. The sequence goes on along the minus strand of NZ_CP159534.1, from coordinate 4,926,639 downwards.
GGCCCGCGTGGTAGGGCACGGCCTCGATCCCGTTCCTGCTGAGGAACTCGGCGGTCGCCTCCACGGACTTGCGCGACAGGCAGTACACGATGCCCGCGTCGCCCTCGTGCTCCTGCTTGAGGAAGGTCAGCAGCTGCTTCTTCGGCTCGGCCTTGGGCACGATCCGGTACTGGATGTTGGGCCGGTCGAAGCTGGCCACGAAGTGCCGGGCCCGCGGCATGCCGAGGCGCTGGGTGATCTCCTGGTGCGTGGCGTGCGTCGCGGTGGCCGTGAGCGCGATCCGCGGCACGTCGGGCCACCGCTCCCCCAGCACGGACAGGGACAGGTAGTCCGGCCGGAAGTCGTGCCCCCACTGCGCGACACAGTGCGCCTCGTCGATCGCGAAGACGGAGATCTTGCCGCGCGAGAGCAGGTCGAGGGTGCTGTCGATCCGCAGCCGCTCCGGGGCGAGGTAGATCACGTCCAGCTCGCCGGCGAGGAACTCGGCCTCGACGGTCCGCCGCTCGTCGAAGTCCTGCGTCGAGTTCATGAACCCGGCGCGCACGCCGAGCGCCCGGAGCGCGTCCACCTGGTCCTGCATGAGCGCGATCAGCGGCGAGACGACGACGCCCGTGCCGGGTCTGACCATGGCCGGGATCTGATAGCAGAGCGACTTGCCGCCGCCGGTGGGCATCAGGACGACGGCGTCACCGCCCGCCACGACGTGCTCGATGATCGCTTCCTGCTCGCCGCGGAATGCGTCGTACCCGAAGACGCGGTGGAGCGTGGCAAGCGCCTCGCTCTCCGTCACCTCGCTCATACCCTCTGTCCCGTCCGTCGTCCGACTGCTCCGCCAACGATAGGGGCCAGAACCGACAACCCGGAAAGTTATCCACAGGCCGGGGCGCGGCCTCTGCACACAAAGGTGCCCGGCACCCCTCCCAGGGCGCCGGGCACCGGCTCACGCGTGCGCGATGGAGCTACCGGACGAAGACTCCGGCCTGGCTCGCGAGGTCCAGGAAGTACTGCGGCGCGAGGCCCAGCACGATCGTGACCGCGACGCCCACCGCGATCGTCGTCATGGTCAGCGGCGACGGCACGGCCACGGTCGGCCCGTCCGCCTTCGGCTCGCTGAAGAACATGAGGACGATCACGCGGATGTAGAAGAAGGCGGCGATCGCCGACGACACCACACCGACGACGACGAGCGCGCCCGCACCGCCCTCGGCGGCCGCCTTGAACACGGCGAACTTGCCCGCGAAGCCGGAGGTGAGCGGGATACCGGCGAAGGCCAGCAGGAACACGGCGAAGACCGCCGCGACCAGCGGCGAGCGCCGGCCGAGCCCCGCCCACTTCGACAGGTGCGTGGCCTCGCCGCCCGCGTCGCGCACCAGCGTCACCACGGCGAAGGCGCCGATGGTCACGAAGGAGTACGCGCCCAGGTAGAACAGCACCGACGAGACGCCGTCGGGCGTCGTCGCGATCACACCGGCCAGGATGAACCCGGCGTGCGCGATCGACGAGTACGCGAGGAGCCGCTTGATGTCGGTCTGGGTGATCGCGACGATCGCGCCGCCGAGCATCGTGACGATGGCGACGGCCCACATGACCGGCCGCCAGTCCCAGCGCAGGCCCGGCAGGACCACGTAGAGCAGGCGCAGCAGCGCGCCGAAGGCGGCCACCTTGGTCGCCGCGGCCATGAAGCCGGTGACGGGCGTCGGGGCGCCCTGGTAGACGTCCGGCGTCCACATGTGGAACGGGACGGCGCCGACCTTGAACAGCAGGCCCATGACGACGAGCGCGACGCCGATGAGGAGCAGCGCGTCATTGCCCATCGTGTCGGCGAGGGCCGGGTCGATGCTGGTGACGGTGCCGTCGACGACGCTCGCGACCTTGGCGTACGAGACCGAGCCCGCGTAGCCGTAGAGCAGTGCGATGCCGAACAGGGTGAACGCGGACGCGAACGCGCCGAGCAGGAAGTACTTGACCGCGGCCTCCTGCGACACGAGCCGCTTGCGGCGGGCCACGGCGCACAGGAGGTACAGCGGGAGCGAGAAGACTTCCAGGGCGATGAAGAGCGTCAGCAGGTCGTTCGCCGCGGGGAAGACCAGCATGCCGCCGATCGCGAAGAGCGCGAGCGGGAACACCTCGGTCGTCGTGAACCCGGCCTTCACGGCGGCCTGTTCGCTCTCGCTGCCCGGAACGGACGCGGCCTGCGCGGCGAACGAGTCGACGCGGTTGCCGTGCGCCTCGGGGTCGAGCCGCCGCTCCGCGAACGTGAAGATCGAGACGAGCCCGGCCAGCAGGATGGTGCCTTGCAGGAAGAGGGCGGGGCCGTCGACGGCGACCGCGCCCATGGCCGCGATGTGCGCCTTGGTCGTCCCGTACCCGCCGGCCGCGAGGCCGACGACCGCCGCGAAGGCGGCCGCGAGGGCCACGACCGACAGGAACACCTGGACGTAGTAACGGGACTTACGCGGCACGAACGCCTCGACCAGGATCCCCAGGACGGCGGCACCGATGACGATCAAGGTCGGGGACAATTGCCCGTATTCGATCTTCGGTGCGTCGATCTTGGAGATCGGGTCGGCCGCCGTTGTCCACAGGCTGTGGACGACTGGAGCACTCACCAGGGAACTCACTTGTGAGCCGCCTCCACTTCCGGCTTCGGGTCCTTCTTGTGGACGTCGGACATGGTGTGCTTGACCGCCGGGTTCACCAGCTCGGTCAGCGGCTTCGGGTAGACACCCAGGAAGATCAGTACGGCGATCAGCGGGACCACGACGGTCAGTTCGCGCGCCTTCAGGTCGGCGATGCCCTCGTTCGACGGCTTCACCGGGCCCGTCATGGTGCGCTGGTAGAGGACCAGCGTGTAGAGCGCGGCGAGCACGATGCCGATGGTGGCGATGATGCCGATGACCGGGTAGCGCGAGAACGTGCCGACCAGGACCAGGAATTCACTGACGAACGGGGCGAGCCCCGGCAGCGAGAGCGTGGCCAGGCCGCCGATCAGGAAGGTGCCGGCGAGCACCGGGGCGACCTTCTGCACACCGCCGTAGTCGGCGATGAGCCGCGAGCCGCGCCGCGAGATCAGGAACCCGGCGACCAGCATCAACGCTGCTGTGGAAATACCGTGGTTGACCATGTAGAGCGTCGCGCCGGACTGGCCCTGGCTGGTCATCGCGAAGATGCCCAGGATGATGAAGCCGAAGTGCGAGATCGACGCGTACGCGACCAGCCGCTTGATGTCCCGCTGGCCGACCGCGAGCAGCGCGCCGTAGACGATGCTGATCAGGGCGAGTACGAGGATCACCGGCGTCGCCCACTTGCTGGCCTCCGGGAACAGCTGGAGGCAGAAGCGGAGCATCGCGAAGGTGCCGACCTTGTCGACGACGGCCGTGATCAGTACGGCGACCGGGGCCGTGGCCTCGCCCATCGCGTTCGGCAGCCAGGTGTGCAGCGGCCACAGCGGGGCCTTCACCGCGAAGGCGAAGAAGAAGCCGAGGAAGAGCAGCCGCTCGGTGTTGGTCGCCATGTCCAGCGAGCCGTTCGCCCGGGCCGCGGCGATCTCCGAGAGCGAGAAGCTCCCGGCGACCACGTACAGACCGATGACGGCCGCCAGCATGATGAGCCCGCCGACCAGGTTGTAGAGGAGGAACTTGACGGCCGCGTAACTGCGTTGGGTCGCCGCCTCCTTCTCGCCGTGCGGGCCCGCGCGGTCCCCGAAGCCACCGATGAGGAAGTACATCGGGATGAGCATGGCCTCGAAGAAGATGTAGAAGAGGAAGACGTCGGTGGCCTCGAAGGAGATGATCACCATCGCCTCGACGAGGAGGATCAGGGCGAAGAAGCCCTGCGTCGGCCGCCACCGCCGGCTGCCGGTCTCCAGCGGGTCCGCGTCGTTCCAGCCCGCGAGGATCACGAACGGGATCAGCAGCGCGGTCAGCGCGATGAGCGCCACCCCGATGCCGTCCACGCCCAGTTCGTAGCGGACTCCGAAGTCCTTGATCCAGGCGTGGGACTCGGTGAGCTGGTAGCGGTCGCCGTCCGGGTCGAAGCGCACCGCGACCACCGCCGCGACCACCAGCGTCGCGAGCGAGAACAACAGCGCCAGCCACTTGGCCGCCGTGCGCTGCTTCGCCGGTACGGCGGCCGTGGCGATGGCGCCCACGGCCGGCAGTACCGCCGTCGCTGTCAGCAGAGGAAAGGACATCGGTATCAGACCGCCCTCATCAGCAGGGTCGCCGCGACGATGACCGCCGCACCGCCGAACATCGAGACGGCGTACGAGCGCACGTAGCCGTTCTGGAGCTTGCGGAGCCGGCCGGAGAGGCCGCCCACGGAAGCCGCCGTGCCGTTCACCACTCCGTCGACCAGGGTGTGGTCGACGTAGACCAGGGAGCGCGTGAGGTGCTCCCCGCCGCGGACCAGGACGACGTGGTTGAAGTCGTCCTGGAGCAGGTCCCTGCGGGCCGCCCGCGTGAGCAGCGAGCCGCGCGGGGCGACGACCGGGACCTCCCGGCGCCCGTACTGGAGCCAGGCGATCGCGACACCGACCACCAGGCAGACCATGGTGGCGCCGGTGACGACGCCCGCGCTGATCGGCGCGTGCCCGTGGTCGTGGCCGGTGACGGGCTCCAGCCAGTTGAGGAAGCGGTCGCCGATGGAGAAGAAGCCACCGGCGAAGACCGAGCCGACCGCGAGCACGATCATCGGGATCGTCATGGACGACGGCGACTCGTGCGGGTGCGGCTCGTGGCCGTCCGCGTCCGGCTGCCAGCGCTTCTCACCGAAGAAGGTCATGATCATCACGCGGGTCATGTAGAACGCCGTGATGGCCGCGCCGAGCAGGGCCACGGAGCCGAGGATCCAGCCCTCGGTGCCGCCCTTCGCGAACGCCGCCTCGATGATCTTGTCCTTGGAGAAGAAGCCGGACAGGCCCGGGAAGCCGATGATGGCCAGGTACCCGAGGCCGAACGTCACGAAGGTGACCGGCATGTACTTCCTGAGGGCGCCGTACTTCCTCATGTCGACCTCGTCGTTCATGCCGTGCATGACCGAACCGGCGCCGAGGAAGAGCCCGGCCTTGAAGAAGCCGTGCGTCACCAGGTGCATGATCGCGAAGACGTAGCCGATGGGGCCGAGGCCCGCGGCGAGGATCATGTAGCCGATCTGCGACATCGTCGAGCCGGCCAGCGCCTTCTTGATGTCGTCCTTCGCGCAACCGACGATCGCACCGAACAGCAGCGTGACCGCGCCGACGATGGTGACGACGAGCTGGGCGTCCGGCGCGCCGTTGAAGATGGCGCCGGAGCGGACGATCAGGTAGACGCCCGCGGTGACCATGGTCGCGGCGTGGATGAGGGCCGAGACCGGGGTCGGGCCCTCCATCGCGTCCCCGAGCCAGGACTGCAGCGGCACCTGCGCCGACTTGCCGCACGCGGCGAGCAGCAGCATCAGGCCGATCGCGGTGAGCTTGCCCTCGCTCGTGTCGCCGACGCTGTCGAGCACCGGCTTGAAGGCGAAGGTCCCGAAGGTCGTGAACATCAGCATGATCGCGATGGACAGACCCATGTCACCGACACGGTTGACCAGGAAGGCCTTCTTGGCGGCGGTGGCCGCGCTGGGCTTGTGCTGCCAGAAGCCGATGAGGAGGTACGAGGCGAGGCCCACGCCCTCCCAGCCGACGTACAGCAGAAGGTAGTTGTCGGCGATGACCAGCAGGAGCATCGCCGCGACGAACAGGTTCAGGTAGCCGAAGAAGCGGCGGCGCCGCTCGTCGTGCTCCATGTACCCGATCGAGTAGATGTGGATCAGCGTGCCCACACCGGAGATCAGCAGGACGAACGTCATCGACAGCTGGTCCAGCTGGAAGCCGATGTCCGCCTGGAAGCCCTCGACGGGGATCCAGCTGTACAGGTGCTGGGTGAGCGTGCGGTCCTCCGGGCCCTTGCCGAGCATGTCGGAGAAGAGCACGACCGCGATGACGAAGGAGCCGGCCGCGAGCAGGGTGCCGAGCAGATGACCCACCCGGTCCAACGCCCGCCCTCCGCACAGGAGTACGGCCGCTCCGAGCAGTGGCGCCGCGACGAGCAGCGCAATCAGGTTGTTCACGTTTTCTCCGACCCCTTACAGCTTCATCAGGCTGGCGTCGTCGACCGAGGCCGAGTGGCGGGAACGGAACAGCGACACGATGATCGCGAGCCCCACGACGACCTCCGCGGCGGCGACGACCATCGTGAAGAAGGCGATGATCTGGCCGTCGAGATTGCCGTGCATCCGGGAGAACGTGACGAACGCGAGGTTGCACGCGTTCAGCATCAGCTCGATGCACATGAACACGACGATCGCGTTCCGCCTGATGAGGACGCCGGTGGCGCCGATGGTGAACAACAGGCAGGCGAGATAAAGATAGTTGACCGGATTCACTTCGACGCCTCCTCGCTGCGCTCCAGGCGCTCGGCCGACCGCTGCTCCAGGGCCTTGAGGTCATCGAGCGCCTCACCGGAGACGTCCCGGATCTGGCCGCGCTCGCGCAGCGTCTGCATGACCGTGAGCTCCGACGGGGTGCCGTCGGGCAGCAGGCCCGCGATGTCCACGGCGTTGTGCCGGGCGTAGACACCCGGGGCGGGCAGCGGCGGGAGGTGCTTGCCCTCGCGCACACGCTGCTCGGCCAGCTCCCGCTGGGTCTTGGCCCGCTCGGTGCGCTCGCGGTGCGTGAGCACCATCGCGCCGACCGTCGCGGTGATCAGCAGGGCGCCGGTGATCTCGAAGGCGAAGACGTACTTGGTGAAGATGAGGGAGGCGAGTCCCTCCACGTTCCCGTTCGCGTTCGCCCGGCCCAGGCCGTTGAACTGCGTCAGTGACGCGTTCGCGATGCCCGCGATCAGCAGGATGCCGAAGCCGAGACCGCAGGCGGCGGCGAGCCAGCGCTGCCCCTTGATGGTCTCCTTCAGGGAGTCGGCGGCGGTGACACCGACCAGCATGACCACGAAGAGGAACAGCATCATGATCGCGCCCGTGTAGACGACGATCTGGACGATGCCCAGGAAGTACGCCCCGTTGGCCAGGTAGAAGACCGCGAGGATGATCATGGTCCCGGCCAGGCACAGGGCGCTGTGCACGGCCTTCTTCATGAGGATCGTGCAGAGCGCGCCGATGACGGCGACGGTGCCGAGGACCCAGAACTGGAACGCCTCACCGGTGGAGGTGGAGTAGGCGGCGAGCGCGCTCATGCCTCCACCTCCTCGGCCTCGGCGGCCCCGGCGCCCTCAGCGGGCTTCTCGCCCTTGGAGACGGCGACCTGGCGCTCGGTGCCGGGCGCGGCCTCGGTGACCAGGCCCCGGTAGTAGTCCTGCTCGTCCATGCCCGGGTAGATCGCGTGCGGGCTGTCGACCATGGTGTCCTCCAGGCCGGCGAGCAGCTGCTCCTTGGTGTAGATCAGATTGGCCCGGCTGCTGTCCGCGAGCTCGAACTCGTTCGTCATCGTGAGCGCGCGCGTCGGGCACGCCTCGATGCACAGGCCGCACAGGATGCAGCGGGCGTAGTTGATCTGGTAGACGCGGCCGTACCGCTCGCCCGGGGAGTAGCGCTCCTCCTCGGTGTTGTCCGCGCCCTCCACATAGATGGCGTCCGCCGGGCAGGCCCAGGCGCACAGCTCGCAGCCGACGCACTTCTCCAGGCCGTCCGGATGGCGGTTGAGCTGGTGCCTGCCGTGGAAGCGGGGAGCGGTGGTCTTCTGCTGCTCCGGGTACTGCTCGGTGAGCCGCTTCTTGAACATGGCCTTGAAGGTCACGCCGAAGCCGGCGACCGGATTCATGAACCCGGGGCTGGTGTCCTTCTCGTTCGACTCGTCAGCCATCGGACGCCTCCTTTCCGTCACGAGCGTCACTCGGTCCGTCACTCGCAGTATCGGGGCCGCCACTGACAATCAACTCCCGCTCACGGCGCGGGCGTCGGCGCGGGACGGGCGGCAGGGCCTGTCCGGGCAGCGGTGGGACGGGGAATCCGCCCGCCATCGGGTCGAAGGCCGCGGGCTCCTCGGCCGCACCGCCCTCGGGGGACTGCTTGGCGCCCCGGTCGCGGAAGATGTCGACGACGAACGACAGCAGCAGGAGCACGAGGATGCCGCCGCCCACGTACAGGGCGATGTCGGCGAAGGCGTAGTTCTCGTTGCGCAGCGTGCGCACGGTCGCCACCAGCATCAGCCAGACCACGGAGACCGGGATGAGGACCTTCCAGCCGAGCTTCATCAGCTGGTCGTAGCGCACGCGCGGGAGCGTGCCGCGCAGCCAGATGAAGAAGAACAGCAGCAGCTGGACCTTGATGACGAACCAGAGCATCGGCCACCAGCCGTGGTTCGCGCCCTCCCAGAAGGTGGAGACCGGCCAGGGTGCGCGCCAGCCGCCGAGGAACAGCGTCACCGACACCGCGGAGACCGTCACCATGTTCACGTACTCGGCGAGCATGAACATCGCGAACTTGATCGACGAGTACTCGGTGTTGAAGCCGCCGACGAGGTCGCCCTCGGACTCCGGCATGTCGAACGGCGCGCGGTTGGTCTCGCCGACCATCGTCACGATGTAGATCAGGAACGACACCGGCAGCAGCACGATGTACCAGCGGTCGTGCTGCTGGGCGACGATCTCCGAGGTCGACATCGAGCCCGAGTACAGGAACACCGAGGCGAACGCGGCGCCCATCGCGATCTCGTACGAGATCATCTGCGCGCAGGACCGCAAGCCCCCGAGCAGCGGGTACGTGGACCCGGAGGACCAGCCGGCGAGCACGATGCCGTAGATGCCGACCGAGGCGACCGCGAGGATGTAGAGCATCGCGATCGGCAGGTCGGTGAGCTGCATCGTCGTACGGTGGCCGAAGATCGAGATCTCGTTGCCGGCCGGGCCGAACGGGATGACGGCGATCGCCATGAAGGCCGGGATCGCGGCGACGACCGGCGCCAGGACGTAGACGACCTTGTCGGCGCGCTTGACGATCAGGTCTTCCTTCAGCATCAGCTTGATGCCGTCGGCGAGCGACTGGAGCATGCCCCAGGGGCCGTGCCGGTTGGGGCCGATGCGCAGCTGCATCCAGGCGACGACCTTGCGCTCCCACACGATGGAGAACAGCACGGTCACCATCAGGAAGGCGAAGCAGAAGACCGCCTTGACGACGACCAGCCACCACGGGTCGCGGCCGAACATCGACAGGTCTTCGGCGGCGAGCGGGCTCAACGCCATGGGGCTCATGACTGCACCTCCGGGGCCTCGGCGACGGCCGGGCCGATCTTCACGAGGTCGCCGGGGACGGCACCGGTGTCCGAAGCGACGCCCCCGCCGACGGAGTTGAGCGGCAGCCAGACGACCCGGTCGGGCATCTCGGTCACCTGGAGCGGGAACCGCACGCTTCCCGCGGACCCGGTGACGGCCAGCAGGTCGCCGTCCTTGACGCCCGCCTCGGCGGCCGTCGCGGCCGACACGCGCGCGTGGGCGGCGTGCCGGGTCCCGGCGAGCGCTTCGTCGCCGTCCTGGAGGCGGCCCTGGTCGAGCAGCAGCCGGTGTCCGGCGAGCACGGCCTCGCCGGAGGCGGGCCGCGGCAGCACCGCGCCGGTCTCCAGGGGCTCGGTGGCGTGCGGGCCGTCCCAGTGGCCGAGCCGGTCCAGCTCACGGCGTGCGGTGCGCAGATCGGGCAGCCCGAGGTGGACGTCCATGGCGTCGGCCAGCATCTGCAGCACGCGCCCGTCGGTCGGGGCGACGCGGCGCGTCATCTGGTCGGGCTTGAGCGCGGCCTCGAACATCCGGGCCCGGCCCTCCCAGTTGAGGAAGGTGCCCGCCTTCTCGGCGACCGCGGCCACCGGCAGGACGACGTCGGCGTGCTCGGTGACCTCGCTGGGCCGCTGCTCCAGGGAGACCAGGAAACCGACCTCGTGAAGGGCTTCACGCGCGCGTGCCGGGTTCGGCAGGTCGGCGATCTCGACGCCCGCGACCACCAGGGCCCGCAGCTCGCCCGTCGTGGCGGCCTCGACGATCTGGCCGGTGTCGCGGCCGTAGCGGTGCGGGAGTTCGGCCACGCCCCAGACGGACGCGACCTCCTCCCGCGCGCGCGGGTCGGTCGCCGGACGGCCGCCGGGCAGCAGCGAGGGGATCGCGCCCGCCTCGACGGCACCGCGCTCACCGGCCCGGCGCGGCACCCACACCAGGGTGGCGCCGGTCGCGGCGGCGGCCCGGACGGCGGCGGTCAGCCCACCGGCGACGGCCGCGAGCCGCTCACCGACGACGATCACGGCGCCCTCGGCGCGCAGCGCCTCGCCCGCGGCCGCTCCCCCGGCCTCCAGACCGACGCCGGACGACAGGGCGTCCAGCCACTCGGTCTCGGTGCCGGGCGCGGCCGGCAGCAGCGTGCCGCCCGCCTTCTCCAGACCCCGTGTGCCGTGCGTGGCCAGGGAGAACACCCGCTGTCCGTGGGCGCGCCAGGCCTTGCGGAGCTTGAGGAAGACGCCGGGCGCCTCCTCCTCCGACTCGAAGCCGACCAGGAGCACGGCCGGGGCCTTCTCCAGCTTCGTGTACGTGACGCCGGTGCCGTCGAGGTCGCGCCCGCGACCCGCGACCCGGGCCGCCAGGAAGTCGGCCTCCTCGCTGCTGTGCACGCGCGCGCGGAAGTCGATGTCGTTCGTGTCCAGGGCCACCCGCGCGAACTTGCTGTACGCGTAGGCGTCCTCGACGGTGAGCCGGCCACCGGTGAGGACACCGGTCCGGCCGCGCCCGGCGGTCAGCCCGCGGGCCGCGACCTCCAGGGCCTCGGGCCAGGAGGCGGGCCGCAGTTCACCCGACTCGGCGTCGCGGACCAGGGGCGTCGTCAGCCGGTCGGGCTTCTGCGCGTACCGGAAGCCGAAGCGGCCCTTGTCGCAGATCCACTCCTCGTTGACCTCGGGGTCGTTGGCCGCGAGGCGGCGCATGACCTTGCCGCGCCGGTGGTCGGTGCGGGTCGCGCAGCCGCCGGAGCAGTGCTCGCAGACGCTCGGCGACGAGATGAGGTCGAACGGCCGCGAGCGGAAGCGATACGCCGCCGAGGTCAGCGCGCCCACCGGGCAGATCTGGATGGTGTTCCCGGAGAAGTACGACTCGAAGGGGTCACCCTCGCCCGTGCCGACCTGCTGGAGCGCGCCGCGCTCGATCAGCTCGATCATCGGGTCGCCCGCGATCTGGTTCGAGAACCGGGTGCAGCGGGCGCACAGCACGCACCGCTCGCGGTCGAGCAGCACCTGGGTGGAGATCGGCACCGGCTTCTCGTAGGTGCGCTTCCTGCCCTCGAAGCGGGAGTCGGACTGGCCGTGCGACATGGCCTGGTTCTGCAGCGGGCACTCGCCGCCCTTGTCGCAGACCGGGCAGTCCAGGGGGTGGTTGATGAGCAGCAGCTCCATGACCCCCTTCTGCGCCTTCTCGGCGACCGGGGAGGAGAGCTGGCTCTTGACCACCATGCCGTCGGTGCAGGTGATGGTGCAGGACGCCATCGGCTTGCGCTGGCCCTCCACCTCCACGATGCACTGGCGGCAGGCGCCGGCCGGGTCGAGGAGCGGGTGGTCGCAGAACCGGGGGATCTCGATGCCCAGCATCTCGGCGGCGCGGATGACCAGGGTCCCCTTGGGGACGCTGATCTCGATGCCGTCGATGGTGAGGGAGACGAGGTCCTCCGGCGGAACAGCCGCCTCGCCACCCCCGGAGGGAGCGTTGGTCGTGACGGTCACGCGGTCACCTCCGTGCGGTGCTGGTCGGTCCGGTCCGCCCAGAGGGTCGACCGTGCGGGGTCGAAGGGGCAGCCCTTGCCGGTGATGTGCTGCTCGTACTCCTCACGGAAGTACTTCAGCGAGGAGAAGATCGGCGAGGCGGCACCGTCGCCGAGGGCGCAGAACGACTTGCCGTTGATGTTGTCGGCGATGTCGTTGAGCTTGTCGAGGTCGTCCATCGAGCCCTTGCCCGCCTCGATGTCGCGGAGCAACTGGACGAGCCAGTACGTGCCTTCGCGGCAGGGCGTGCACTTGCCGCAGGACTCGTGGGCGTAGAACTCGGTCCAGCGCGTCACCGCGCGCACGACGCAGGTCGTCTCGTCGAAGCACTGGAGCGCCTTGGTGCCGAGCATCGAGCCGGCGGCGCCGACGCCCTCGTAGTCGAGGGGGACGTCGAGGTGCTCCTCGGTGAACATCGGGGTGGAACTGCCGCCCGGGGTCCAGAACTTGAGCCGGTGCCCGGCCCGCATGCCGCCGCTCATGTCGAGGAGCTGGCGCAGCGTGATGCCGAGCGGGGCCTCGAACTGGCCCGGGTTCGTGACGTGGCCGCTGAGCGAGTAGAGCGTGAAGCCCGCGGACTTCTCGCTCCCCATCGACTTGAACCACTCTTTTCCGCGATTCAGGATCGCGGGAACCGACGCGATGGACTCGACGTTGTTCACCACAGTGGGGCATGCGTAGAGGCCCGCGACCGCGGGGAAAGGGGGGCGGAGTCGCGGCTGGCCACGGCGGCCCTCGAGCGAGTCCAGGAGTGCGGTCTCCTCGCCACAGATGTACGCGCCCGCGCCCGCGTGCACGGTGAGTTCGAGGTTCAGACCGGTACCGAGGATGTCCTGCCCGAGGAACCCGGCCTCGTACGCCTCGCGCACGGCCTCGTGCAACCGCCGCAGTACGGGGACCACTTCACCGCGCAGGTAGATGAACGCGTGCTCGGAACGGATCGCGTAACACGCGATCACAATGCCCTCGATGAGGCTGTGCGGGTTCGCGAAGAGGAGCGGGATGTCCTTGCAGGTCCCCGGCTCCGATTCGTCGGCGTTGACAACCAAATAGTGCGGCTTGCCGTCTCCCTGGGGGATGAACTGCCACTTCATCCCGGTGGGGAATCCGGCGCCACCGCGTCCGCGCAGGCCTGAGTCCTTCACGTAGGCGATGAGGTCGTCCGGCGACATGGCGAGGGCCTTGCGCAGTCCCTCGTAGCCCTCGTGGCGGCGGTACACGTCCAGGGACCAGGACCTGTCCTCGTCCCAGAAGGCCGACAGGACCGGAGCGAGCAGCTTCTCCGGGCTGGTGTCGTGGTCGTTGACTTCGGCGGCCAAGGTCATCACTCCCCCTCCTCGGCGGTCGGCCCCGCGGGGTGGTCGGGGTCCGAGGCCGATGTGTCCTGCGGCGCGTCGTGCGAGCTGAGGTGCTCGGTGGGCGACGGGTCGTGCGGCGCCTGCGTGTCGTGGGCCTCGCCGCGCGGGTGGACCACGCGCGCGGGCGGCGTCTCGCCCTTGGCCAGGCGCAGCCCGATCAGCGAGGCGGGGCCGGCGCTGCCGCCGGCCTCCACGGCGCCCTCGCGCTCGTCGGGGAAGCCGGCCAGGATGCGGGCGGTCTCCTTGAAGGTGCACAGGGGGGCGCCGCGGGTGGGTGACACCTGCGTTCCCGCGCGCAGGTCGTCGACGAGCCGTCTGGCCGAGTCGGGCGTCTGGTTGTCGAAGAACTCCCAGTTGACCATCACCACGGGAGCGAAATCACAAGCGGCGTTGCACTCGATGTGCTCCAGCGTGATCTTGCCGTCGTCCGTCGTCCCGTTGTTGCCGACGCCGAGGTGCTCCTGGAGCGTCTCGAAGATGGCGTCGCCGCCCATGACGGCGCACAGCGTGTTGGTGCAGACGCCCACCTGGTAGTCGCCGCTCGGCTTGCGGCGGTACATCGTGTAGAAGGTCGCCACCGCCGTCACCTCGGCGGTGGTCAGGTCGAGCATGTCGGCGCAGAACTGCATACCGGTCCGCGTGACGTGCCCCTCCTCCGCCTGCACGAGGTGCAGCAGCGGCAGCAGGGCGGAGCGGGAGCCGGGGTAGCGGGCGATGATCGCCTTCGCGTCCGTCTCCAGGCGGGCCCGGACGTCGTCCGGATAGCCGGGGGCGGGCAGCTGCGGCATGCCGAGGCTGATGCCCTGGCCCGCAGGCTGCGCGGAACTGGAAGCCCCTGTGGAACTGGTGGTCACCGGTCGACGCCTCCCATCACGGGGTCGATGGACGCGACGGCGACGATGACGTCGGCGACCTGGCCGCCTTCGCACATCGCGGCCATCGCCTGAAGGTTGGTGAAGGACGGGTCGCGGAAGTGGACCCTGAACGGGCGGGTGCCGCCGTCGGACACGGCGTGCACACCCAGCTCGCCCTTGGGCGACTCCACGGCCGCGTACGCCTGTCCCGGCGGGACGCGGAAGCCCTCGGTCACCAGCTTGAAGTGGTGGATGAGGGCCTCCATGGAGGTGCCCATGATGTTCTTGATGTGGTCGAGCGAGTTGCCGAGTCCGTCCGGGCCGAGGGCCAGCTGGGCGGGCCAGGCGATCTTCTTGTCGCCGACCATGACCGGGCCCGGCTCCAGCCGGTCCAGGCACTGCTCGACGATGTGCAGCGACTGCCGCATCTCCTCCAGGCGGATCAGGAAGCGCCCGTAGGAGTCGCAGGTGTCGGCGGTCGGCACCTCGAAGTCGTACGTCTCGTAGCCGCAGTACGGCTGCGCCTTGCGCAGGTCGTGCGGCAGGCCGGCCGAGCGCAGGACCGGTCCCGTGGCGCCGAGGGCCATGCAGCCCGCGAGGTCGAGGTAGCCGACGTCCTGCATACGGGCCTTGAAGATGGGGTTCCCGGTGGCGAGCTTGTCGTACTCGGGAAGGTTCTTCTTCATCTTCTTCACGAACTCGCGCAGCTGGTCCACCGCGCCGGGCGGCAGGTCCTGGGCGAGGCCGCCGGGCCGGATGTACGCGTGGTTCATCCGCAGGCCGGTGATCAACTCGTAGATGTCGAGAATGAGTTCACGATCACGGAAGCCGTAGATCATGATCGTCGTCGCGCCGAGCTCCATGCCGCCGGTGGCGATGCAGACCAGGTGCGAGGACATCCGGTTCAGCTCCATGAGGAGCACGCGGATGATCGAGGCGCGGTCCGGTACCTCGTTCTCGATGCCGAGGAGCTTCTCGACGGCGAGGCAGTAGGCCGCCTCGTTGTAGAACGGCGTCAGGTAGTCCATGCGCGTCACGAACGTGGTGCCCTGCGTCCACGTGCGGTACTCGAGGTTCTTCTCGATGCCGGTGTGCAGATAACCGATTCCGCAGCGGGCCTCGGTGACCGTCTCGCCGTCGATCTCCAGGATCAGGCGCAGCACACCGTGCGTGGACGGGTGCTGGGGGCCCATGTTGACGATGATGCGCTCGTCGTCGGACTTGGCCGCGGACTGGGCGATCTCGTCCCAGTCGCCACCGGTGACCGTGTAGACGGTGCCTTCGGTGGTCTCGCGGGGGGAGGCAGAAGAAGTGGTCATCAGGAGTACGACCTCCGCTGGTCCGGAGCCGGGATCTGGGCGCCCTTGTACTCGACGGCGATGCCGCCGAGGGGGTAGTCCTTGCGCTGCGGGAAGCCCTGCCAGTCGTCCGGCATCATGATCCGTGTCAGCGCGGGGTGGCCGTCGAAGACGATGCCGAAGAAGTCGTACGCCTCGCGCTCGTGCCAGTCGTTCGTGGGATACACGGCGACCAGGGACGGGACGTGCGGGTCGGCGTCGGGCATCGACACCTCAAGCCGGATCAGCCTGTTGTGGGTGATCGACCGCAGGTGGTAGACGGCGTGCAGCTCGCGGCCCTTGTCGCCGGGGTAGTGCACCCCCGAGACGCCGGTGCACAGTTCGAAGCGCAGGGCCGGGTCGTCGCGCAGCGTCCGCGCCACGCGCACCAGGTGCTCGCGCTCGATGTGGAAGGTGAGCTCGCCGCGGTCGACGACCGTCTTGTCGAGGGCGTTCTCGGGGACGAGGCCCTGTTCCTCCAGGGCGCCCTCCAGCTCGTCGGCCACCTCGTCGAACCAGCCGCCGTAGGGGCGGCTCGCCTCGCCGGGCAGCCGGATCGAGCGGACCAGGCCGCCGTATCCGGAGGTGTCGCCGCCGTTGTCGGCGCCGAACATGCCGCGCTGGACGCGGATCTCCTCGCCGGTGTCGCCTCGCTGCCCTGGCAGGTTGGAGGCGCTCAGTTCCTTCTCGGGGTTGGCCCCGTCGCTCTGCGCGTCACTCACCGCAGCAGCCCCTTCATCTCGATCGTCGGGAGCGCCTTGAGCGCCGCTTCCTCCGCCTCACGGGCCGCCTCCTCGGCGTTCACGCCGAGCTTGGAGGACTGGATCTTCTGATGGAGCTTGAGAATCGCGTCCATCAGCATCTCGGGCCGTGGCGGGCAGCCGGGCAGATAGATGTCGACCGGGACGACGTGGTCGACGCCCTGCACGATCGCGTAGTTGTTGAACATGCCGCCCGACGAGGCGCAGACGCCCATGGAGATGACCCACTTGGGGTTGGGCATCTGGTCGTAGACCTGGCGCAGGACGGGCGCCATCTTCTGGCTCACCCGCCCGGCGACGATCATCAGGTCCGCCTGACGGGGCGATCCGCGGAAGACCTCCATGCCGAACCGCGCCAGGTCGTAGCGGCCCGCGCCCGTCGTCATCATCTCGATGGCGCAGCACGCGAGGCCGAACGTGGCGGGAAAGACGGACGACTTGCGCACCCAGCCCGCGGCCTGTTCGACGGTGGTCAGCAGGAATCCGCTCGGCAGCTTTTCTTCGAGTCCCATTGGTCTGTGGCTCCCGGTCTCCCCTATACGGGGCTCAGTCCCATTCCAGGCCGCCGCGACGCCATACGTACGCGTACGCGACGAAGACGGTGAGCACGAAGAGCAGCATCTCCACGAGCCCGAAAACCCCCAGGGCGTCGAAGGTGACGGCCCAGGGATAGAGGAAGACGATCTCGATGTCGAAGACGATGAAGAGCATCGCCGTCAGGTAGTACTTGATGGGGAAGCGCCCGCCGCCGGCCGGCGTGGGGGTGGGCTCGATGCCGCACTCGTACGCTTCGAGCTTGGCCCGGTTGTACCGCTTTGGACCGATAAGCGTGGCCATGACCACGGAGAAGATCGCAAAGCCTGCCCCGAGGGCTCCCAGTACGAGGATGGGCGCATACGCGTTCACCGCTCCTCGCTCCTCTCAGTCGGCGCTGACTGCTGGCGGTTGCACGGGCTCGCGGCCCCGGCTCCCCCTGCAAACGGTCGAAGATCGCTTACATGTGAAGCAGGTCACAAGCCCAACTTGCCCCGCATCCTATGCCTGCTCCTCTGTGATCTGCGACACGGGGTACGCCAACTACTTTGTGATCTCCACCACCTGACGAAGGATCATGAAGTCGGATGAGCGGTGATCTTCACACTCGAAGCGCCTGAGTGATCACCAGAGGTGACAACTTGATCGGTTACCCCTGGTCAGAGCGGTGCGTTCACTATCAAGAGGGAGGCACCACAGGCAAATTGGCGTTGGACACCTTTGGCTGATAGTGCGCGGCGTTCACGCGTCAGAGGGAGGGGCGAGGACGGAAGTGGACATCGGGGCCACCCCTAGGGGTGCGCTGTGACCTGCGTCACGCGCCATGTAACGTCCCGGAAACCGGGCTTGGCCAACGGCCTCAACCGGTGGTAGGCCCAGGGCAATTCGGGCGTTTTACCGAAACCACATGATCACAGCCTTGATCGACCGCGTCAGATGCTGCCCGAATTGCCCTTTACGGCGTCAATGCGAGCTGTGAGGTGTGGAATTCGTGCCCGTCCTTCACAACTGTGGCGCACCACACGTTTCTTGATGAGAACCGTGAAGCCCTGATAGCGGTTGTACTCATGTCCCACACCGCTCACATACCCAGCCACCGGAAGCCCCGTCGCAGCGCCTCGAAGATGGCCCTGCGCGCCGGAGTTACTGGTGGCGTCCTCAGCACCCTGGCAGTGGCCGGTGCGTCGGGTGCGGCCAGCGCTGCCGAGCCCGTGACGCAGACCATCGAACTGCCCACGCTCACCGCCGACCTGTCCACGCAGGTCGCCCAGTCCGCGGACGCCACCCAGCAGGCCGCGGCCAACTACCAGCTCCAGGCGGAGCGTGACGAGGCCTTCGCCAAGGCCGCGGACCAGGCCAAGAAGGACCAGGCCGAGGCGGAGAAGAAGGCCGAGGCCAAGAAGAAGGCCGAGGCCGCCGCCAAGGCCAAGGCCGAGCGGGAGGCCGCCGAGAAGGCCGCCTCGCGCTCCAGCGAGCGCACCACCCTCGCCGCCTCCACCGGCTCCACCCAGGCCGTCAGCGCGCCCGCCAGCGGCTCCGTGGGCGCCGTCATCAGCTTCCTGAAGGCCCAGGTCGGCGACGCGTACGTCATGGGCGGTACGGGCCCCAGCTCGTGGGACTGCTCGGGCCTCGTCCAGGCCGCGTTCAAGCAGGCCGGTGTCGACCTGCCGCGCACCTCGCAGGAGCAGTCGACGGCCGGCACCTCGGTCTCGCTCTCCAGCGTCCAGGTCGGCGACATCCTGTACTGGGGCGGCGCGGGCTCCGCGTACCACGTCGGTGTCTACATCGGCAACGGCCAGTACCTGGATGCCGCCAACCCCTCGAAGGGCGTTGTCATCCAGGACCTGTCCGGCTACCCGGCGAGCGGCGCGGTCCGCGTCCTCTGAGGAACCCCCGCACACGGCGAAGGCCGCCGCTCCCCTCCCCCGGGGGTGCGGCGGCCTTCGTGCGTCCGCTCACGAGCGCCTGGGCGCCCGCTGTCAGGCGGTCCCGCGGCGACGCGTGACGACGACGGCCGCGGCGCCCGCTCCCAGGACGAGCACGGCGACGCCGCCGATGAGCAGCACGCCGCCCGCACCGGTCAGCGCGAGCCCGCCGCCGGACGAGCCGGAGCCCTGGCCGCCCGAACCGGAATCACCGGACGTACCGGAGGAACCAGACGTTCCGGACGTGTCACCGGAGGCGCTCGGCGACGGGCTCGCCGACGCACCGCCGTCCGACGAGCCGCCCGCGCCCTGTCCGTCGTCGCTGCCGTTGAGCACGATCCAGGCCGTGTTGTTGGACTGGTTCGGTTCGCGCGGATTGTCCCAACTCGGGAGGGCGACCTCACCCTTGGCGTCCGGCACGACCTTGTCGATCCGCAGCTCGAACGGGAAGCTCAGCTTCGCGTCCTCCAGGAGCGGGGTGGACACCCAGCACAGGTATCCCTTCACGCCCTCGTCGATCGTGGTGAACCGGCACCCGTCCGGGGCCTTGGTCACCGTGGCGCCCTTCGGCACCTCGACGGTGAACCCGATCGACTCGCCGCCGGAGCGCAGCGCGCTGAGCCAGCCGGGGCCGTCGTTGCGGAAGCCGATCTCGGCGTCGACGGTGTCGCCGACGCCGCCCTTGGCCGACGCGCCGGTGAGCACCAGGTCGTAGGTGTTGCCGGTGGGCAGGTCCAGCTCCGCGTAGCGCGTGTAGTCGGCCGGGGCGGCGCCCGGGGCCTCCTTCAGCGTCAGGGGCGCACCGGTGCCGGGCGTGTAGCCGTCGTCGTCGAGGAGGGCCTTCGCCTTGGCCGGGGCGACCGCGGAGAAGCCGTAGTTGACGATGTCGAGCAGCGCGAAGTCCGCCGTCGCCACCTTGAGCGGCTCGGCGAGGGCGTAGGCCTCGCCCGCCTCGTAGCTGCCGGAGAAGGTGCAGATCGCGTCCGTGCCCTGGCGCAGCAGCGGGCCGTCGGTGGTCTTCTTGTACGCGCAGTTGCCGTAGCTGTCGGGGAAGTCGAGCCCGCGCGAGCCGTGGAAGCGCAGCACGGCGCCGTCGGCGGCCATGCCGCCCGCGTTGCGGAAGCCGACCGGCGCCTCGTACGTGTCACCGGCTTCGAAGCCCTTGGGCTCGGCCAGTTCGTGGTTGAGGAACTCCGGTCCGCCCACCAGGACGTCGATGGTCAGCGGAGTGAAGCTGACGCCCTCGCCCTCGCCGGTCACCTCGATGCTGCCGAAGTCGCCGGCCGCGCTCTCGTCGGTGGTGTCGAGGCGGATGCCGCCGAGGCGGTTGTAGTCCTCGCCGGCGTTGATCTCGTCGCCGGTGCACACGGCGGTCAGGCCGGTGCCGCCGCAAGGCAGCTTCACGGCGGCGACGCCCTTGAGCCCGGAGGCATCGATCTTGATCTTGTAGTCGCCGTGGTGGACCACGGGGATGACGCCGTCGTCGCCCGGTTCGTCGCTGCCCGGCGCGGCGAGCCGCAGGGTGACCTGGGGTTCGCTCGGGTCGCCGTTGTCGCCCTGGAGGGACAGGTCGACACGGTTCTCGCCGGTGATGGCGACGGTCAGCGGGGCACCGTCGGCGGCGAGCGCGGGGGCGACGGCCGCGCCGAGCCCGGCGGCGGCCAGCGCCGCGGCGGCGGCGAGCCCGAGGGCGGCCGGGAAGGCGCGCGTGCGGATGTGACGTCTCATCAACGCTCTCTTTGTCGCGGTCGGAGGGAGCGAGCCCGGTTGCGACTCGCTCCCTCCGACTGTTGACGCGCGTCGACCGTTGCCCACATGAGCGTCACAGGATCATCACAGATCACTGAAGTCGGCCGGGCCTCACGGTGGTTCAGCCCTGCGGCGCCAGCTCCCCCATCGCTCCCCAGCCCTCGTTCGGGATGTCGGCGTTGATGATCTCGGGGGTGCTCGCGATGAGCGGGGCCATGGCGTCGAGGCCGGCCTTGAAGTGGTCGGAGCCGACGTGCGCGGCGCCCGCGTCGCCGTCCCGGAACCCTTCGATCAGGACGAACTGGTCCGGGTTCTCGACACTGCGCGACCAGTCGAAGAAGAGGTTGCCCTCCTCGGCGCGGGTCGCGGCGGTGAACGCGGCGGTCTTCTCCAGCCAGGAATCGGTGTGCTCGGGGCGGACGGTGAACTTCACGGCGATGAAAATCATGCCTCCAGCCTGCCCCGAGCTGCCTGACCGGGCAAAACCGGGGCGGATCAGGCCTTCGGCGCGACCTTGCTCAGCCCGTTGATGATGCGGTCCATCGCGTCGCCGCCCGTCGGGTCGGTGAGGTTGGCGAGCATCTTCAGGGTGAACTTCATCAGGATCGGGTGGGTCAGACCGCGCTGCGTCGCGATCTTCATGACCTTCGGGTTGCCGATCATCTTCACGAAGGCGCGGCCCAGCGTGTAGTAGCCGCCGTAGGTGTCCTTGAGGATCTGCGGGTAGCGCTGGAGGGCGAGTTCGCGGCTGGTGTCCGTCGGGCGGGCGTGGGCCTGCACGATGACGTCGGCGGCGAGCTGCCCGGACTCCATGGCGTACGCGATGCCCTCGCCGTTGAACGGGTTGACGAGGCCGCCCGCGTCGCCGACCAGGAGCAGGCCCTTGGTGTAGTGCGGCTGGCGGTTGAAGGCCATCGGGAGGGCGGCGCCGCGGATCGGCATCGTCATGTTCTCCGGCGTGTAGCCCCAGTCCTCCGGCATCGACGCGCACCAGGCCTTCAGGACCTCGCGCCAGTCCAGCTCGCGGAACGCCTTGGAGGAGTTGAGGATGCCCAGGCCCACGTTGCTGGTGCCGTCGCCCATGCCGAAGATCCAGCCGTAGCCGGGCAGGAGGCGGTCCTCGCCGGGCCCGCGCTTGTCCCACAGCTCCAGCCAGGACTCCAGGTAGTCGTCGTCGTGGCGGGGCGAGGTGAAGTACGTACGGACCGCGACGCCCATCGGGCGGTCCTCGCGGCGGTGCAGGCCCATCGCGAGCGAGAGGCGCGTGGAGTTGCCGTCGGCCGCCACGACCAGCGGGGCGTGGAAGGTGACCTCGCGCTTCTCGTCGCCGAGCTTGGCGTGCACGCCGGTGATGCGGCCGGTGCGGTCGTCGATGATCGGGGCGCCGACGTTGCACTGCTCGTACAGGCGCGCGCCCGCCTTCTGCGCCTGCCGGGCGAGCTGCTCGTCGAAGTCGTCGCGCTTGCGGACGAGCCCGTAGTCCGGGTACGAGGCGAGGTCCGGCCAGTCCAGCTGGAGGCGGACGCCGCCGCCGATGATGCGCAGCCCCTTGTTGCGCAGCCAGCCCGCCTCCTCGGAGATGTCGATGCCCATGGAGACGAGCTGCTTGGTGGCGCGCGGGGTCAGACCGTCGCCGCACACCTTCTCGCGCGGGAACGCCGTCTTCTCCAGGAGCAGGACGTCCAGGCCCGCCTTGGCGAGGTAGTAGGCGGTCGTCGAACCGGCCGGCCCGGCGCCGACCACGATGACGTCCGCGGTGTTCTCGGTGAGGGGCTTGGACTGTTCGGTCACGGCGGGTTCTCCCCAGGTTCGAAAACGGTGTGCCGCGGGGCACGGACATGGGCAGTCTATTCAGCGGTACCGATCACCCAGCCGAAGGGCCAGCCCATGACCCGAACTCTTCCCGCCGTGGATCTGCGCGTCCCCACCCATGAGGACGCCTTCGCCTGGCACCGGGTGTTCGACGACCCGGACGTCATGGAGTTCCTCGGCGGCCGGGCCGCCGCGGCCGAGCTGTCGGTCCATCACGAGGCGACGGCCCGCCAGCGCATGCACGACGCCGAACTGGGCTACTGCCTGTGGTCCCTGGTCAACGGGGAGGGCGAGGTGATGGGCTTCGCCGGGGCCCAGCCGTGGCGGCACGCCTGGGGGCCGGTCGGCGAGATCGAGATCGGCTGGCGGCTCGGGCGCGCGTACTGGGGCCAGGGGTACGCCACCGCGGCCGCGGTCACCACGGTCGACCGGCTGCGGGAGGCCGGGGTCCCGAGCGTCGTCGCGATGGTGGACGCGCTCAACACCCGCTCGATCGCGGTGACCCGGCGCCTCGGCATGGAGCTGGCCGAGACGTTCGTGACGCCGACGGGCCGTCAGGGGCACTGCTTCCGGCTGGCGCTGTAGCGCGGACCGCCGTTCCCGGGCGTCCGCGGCCTTCCTGGCGGCGGTGGGGCGGTCTACCCTGCCGGTACCGCCTGGGGGTGACATCTGTGCCGAAGACGCCCGATACACCCGATACGCCCAGCACACCCGGCCCACCGGAAGTGCACGTGCCCGCGCTCGTCGGCCTGATGGCGGTCGACGCGCAGGCCGCGGTGCTGGCGTTCGGTCTGCGGCTGGTCCCCGCGGACCGGCCCGCGCTCGCCGAGGCCGCCGTGGACCATGTGGTGCGCCAGTACCCGCCGCCCGGTGCGGAGATCCCCCGGGACGCCGCCGTCACGGTCTGGTTCGACTTCGGGGAGGGCGAGGGCGGCGGTGGCGCGGGGGTGCGCGAGCCCCGCGATCCGGGTCCGCGGGGCGGTGGCATGCGCCGCGAACTCGGTGAGCCCGCCGCGCCGTCGCCGTTCACTCCGTGTCGGTGAGCCGCCAGGAGTCGAGCCCGATCCGGTAGGTCTCGCGCAGCCCGGACCAGTCGGCGTCGGCGCCGGTGAGGAAGATGGCGTACTCGGTGCCGTCGGCGGCGATGTACGACTGGTCGATGCCGTGGACGGTCCGCCCGGTGCCGTCCTGGTACGTGTACTCCCACAGGGCGCCCGGCCGGCCCTGGAAGGTGTTCCGCTCCAGCCGGATCCGCTGGTACCCCGACTTCTTCGGGTCGTCCTCGGCGTGCCTCTCCAGGTTCTGGAAGTTCTCGTACGAGGTGTAGGGCGCCATCGGGATCACTCCGACGAGGTACTTCTCCTGGCCGGTGCCGCCCGAGTAGGTGATCTGGCTGCCGTTCTTGACGCCGGTCCGGCTCCAGGCGCCGGGCACGGTGAAGGCGAAGCCCTGCGGGTCGACGACCTGGCGGTAGCCCGCGGGGACCGCGGGCGTCGCCGAGGGCACGGCGGTGTCCTGGCCCGGGGTCGGCGTGGGCGGCGCGGACGGTGCCGGGGACGTGCCGGTGCCGCCGCCCGGCGCGGTCTGTGCCGTCTGTTCCGTCTGCGCGGCGACCGGCGCGTTGTCCTTGGCGTCGTCGGTGCCGTCGCCCCGGTCCCGGAGCAGCAGCACACCGGCCGCGGCGCCGCCGCCGACGACGAGGGCGGCGAGCAGGGTGGCGGCCCAGACGCCCGCGCGCCGGTCGGCCTGCCGGGCCGGGACGGGCGGCGGCGGGCCGTGCGGCGGCAGGGGCGGCGGGAGGAGGGAGCCGGTCCGGGTGGGCGCGTCGGCGAAGCCGCCGGCCGGGAGCGGTTCGTGCGGGCCGGTGGCGAAGGGCGCGGCGTCCGGCGCGGCGGCGGGCCACGGGCCGCGTCCGCCGAGCCGCAGCAGGTACGGCGCGAGGAGGATCCCGCCGCCCACCCACAGCAGCCCGAACAGCAGCAGTTCCGGCACGCTCAGGCCGCCCTCGCCGGTGCCCCCGAAGGAGATCTCGCCGGTGAGGCCGCCCGAGGTCTTCATGGAGAACCCGCTGACGGCGCCGAGGACGAGCAGCAGCGCGCAGAAGAATCCGCCACCGAGGTACAGCTCGCGGCGGTCCCGCGAGCGCCGGGCGATGAGCACGCCGACGAGCAGCGCGAGCACCAGGCCGAACGCCAGTACCCCGATGACGGCGCCGCTGCCGACGTCGTCGCCGAGTTGTCCCAGCCCGTACGCGTCGTGCTCGTACCGACCGCCGCTGAGACCGGAGCCGCGCAGATCGGCCTCGAAGGGCGCGCCCCACACGAAGCCGAGGCCGGTCACCGCGAGGTTGGGCAGGTACAGCGCGAGCAGCACGATGCCGGCGGCGACGCTGCCGCCGGTGGCGTTGTCGACGTCGCCGCCGTCCCGGCCGTCGTCGGCGACGATGCCGACGACGAAGCCCGCGACGAGCACCAGCGGCAGCACCCAGGCCATCGCCCGCACCGCGGACCCGAAGGCACGGCTCGCGGCGGCGACGCCGGGGCGCACGGTGAGCCACTGGACGATGTCGGCCCGCTGGAACGCGGCGACGGTGACGCCGACACCGAGCGCCAGCGTGCACAGCGCCACCAGGAACGGCGAGGTGTGGAACGCGACCTGCTGGACCGTCGGCTGCCCGAACAGCGCGAGCACGACCGTCCCGGCCATGGCGAGCAGCCCGACCCGGACCGCGGTCTCCGGGCCCAGGGTGCGCGCGGGCGGCGGCGGCGCCAGTAGCAGGCGCGCCCGCAGCACCCGTACGCCGATCAGCAGCGCCGCGCACCACAGCACGGGGACGAGGAGCGGCGGCATGAAGAGGTCGAGCGCGCCGCTCGCCGACGTGCCGGACGCGCTGTCGAACAGCGAGGAGCCGCCGCCGGTCGCCGCGGTCACCCGGAAGCTGCCGCCGAGGCCGTGCATCAGCGCGGTGAGGGCGATCCGCAGCCGGTCCCCGAAGCCGACGACGTCGTCGGCGTCCGGGTTCTGGCCGTAGCCGGGGATCGCGAGCGCCACGGCCCCGACGAGCAGCAGCCCCACGGGCCACAGCGCGGCCTGCGCCGCACCGGCCCAGTCACCGCGCAGGGCCCGCCCGAAGAACGCGCCGACCGGGGACGGGCCGGAGGGGCCCGGCGGGTGGGCCGGAGGGGCGGGCGGCGGCTGGTGGGCGGGGACCGGCGGCAGGGGCTGGTCCAGGGCCGTCGGGGTCGCCGGGGGCGGGAACTGCGGGGAGCGCTCCTTCCCGCATCTCATGCAGAAGCGGGCCTCTGTCGGAGCCTCGGCTCCGCAGTGCGGGCAGAACGACGTCATGGGGCGCTCCGATCCGTGGACGCACAGGTGCCACCCCGTCACGAGGTGTCACCGCGTCATCAACGGACATATCTTCCCGCCGCGCCGGTTCCCTTCAACTCCTTGTGAAATCAGTGAGGTTGAACCGTTACAGATCCAATGTCTACTTGGTGCCGCGGTGCAGGGCGACGATGCCGCCCGTGAGGTTGCGCCAGGCGACCTTCTGCCAGCCGGCGTCCTGGAGGCGGACGGCGAGTTCCGGCTGGGTGGGCCAGGCGCGGATGGACTCGGCCAGGTACACGTACGCGTCCGGGTTCGAGGAGACGGCGCGGGCGACGGGCGGCAGGGCGCGCATCAGGTACTCGGTGTAGACCGTGCGGAACGGGGCGGCCGTGGGGTGGCTGAACTCGCAGATCACGACCCGGCCGCCGGGCTTGGTGACGCGGTACAGCTCGCGCAGCGCGGCGTCGGTGTCCTGGATGTTGCGCAGGCCGAAGGAGATGGTGACGGCGTCGAACGTGTCGTCCTTGAACGGCAGCTTCGTGCCGTCGCCGGCCGTGAACGGCATCCAGGGGTGGCGCTGCTTGCCCACGCGCAGCATGCCGAGCGAGAAGTCGCAGGGGACCACGTAGGCGCCGGCCTGGGCGAAGGGCTGGGAGGAGGTGGCGGTGCCGGCGGCGAGGTCGAGGATCTTCTGCGCCGGGCGGGCGTCGACGGCCTTGGCGACCTCCTTGCGCCACAGCCGTGCCTGTCCCAGGGACAGCACGTCGTTCGTGAGGTCGTACTTCTCCGCCACGTCGTCGAACATCGAGGCGACTTCGCGGGGCTGCTTGTCCAGGGATGCACGGGTCACTCCGTCATTGTGGCAGGAGCCCTTCTTGCCCGGGGCAGCGCCTCGTCCACCGCCCGGGCCGGCCGCGCAGTTCCCCGCGCCCCTGGGTCGTACGTCGACTGACGGCCGGTGGCCGCTTCTCGCGCAGTTCCCCGCGCCCCTGAGGCATGCGCTCCGCGCAGCCTCCCCTGAAGGCCGCAGGCCTCTCAGGGGCGCGGGGAACTGCGCGACCAGCCACGACGGTGGCGCGCCCGAAGAACCACCCAGGGGCGCGGGGGACTGCGCGGCCGGCCGCCACCAAGACCCCGGGCGGAAAGGTCAGCGGGCGCGAAAGAGGAGGCGGCCGTCGATCACGGTGGCCACGCACGTGGACGCGCCGCGGGCGACCAGCTCGGCCCGGTCGGAGACGTCGAAGACGGCGAAACGGGCGGGCCCGCCCACCGCGAGGGCGGGCAGCAGGACCAGCGGCTTCGGGGAGAGGGAGACGGGCCCGGGGAGGCGGTCCGGCCGCGCCGCGAACACGAGCCCCGAGCGCTGCGCCACATCGAGGACGGCCTTGGAGCGCAGCTCACCGGCGACGGCGACCGTCCCGTGCGCGAACAACCGCTGCACCCCCCGCCGCGCACTGGCCCCGAGCAGCGAGGGATCGGCGCGGAAGATCTCCCGCGCCCGCTCCCCGCCGATCGGCACGGTGCCGCGCGTGTCGGCCTCGCGCGGATCCGGGTGGTACGTGTGCTCCAGGATCTCCGGACCGTACGGATTGAGCAGCCCGGGGGTGAGGATCCCGGGCCACCGCCGCACCCGGGCCCCGGGATGGGCGGCGGCCAGTTCCTCGTACGGGCCGAGCGCCGCGACGACGGCGCCGTCGACGACGACGGACGACCCGTCGGCGACGGTGTGGAGTGTCAGCACGGGGTTACCGGGCGCCTCAGTTGGTGGAGACGAGCTTGAGCTCGGGGTGCGCCGTGCCGCCCTCGATCGCGATGGACGAGATGTGCGAGGAGGCCCGGTCGTCGACGGGGTCGTTCGCCGGGTCGTCGTGCACGACGAGGTGCTCGTACGTGGTGGCGCGCTGCGCCGGGACGCGGCCCGCCTTGCGGATCAGGTCGATGATCTCCATGCGGTTCGAGCGGTGCTTGGCACCGGCCGAGGAGACGACGTTCTCCTCAAGCATGATCGAGCCGAGGTCGTCGGCGCCGTAGTGCAGCGACAGCTGGCCGACCTCCTTGCCGGTGGTCAGCCAGGAGCCCTGGATGTGCTGGACGTTGTCCAGGAAGATCCGGGCGATGGCGATCATGCGCAGGTACTCGAAGAGCGTGGCCTGCGTGCGGCCCTTGAGGTGGTTGTTCTCCGGCTGGTACGTGTACGGGATGAAGGCCCGGAAGCCGCCCGTCCGGTCCTGCACGTCGCGGATCATGCGGAGGTGCTCGATGCGCTCGGCGTTGGTCTCGCCGGTACCCATGAGCATGGTGGAGGTCGACTCGACGCCCAGGTTGTGGGCGGTCTCCATGATCTCCAGCCAGCGCTCGCCGGACTCCTTCAGCGGGGCGATGGCCTTGCGCGGGCGCTCGGGGAGCAGCTCGGCGCCGGCACCGGCGAAGGAGTCGAGCCCGGCCGCGTGGATGCGCTGGATCGCCTCCTCGACGGACACCTTCGAGATACGGGCCATGTGCTCGACCTCGGAGGCGCCCAGGCTGTGGATGACCAGCTCGGGGTAGGCCTTCTTGATCGCGGAGAAGTGCTCCTCGTAGTACTCCACGCCGTAGTCCGGGTGGTGGCCGCCCTGGAACATGATCTGGGTGCCGCCCAGCTCGATCGTCTCCGCGCAGCGGCGCAGGATGTCGTCGAGGTCGCGGGTCCAGCCCTTCTTGGTGTCCTTCGGGGCCGCGTAGAAGGCGCAGAACTTGCACGCCGTGACGCACACGTTCGTGTAGTTGATGTTCCGCTCGATGATGTACGTGGCGATGTGCTCGATGCCCGCGTACTTGCGGCGGCGGATGGCGTCGGCGGCGGCGCCCAGTGCGTGCAGCGGGGCGTCGCGGTACAGGGCGACGGCCTCTTCCGGGGTGATGCGCCCGCCGGCGGCGGCACGGTCGAGGACGGACTGCAGTGCGGCCTTCTCGGTCACCGTGCGGGCCCCTTTCAGAGGAGATAGAGCTGAATTCTCAGCGTACGTCAGGCCGCCAGAGCACCCAGCAGAACCCCCGCGTACGCCCCGAGGATCATGAAGGGGCCCAGCGGGATCTCGGTCTTGCGGCCCGCGCGCCGGGCGGCGACGAGGACGAGCGCGTACAGGCCGTTGAACAGCACGCCCGCGAACGCCCCGAGGAACAGCACCCCGAGCCCGTACCAGCCGAGCGCCGCACCGAGCCCGAGCGCCAGCTTCACGTCGCCGAACCCCATGCCCCGCGAGTTGACCAGGTGCAGCACCAGATACCCGGCGCCCATGCCGAGCGCCCCCAGCACCGCCCCGCGCCACGACCCGCCGGGCTCCGGCAGCAGCGCGGCGGCGCCGAGCGCGAGCAGGGCCGCGCCCGCGAACGGCAGGGTCAGCACGTCGGGCAGCCGGTGCACGGCGAAGTCGACGGTGGCGAGGAGCACGGCGAGCGGCGCGAGCAGCAGCCAGGCGGCCAGTTCGGGGCGGGTGTCGGTGGCGGCGGCGAGCAGGACGCAGGCGGCGGCGGTGACGGCGGCCAGGAGCGGGGCGGCGGGGCCCGGCCGGGGGCCGAGCCAGCCGCGGGCCGGGCGCCAGGGTTCGTCCGGTTCGACGGAGAGGCGGTAGGCGGCGCGGGGCAGCAGCACCCCGGTGGCGGCGCCCCACAGGGCGGCGAGCACGAGCAGCGGACCGGTCACCGCCCCACGCGCCTCAGGTCCGCCGTCGGGTTGCCCGCCTCCGGGTACTCGGAGGTGTAGCGCAGGCCCGTGCCGTCGCGGGTCAGGTGCACGGTGCTGGAGCCGTCGGCGCATTTGAAGTCGTCGCCGGAGATCTTCTTGCCGGCGGCCACCACTTCGGTCGCGGTGGCGGATTTCAGGGTCAGTTCGTCGACGCAGCGGTTGCCCGTCAGGTCGGTCGAGGTGACGGTGCCGAGGCGGCGGCCGACGCCCGTCTGCTTCAGCTCGACGCGGTAGGTGTCGGCCTGGATGCCCAGCACCGTGGCCTTCCCCTCCCAGGTGCCGAGGTAGAAGGAGGGGACGGTGCCGGAGGGTTGCGGAGCGGCGGTCGACGGGGAGGGCGACGCCGACGGGCGGGCGGACGTCGAGGACATCGGGGGCCGTGCCCCGCCCGCCGAGCTGCCGGAGTCCCGGTCCCCGGAGCTCGGCAGCATGTTCACGACCAGGATCCCGCCCACGGTGACCGCGGCCAGCGCCCCCGCCACGGCCAGCGCGACCGAGCAACTGACCTTGCGGCCGCGCCCGTTCGCGGTCGCCGGGGTCGAGGTCGCCGACACGGACATCGACAGCCGCCCGGGTCTGGCGTCCTCCACCGCGTCTCCCGCCGCGGCCTCGGCGCGCTGCGCCGGTACGGCCGTGTACGACGGGTCGGGCGGTCCGAAGACGCCCGGCGCGTCGCCGGTGACGGCCGGGCTGCTGAAGCCGACCGGTCCCGTGGCCGGGTCGGTGCCCTCCATGTCGAGGAGCCGCGCCGCGCCCCGCATCACCTGCTCGACCAGCGCCCCGGGCAGCCAGCCCGCCGCGACCAGGGCCGCCGCGCCCTCGGGGGCCAGCCGGCGTGCCACGTCCTCGGGGGCGGGCCGGTCGCCGGGCGCCTTCGCCAGGCAGGCGGCGACGATGTCGCGCAACTCGCCGCCCAGGGAACCCAGTTCGGGCTCCTCGTGGACGACCTTGTAGAGCAGCGCGGCCGAGGAGTCGCCGGGGAAGGGGGACTCCCCCGTCGCCGCGTACACCAGGACCGCGCCCAGCGAGAAGACGTCGGAGGCGCCGGTGACGCCCTTGCCGAGGATCTGCTCGGGCGCCATGTAGCCGGGCGAGCCGATGGAGACGCCGGTGGAGGTGAGGGACGCGGTGCCGTCGGTGGCCCTCGCGATGCCGAAGTCGATGAGGCGCGGGCCGTCGACGGTCAGCAGGACGTTGGCCGGCTTCACGTCACGGTGGACCAGGCCCAGGCCGTGCACGGCCGCCAGCGCCTCGGCGAGCCCGGCGCCCAGGACCCGTACGGAGTGCTCGGGCAGCGCCCGGCCGGGACCGGCCGCCTGGGCGAGCGCGGGCCCGGCGACGTATCCGGTGGCCACCCACGGCACCGGCGCCTCGGGGTCCGCGTCGAGCACCGCGGCCGTCCACGCGCCGCCGACCCGCCGGGCCGCGGCCACCTCACGCCGGAAACGCGCCCGGAACTCGTCGTCGAGCGCGAAGTGCGGGTGGACGATCTTGACGGCGACGGTCCGGCCGCCCGCGCTGCGG
This sequence comes from Streptomyces sp. HUAS MG91, assembly GCF_040529335.1. GTDB lineage: Bacteria > Actinomycetota > Actinomycetes > Streptomycetales > Streptomycetaceae > Streptomyces > Streptomyces tabacisoli. Next base: position 4,895,973 of record NZ_CP159534.1, on the reverse strand, counting down.
CCCAGGTACACCCGGCCCATCCCGCCGGCCCCGAGCCGGCCCAGGAGCCGGTAGGGGCCGACCGTCGTCGGCTCGTCGGCCTGAAGGGGCTGCATGCGAAGAACCTCCCCCGGGTCCTGAGACGGCACGCACCCCAGCAGAGTAGGCCCTGTGCCGCACAGCTCATACGGCGTTCGGCCCAGCCCGATTTCATATCGGAACCAAAGAAATAAGGACAGTGTTCACCGGAATTCCGTGTACGGCTCACCGTGGAATTCCGGCGGGCGCCCGCGGGCTCACCGTCCGAGAAGTTCGACCTTCACATCGGCGGGAAATCCGGTGGTCTCCCCGACCCGGCGCGCGAACTCCGTGACGCCTTCCAGCTGCGGCGGCCCGAACCGGAAGTCGAGTGTCGTGAAGTACTCCTCCAGGACCGCCTCGTCGAAGGCCTCCCAGCGGGCCGCCTGCTCGGCGACCTTGCCGACCTCGTCGAGGGAGAGGTCCCGCGACGCCAGGAACGCCTCGTGCACCTGGCCGGTGATCTCCGGCTCCCGCTCCGCGTAGTCCCGGCGCGCGGCCCATACGGCGAAGACGAACGGCAGGCCCGTCCACTCCTTCCACATGGCGCCCAGGTCGTGCACCTGGAGCCCGAGCCGCGGCGCGTCGTGCAGGTTGGCGCGCAGGGCGGCGTCACCGATGAGGACGGCGGCCTCCGCGTCCTGCATCATCAGGCCGAGGTCCGGCGGGCACGTGTAGTAGTCGGGCGACACGCCGACGCGCTCGGCGAGCAGGAGCTGCGCGAGCCGGACCGACGTGCGCGAGGTCGAGCCGAGGGCGACCCGGCGGCCGTCCAGCTGGTCGAGGGGCACCTGCGACACGATCACGCAGGACATGACGGGGCCGTCGCAGCCGACGGCCAGATCGGGGAAGGCCACCAGGTCGTCGGCGGCCTTGAGGAATTCGACGAGGGTGATCGGACCGATGTCCAGATCGCCCCGCACGAGCCGCTCGCTGAGCTTCTCCGGGGTGTCCTTCGTGAGCTCGAAGTCGAGGAGCGAACCGGTCCTGGCCAGGCCCCAGTAGAGGGGCATGCAGTTCAGGAACTGGATGTGGCCCACGCGCGGACGGGTGCGCCGCGCAGCCTGGGGAGTCTCGGGAGAATTGTCCACATCGGCGAGGCTAGACCCCATGAGATACGGTGCATGCTCCGGGCCCCCGGGCGGGTTCTGTCAACCCGAATCGGGATCGCGTCAAACCTGTGGGTGACGTGATCTTGCCCTCTATTGCGTTCGGCTGGCTGCGTGCTAGGCTCGCCGCAAGTTGCAGTTTGGTTTCCCTTGCAGTACAGAGCCTGCGGAGCATGTGACCGCGGGCTCTCGTCGTTTTCAGACTTTTGCAGTTGTTCGCAAGCGCATTTGCAGGTTCTGGAGCAGGGCAACCCTTTGGCCCATAGGAGGGCTTATGGCTACCGGAACCGTGAAGTGGTTCAACGCTGAAAAGGGCTTCGGCTTCATCGCCCAGGAGGGCGGCGGCCCGGACGTCTTCGTCCACTACTCGGCGATCAACGCGAACGGCTTCCGCTCCCTCGAGGAGAACCAGGCCGTCAGCTTCGACGTCACGCAGGGTCCGAAGGGCCCGCAGGCGGAGAACGTCACCCCCATGTGACCTTCCGATCACTGAGATCACCTGGCAGGTGCCAGTCGTGATCTGATCCGGAACCTAGAGCAGTACCCAAGGAGCCCCGCGCCTCACGGCAGCGGGGCTCCTGCCTTTTCCGGTGCGGTCAGGCGAGCGCGGCGCGGGCCGTCACCGCGTCGGCCGGGTCCCAGCCCTCGCCGGGCACCGAGGCGAGCAGCAGCCGGGTGTACGGGTCCGTGGGCGCCGTCAGCACCCGGCGGGTCGGCCCCTGTTCGACGGCCCGGCCCCGGCGCATCACCAGGACCTCGTCGGTGACGTGCTGGACGACGGCCAGGTCGTGGCTGACGAAGACGAGGGCCACGCCCGTGTCGCGGCGGATCTCGTCGAGCAGGCCGAGGATCTGGGCCTGGATCGACACGTCCAGCGCCGCGACCGCCTCGTCCAGGACCAGGATGCGCGGGTCCACGGCGAGCGCCCGGGCGATGGCCAGGCGCTGGCGCTGGCCGCCGGAGAGCCGGCGGGGCAGCGCGGTCGCCTCCCGCGCGCCGAGGCCCACCCGGTCGAGGAGCTCCGCGGCCAGGGACGGGTCGCGGCCGTGCAGGCGCAGGGCCGCGCGCAGGCACTGCTCGGCGGTCAGCCTCGGGTCCAGGGAGATGTACGGGTCCTGGAAGACCATCTGGATCTGGCGGGCGCGGGCGAGGCGGGCGGTACGGCCGCGCGGGGATTTCGGCGGGCGGACGGTGCCGTCGACCTTGATCGTGCCGTGGTCCGGGCGGACCAGGCCGACCAGCATGCGGGCGACGGTCGTCTTGCCGGAGCCCGATTCGCCGACGATGCCGAGGGCTCCGCCGGGGTGGAGGGTGAAGGTGATGGCGTCCGCCGCGGTGTGGCTGCCGCCGGCCGGGAGGGGGTAGGTCTTGCTGAGGTCGGTGACGTCCAGGAGCGGTGCTGTAGAGGTCACTTGGGGCTCACCCCTTCTTTCTCGTTGCTCGGCACCGGGGGCCGCCTTGCCCACCCTGCCGCCCCAGGCGGCAGACTGCCCAAGGCTCTGCGGCACGTGACCTCTCCGCCGTCCTCCAGCCCGTGCGGCTCCGGGCTCCACGTCCCGCACGCCTCCTCCGCCTCTGGGCATCGGGTCACGAACGGGCAGCCGTCGAAGGACTCTGCCAGGGACGGGGGTTTGCCCGGGATGGGGTGGAGGGGGCGGTCGTCGCCCAGGGTCGGGGAGCAGGCCAGCAGGCCGCGGGTGTAGGGGTGGGCCGGGGTGGTGAACAGGGCCTTCGCCGTGCGGTGTTCGGCGATGCGGCCCGCGTACATGACGTAGACCCGGTCGCAGTAGGCCGCCGCGAGGTGCAGGTCGTGGGTGATGAAGAGCAGGCCGGCGCCCTGGGCCCGGCGGACCTCGCGGAGCTGGGTGAGGATCTCCGCCTGGGTCGTCACGTCGAGGGCGCTGGTCGCCTCGTCGGCGAGGAGGAGGCGGGGGCGGGCCGCGAGTGCGCCGGCGATGACGACGCGCTGGAGCATGCCGCCGGACAGTTCGTGCGGGCGCTGGCGCAGCCGGCGGGCCGGCTCGGACAGGCCCACGGCGGCGAGGAGTTCGGCGGCGCCCTCCTTCGTGGCGCCGCGTTCGGTGAGGAAGTCGCCGATGCGGCGGACCGGGTTGAGGGCGGCGCGCGGGTCCTGGTGGATCATCGCGACGGTGTCGGAGCGGTGGGCCCGCAACTCCTCGCCGCGCAGGGCCAGGACGTCCCGCCCGGCCACCTCGACCGTGCCGGTGGTGGTGGCGTCGGGCGGGAGCAGGCCGAGGGCGGCCTTCGCCGTGGTCGACTTGCCGGAGCCCGACTCCCCCACCAGGCCGACGACTTCGCCCTCGGCGACGGTGAGGGTGACGCAGTCGAGGAGCGGGCGGGCCGTGCCGGGGACGGCGACGGTCAGGTCCTTCAGGGACAGCAGCTGCGTCATCGTCGGTCCTGCTTTCCGAGGCGGTCGGCGGCCCAGACCCCGACGACGTTGAAGGAGACGACGACCAGGGCGATGGCCGTGCCGGGCACGAGGGCGGGCAGCAGCGCGCCCTGGACGACGGCGGCCTGGCCCTCCTGGACCATCAGCCCCCAGTCGGAGGACGGCGGCTGGGCGCCGAAGCCCAGGTAGGAGAGGGTCGCCAGGGACATCAGGGCCTCGCCGAAGAGGACGACGAGGTAGCCGAGGATCGCGCGGCCCAGGTTCGGGACGAGGTGCAGGACGCAGATCCGGGCGCCGCCCATGCCCTGGACGCGGTAGGCGTCGACGTACGGCTTGCGGGTCTCCGCCAGGGCCAGGGAACGGGTGTACTTGGCGATCGTCGGGGTGAAGGCGAGGCCCAGGGCGAGCACCGACGTGGTCATGCCCGCGCCGAAGACGGCGATGATCAGGACGGTGAACAGCAGGCCCGGGAACGCGTACATGACGTCGGTCAGGCGCGAGACGAGCGTGTCGACCCAGCCGCCGCGCCAGGCGGCGAGCACCCCGAGCGTGACACCGAGGACCGCGGCCACCGCGAGGAGGGCCACCGGGGCGACGAGGCTGGAGCGGGCTCCGTACAGCGCGCGGGAGAGCAGGTCCTGGCCGGAGGAGTCGGTGCCGAGGAGGTGGTCGCCGCCGGTGCCGACGAGGGACGCCGACAGGTCGATGGTGTCGGGTGCGTACGGCGCGAGGAGCGGGGCGCACAGGGCGGCGAGCACCACGAGGGCGAGGAGCGCGCCGGCCACGGTGACGCTCAGCGGGCGGCGCGGGCGGGACCCGGCCGGGGTGGTGAGGGTGAGCGTGGTCATGCCGTGCGTACCTCCTTCACACGCGGGTCGAGCAGCGGGTGCGCCAGGTCGACCAGGGTGGTGACGACCACGTAGCCGGTGACCATCAGGAGCAGGACCGCCTGGGCGACCGGGAAGTCGTGGGTGTTGATCGCGTTGACGAGCAGCGAGCCGATGCCGCTGATGCCGAACGCCGTCTCGACGACGACGGTGCCGGCGAGCATGCCCGCCATGACCAGGCCGCACATGGTGACGATCGGGCCGAGCGCGTTGCGCAGGACGTGGCGGCGGACGATGTCGCGTTCGGGGACGCCGGAGGCGCGGGCCGCCTCGACGTGGTCGGAGGCCGCGGCGTCCGCCATCGCCTGCCGGGTGACGCGGCTGATGATCGCGAGGGCGCCGAGGGCGAGGGAGAGCGCGGGCAGGGTGAGGTGGTGGACGGTGCCCGCGAGCCCCTCGCCCGCTCCGGTGACCGGGAACCAGTCGAGCTTCACGCCGAAGAACGAGACGAGCGCGATGGCCGCCACGAAGGACGGGACGGAGGCGAAGAGGGTGGTACCGCCGACGACCGCCGAGTCGACCCAGGTGGAGCGCTTCACGGCGGCGAGGATGCCGGCGCCGACGCCGAGGACCACGTACAGGAGGGTGGCGTACGCGACGAGTTCGAGGGTGGTGGGCAGCCGGGAGGCGATCAGGTCGGCGACCTGGTCGCTGTACTTGAAGGAGCGGCCGAGGTCGAGGTGGGCGGTGTCCCACAGCCAGCGGCCGTACTGCTCGATCAGCGGTTCGTCGAGGTGGTACTGGGCGCGGACCTCGGCGAGCCGTTCGGGGGTGAGCTTGTCGCGGCCGCCCGCGAGGAAGACCGCGGGGTCGCCGGGGGCGGCGTAGACGGCGGCGAAGATGACGAAGGAGGCGGCGAAGAGGGTGGCGACGAGGCCCGTGACACGGCGGAGCAGGGCTGCTGGGTTCATGACGGGTCCTTCCGCGCGCCGAGTCCGGCCGCCCACGGGTAGTACAGGTAGGCCTGGGACGCGGTGGGTCCGGTGAGTCCGCGGTCCAGGACGAGGATCGTGGGGACCTGGGCGATCCCGATCCAGACGGCCGACTTCACGAACGCGCGCTGCACGTCGATCGCGAGCGCGGACCGCTCGGTGTCGTCGAGGGTGCCGAGCGCCTCCGTGACCTTGCGGTCGTAGGCGGCGTCCTTGAAGCCCGCCCAGTTGTTGGGCGAGTCGGACTTGCCGTTCTTGTAGAAGCCCATGGGGTCGGCCTTGGAGATGTACCAGTCGCCCACGAGCACGTCGATGTCGGACCGGGCGGCGGGGTCGCTGTAGAACTCCTCGAACTGCGAGGTGGGGACCGTCCTGATCTCGGCGCGCACGCCGATGCTCTGGAGGGCGGCGCGGGTGGCGTTGGCGATGACGGCGCGGCCCTGGGTGGCGTCGGTGCCGATGACGACGGGGTCGGTGCCGGGGTCGGCCGCCTTCACCAGTCGCTTCGCCCGCTCGATGTCGGCGTCGGTGGGCGAGGCGGGCGCGTAGTCGGACAGCTCCTTCTGCGCGGCGGCGAACGCGGTCTTCTCGTAGCCCCAGGCGCCGGAGCCGACGGGGGTGGCCCACGGCTGGACGAGACCGCCGAAGCCGGATTCGGCGATGCCCTTGCGGTCGAGGGCGAGGGAGAGGGCGCGGCGGATCCGCGGGTCGGCGAGGCCGCCGCGGTCGGTGGGGATGAGGACGAGGGAGGCGGTGGAGGGGCCGTAGTACTGCTTGAGGTCCTTGTCGGCGAGGAGCGCGGCGGCCGTGTTCGGCGACTCGGCGTAGGCGCCGTCGGCGGCGCCGGTCCGCAGCGCGTTGACGAAGGCGCTGTCGGCGGCCCAGCGGAAGACGACCTCGCGGGTCAGCGGCTTCTTGCCCCAGTAGCCGTCGTAGGCGCGCAGGGTGAGGGAGTCGCCGGACTTCCAGGAGGCCAGTTCGTACGGGCCCGAGCAGGCGTCGGGCCGGCCGGGGGTGCCGTACTCCTTGCCGGACTTCTCCACCTGGCGCCGGTTCCAGACGATGCCGGCGTCTCCGGCGAGGGCCTTGGCGAAGACGGCGTCGGGGCGGGTGAAGCGGACGGTGACCTCGTCGGGGCCGGTCTTCCGCATCGAGGCGACGTTGCCGAACTCGTCGGACTGCTCCATGCCGTCGGCGGCGTGCCGCTTCAGCGACCACAGGACGTCGTCGGCGGTCAGCTTCGTGCCGTCGTGGAACGTGACGCCGTCGCGGATCGTGAGGGTGAGCTTCCTGCCGTCGGCGGACGTGGTGGCCCTGCGCGCCAGGAACGGCTTCGTCGTCATGTCCGGCTGGAGCTGGTAGAGCCGCTCGCAGACGTTGGTGAGGACGACGCGGCCGGCGCTGGATCCGCCGGTGTCGAGGTCGAGGGAGTCGGGCTCGTCCTCCAGGAGCCAGTTCGCCCTCTTCAGCGGGGACGCGGCGGCGGGGGTCGTCGCGTCGAGCTTCAGCCGGGAGGCGTCGAGGAGGGCGGTGCCCCCGGCGGGGCGGTCGGCTCCCGCGCAGCCGGTGGCGGCGAGCAGGGCGGTGGCGGTGAGCGCGGTGAGCGCCGCGCGGGCCGTCGGTTTCCCTCGTCGTGCCGTGGTCATCTGGCGTCTCCGTACGGGCCGTCGTAGAGGTTCCAGGGCAGGTGCTGGTAGTCGCGGTCGCACGGGGTGCCCGCCGTGACGTGGTAGTCGCCACTGGTCAGGTCCACGCAGGAGGAGACCAGGGTCATCCAGTGCTTGATCTGGGGCGCGCGGGCGTCGGGGTGCGTGCACAGGGACTCGGGCAGGCCGAGGTGGTCGGACATGGCCTGCTTGATCAGCTTGCGGGACTCGTCGGGGCCGGTGGAGGCGCGCAGGGCGGCGAGGCCCTGCTCGGCGCGCGGGACGCGGACGAGGGAGTCGGAGGACAGGGGCCGGTAGTCGGCGGCGAGGGCGGCCGGGACACCGGCCTGGTAGTGGTTGCCGTGGACCAGGAGGCCGTCGGTCGGGTACATCCAGCCGATGCCGGCCGGGGTGGTCTCCAGGTCGACGGCGAAGCCCTCGCGGCAGGTGAGCAGGGCGTTGCTGGCGATGTGGGCGCGGGTGCGGCACAGCACGTCGAGGGCGTCGGTGACGGTGTGGGTGTCGAGGACGCTGCGGCGTACGACGGTCTGAGGCAGGCCGATCGCGTCGCTGAAGCGGCCGCCGAGGCCGTTGGCGTTGAGGGCGATGCCCGCGGAGTTGGCGCCCTGGCGGCCGACCTGGCCCGCCTCCACCTGCATGATCACGGTGGGTTTGGGCGGCTGCACGATGCGGATCATGACGACGGTGTCGGCGACGCCCGCCCGCCAGTCCCAGTTCTGGCCCGCCCAGACGTGGCCGTCGCCGCTGGCCGCGCCGAACGCGGCGAACGAGGTGCAGCCCTCGGCGGGCTCCTCGGCCGGTTCCCCGGCGGCCGCCATGGTCTTGAACGAGCGGTCGTAGATGACCTCGCCGCGGGCGTTCAGGGCGAGCACGTCGAGGAGGCCGACGCCCGCGCCGTCGGCGATGCCCCGCATCTCGTCGAGGAGTTCGGGGGCGTAGTCGCGCACCGGCTCCAGCCAGCGGGCGGCGCGGGCGGTGACCTGGTCCCAGGTGAGGCCGGCGGACTGGCCGAACGCCTCCTCGTAGTAGGCGAGCGCGGCGTGCAGCCGGGGGCGTACCGCCTCGCCGTACTGGCGGCCGCGATCGAGAGGAGCGCCGCTGATGTCGATGACCGGAAGGATCCGGGATGCCATGGTTCTCCTTGCCACGGAGAGCTCGTCCAGCGCTGCCTGCACAGCTGTCTGTAATGTTGATTACGAAGCGCTCTCCACTTGGAATGCTTTGACCAGGAGAGTAACGACCATCACACGAGAGTCAATACCTGTAATGGAAATTACCGAGGGGGTCGCGCGGCTGCGGGCGGTCGTGCGCGAGCGGTGGGACGGGCTGTCCACGTCCGAGCGGGCGGTGGCGCAGTACCTGGTCAGCGCGCCCGCCGAGTCGCTGCTCTTCGCGTCGGCGCAGGAGCTGGGCACGGCGAGCGGCACGAGCAACGCCAGCGTGGTGCGCACGCTGCAACGGCTCGGGTACGCCGGACTGCCCGCCCTGAAGCGCGAGTTGGCGAACGACTTCACGTCCGCGGTGGCGCCCGAGGAACGGCTCAAGCGCCGGATCGCCCACGTCGGGCAGGACCTGGACGGGATCTGGGGCGAGGTGTTCGACGAGGCCGCCGAGCGCATCGAGCACGCGCGGCGGCTGACCCCGGGGGACGCGTTGCGGGAGGCGGTGGGGATCCTGGCGCAGGCCGGCGAGATCCACTGTTACGGGGTCGCGGCCTCCGAACTGGCCGCGCGGCATCTGGCGCTGGCGCTCGGGCGGATCGGGCGGCGGGCGCGCTTCCTGGGCGACACCGGGTTCGCCCTCGCGGACCGGCTGCTCGGGGTGGGCCGGGGGGACGCCGTGGTGATCTTCCAGCCCGGCCGCGACCTGCCCGAGCTCACCGTGGTCGTGGACCGGGCGCGGGCGGTCGGGGCGCGCGTGGTGCTGGTGACGGACGAGCTGGCGGAGGCATACGGCTCGCGGGTCGACGCGGTGCTCACGGCTCCGCACACGCCGACCGGAATCACGGCGGAGGCGCTGGCCGCGCTGGTGGTGGTCGACGCGCTGCTGCTGGCCCTGACGGCGCTGGACGAGGGGCGCGCCGTGGAGACGTCGCACCAACTCACCTTTCTGCGGGAGCAGTTGTTGCGTCCGAAGAAGCGGTGAGGTGGGGGCGGCGCGGGTGTGCGATCGGCTGCGGGTCTCGTCGTGGCTGGTCGGCTCACGGGTGCATCCGGGCGCCCTTCAGGATCTTGTCGACCGCGTTCTTCGGCCCGTACACGGCGATGCCCACCAGGTCGAGGCTGTCCGTGGCGACGGCCCGTACGGCAGCCCGGTTGTCCCGGTCGTTGCCCGTCGTGAACAGGTCCGAGGTGAACACGGCGCGCGGCAGTCCCCGCTGCACCGCCTTGGCGTGCGCCGACGTCAGCGTCTCCTTGCCGCCCTCGAAGACCAGCACCGGCTGGCGCAGCATCGGCAGGTACGGGGTGGCGTCGGCGTCCTCGTACGGCTCCCCGATCACCTCGGGGTGCTGGGTGCCGAGGCCGCTCACCAGGAACGCGGTCACGTTCAGCCGCTGCCAGGTCTCCAGGTCCTCCCGGAGCAGTACGGCGATCTTGGTGTCGAAGCGGACGGGGGCGGCGGAGTCGTGGTCGGTGCTCATGCCCTGAGACTCCCGCGCGCGGCGCATCCGCGTCTTGTACGTTCTTTGCATGGCGGGACGCGGAACGGATCCGGACCGGATCACCGCGTGGCGCCCCGAGGTGAAGGGCGTCACGGAGGTCTTCCACGCCCATTTCACGCACCACGCCTATCCGATGCACGTCCACGACACCTGGACCCTGCTGATCGTCGACGAGGGCGCGGTCCGCTACGACCTGGAGCGGCACGAGCACGGCACCCCGCTCGGCACCGTCTCGCTGCTGCCGCCCGGCGTCCCGCACAACGGCTCGGCCGCGACGCCGGACGGCTTCCGCAAGCGGGTGCTGTATCTGGAGGCCTCCGCCGACGGGCCCCTCGACACCTCGCTGGTCGGGGCCGCCGCCGACTCCCCCGACCTGGTCGATCCGCTGCTGCGGCACCGGATCGGGCAGCTGCACACCGCGCTCGGCCGGCCCGGGGACGAGCTGGAGGCGGCGGCGCGGCTGGCGCTCGTGGGTGAGCGGCTGCGCGAGCGCCTGCGGCCGGCCTCCGGGGATCCGCTCCGGCCCGCGCCGGACGGGCGGGTCGCCGATCAGCTGCGGCAGTTGCTCGACGCGCGGGTGGTGGACGGGGTCGGGCTGGAGGAGGCGGCGCGGTTGCTGGGGGTGCATCCGGCTCATCTCGTACGGTCGTTCAGTGCCGCGTACGGGATCGCTCCGCATCAGTATCTGATGGCTCGGCGGGTTGATCGGGCCCGGCGGTTGCTGCTTTCCGGGCGGGCTGCCGGGGAGGTCGCGGCCGATGTCGGTTTCTACGACCAGTCTCATCTGACCCGGCACTTCAAGCGGGTGGTGGGCGTCCCACCCGGCCGCTACGCCCGCCCAGAGGGTTCCCCGCGCCCTTGAGCCGTCGTTGGCCCGCGGCTCGCGTCGTGGCCGGTCGCGCAGTTCCCCGCGCCCCTAAAACCACACGTCACGCGCGGCTCTCGTCGTGGCTGGTCGCGCAGTTCCCCGCGCCCCTGAGATGCGCACTTCGTGCACCATCTCATCAAGAGAGGCGCGCCCCCTCTGAAGGAGAGGCGCGCGAAGCGCAGCCTCAAGGGGAGGCTGCGCGTCAGCGCATGCCTCAGGGGCGCGGGGAACTGCGCGACCAGCCACGACGGTGGCGCGCCCGAAGAACAACCCAGGGCCCGGGCGAACGGGAACCGTCACTGGTCCTTTCCCGGGAGGAACAGCCGGGCCAGCAGCGACGTCACCAGCAGCACACACCCCGCGACGACAAGGCTGACCCGCATCCCCGGCAGGGAAAACCCGGCCCCCGCCACCAGCGACCCGAACAGCGCCACGGCCAGCGCCCCACCGGTCTGCCGCAGAGCGTTCAGCAGCCCCGAGGCGATCCCGGCCCGGGGCCCCGGCACCGCGTCCATCAGGAGCGCCGTCAGCGCGGGCACCGCGAACGCTCCGCCGAGCCCGGTCGGCACCAGAAGCAGCAGCACCAGCCACATCGGCGTACCGGCGTCGAGCGGGAGAAGGACGAACATGGCGAGCGCCAGGACGAGTTGGCCGATGACGATGACGGGCCGGCGGCCGATGCGCTCGGCGACGCGCGGGGAGACCAGATTCGTGGAGGTGATGATCACGGCGAGCGGAACGAAGACCAGCCCCGCGGACAGGGCGGACATGCCCCGCGCCTGCTGAAGGTAGAGCCCGAGCAGGAAGACCAGGCCGTAGAAGGCGAGGTTGACGGCGAAGCCGACGGCGAGCGAGACGGCGACGGTCCGGTCGCGCAGCATGGCCGGCGGCACCACGGGCGCCCGGTGCCGCTTCTCGACGGCCCGGAAGGCGACGGCGGAGATCACGGCGACGGCGAGCGAACCGAGCACCGGCACCGAGGTCCAGCCCGCGTGCCCGCCCTCGATCACGGCGAAGGTCAGCCCGGCCAGCGCGAGCACGGCCGTGACCTGCCCGGGAACATCGATCGGGGCGGGCCTGCGCGGCGACGGCGCGACCTTGCCGAGCAGCGCCAGGATGGCCGCGCCGACGGGCAGGTTGAGGAAGAACACGGCCCGCCAGCCGACCGACTCGGTCAGCACACCGCCGAGCACCGGCCCCGCGGCCATGGCGACCGAACCGCCCACCGTCCACAGCGCGATGGCCCGCGCCCGGTGCCGCGCGTCGTCGTAGGCCTGCCGGATCAGCGACAGCGAGGCCGGCATGACGACGGCCGCCGCCGCGCCCTGCACCACGCGCGCCGCGACGAGCGTGCCGATGCCGGGGGCGAGCCCGCAGGCCAGGGAGGCGAGGGTGAACAGGCCGACGCCGAAGGCGTAGGCGCGGCGGGCCCCGGCCCGGTCGGCGAGCGCGCCGGCCGACAGCATCAGCCCGGCGAAGAGCAGCGTGTAGGCGTCGACGACCCACTGCAGGCCGGTCATGCCGCCGTGCAGGGAGGCGCCGACGGCGGGCAGCGCGATGTTCACCGCCGAGACGTCGATGGTGATGACGGTGAAGCCGAGCAGCGCGGCGATCAGGGCGAAGACGGCGGGCGGCCGGCGGCCGGGTACGGCCGCGGCGTCCGCCACGCGGGCGGTGGGTGTGGCGACGACGGTGGTCACGCGAGCCTCCAGGCAGGTCCGGTCGATCCGGTCGATCCGGTACGGGCGAGTGGGCGGGGGTCCCGGGCCGCGGCCCTGTGACATGCACTCCCTGGGCCCGAAGCCCCCGGCCACTCGCTACGACGACCACTCTGGGCCCGGCGGCGCGAAGGTGGCAGGCCGCGCTTCACCGGGGTGCCTCGTTCCTGGCCCTGACACACCCCCTCACCGCGCCGGGCGGCCGTGGAGAATGGAACGCATGGCTGAAACCACGGAACTGGGCCGCTACCTGCGCGCCCGCAGGGCCCAGGTCACCCCCGCCGACGCCGGCCTGCCCGCGGGCACCGGACTGCGCCGCACCCCGGGCCTGCGCCGCGAGGAGCTGGCGACGCTCTCCGGGGTGAGCGTGGACTACTACACGCGCCTGGAGCGGGGCCGCGAGACGAATCCGTCGACGGCCGTGATCGACGCCATCGGCCGCGCGCTGCGGCTGCGCGGCGACGCCTACGAGCGGCTGCACGACCTGGCCGAGCTGGCCTCCGGCCGGACCGCCGACTCCGACGAGCCGCGCCCCACCGACGACGACACGGTGCGCCCGTCGGTGCTGACCATGCTGGAGGCGCTGCGCCCGCTGCCCGCGTACGTCGTCAACCGCTACAACGTCATGCTCGCCGCGAACCCGTCGGGCCGCCGGCTGCTGCCGGGCCTGTGGGACTGGCCGGCCGAGCAGCGCAGCATCACCCGCTATCTCTTCCTGCACCCGGTCGGCCGCGAGCTGTACGTGCCGTGGGAGGAGACGGTGATCAAGTCGGTGGCTCATCTGCGGGCCATCGCGGGCGGCGACCCGGACGATCCGCGACTGACCGCGCTGGTCGGTGAACTGCTACTCAAGTCACCGGAGTTCACCCGCATCTGGGACCGCTACGACGTGGACGAGCGCAGCGGCGGCACCAAGACCTTCGCCCACCCGAAGGCGGGCGCGATGACCTTGACGTACGAGGTCATGCGGCTGGCCAGGACCGGCGGCCAGCGCCTGGTGACGTACCAGGCGCCGGCCGGTTCCCCGGACGAGGAGGCCATGCTGAAGCTGGATCCCCAGTCCCCGTAACCCCTCAGCCCTCAGGCGCGTTCGAGGATCGCGGTCACGCCCTGGCCGCCCGCGGCGCAGACGGAGATGAGACCGCGCCCCGAACCCTCGCGCTCCGAGAGGAGTTTGGCGAGGGTGGCGACGATACGGGCGCCGGTCGCGGCGAAGGGGTGGCCGGTGGCGAGGGAGGATCCGGCGATGTTGAGCCGGTCCCGGTCGACCGGTGCGAGGCCCTGCTTCTCCCAGGCCGCGAGGGTGGCGAGCACCTGGGAGGCGAACGCCTCGTGCACCTCGTACAGGTCGATGTCCTCGATGCCGAGCCCGGCCCGCTCCAGCATCCGGGGCACGGCGTACGCGGGCGCCATGAGCAGGCCGTCGCCGCCCTCGCGCGTGACGTCCCCGCCCTCTCCGGCGAAGTCCACGGCGGCCGTCTCGTACGCGGTCAGATAGGCGAGCGGGGCGAGTCCGCGGGCCTCGGCCCACTCCTCGCTCGCCAGCAGCACGACGGCCGCGCCGTCGGTCAGCGGCGTGGAGTTGCCCGCCGTCATGGTCGCGCCGGGCTGCTTCGTGCCGAACACCGGCTTGAGCGTGGCCAGTTTCTCGACGGTCGAGCCGGGGCGGAGGTTCTGGTCGCGCTCCAGTCCGCGGTAGGGCACGACCAGGTCGTCGAGGAACCCGCGGTCGTACGCGGCGGCGAGCCGCTGGTGGCTGGTGGCGGCCAGTTCGTCCTGGGCCTCGCGCGCGATGCCCCACGCGCGGGCGGTGACCGCGGCGTGCTCGCCCATCGACAGGCCGGTGCGCGGCTCGGCGTTGCGCGGGATGTCGGGGACGAGGTGGCCGGGCCTGATCCGGGCGAGGGCCTTGAGCCGGGCGCCCGCGGACTTCGCCCGGCGTGCTTCGAGGAGGATCTTGCGCAGGTCGTCGTTGACGCCGAGCGGGGCGTCGCTGGCCGTGTCCGAGCCGCCCGCGACCGCGCTCTCGGTCTGGCCGAGGGCGATCTTGTTGGCGGCGGCGATCACGGCTTGCAGGCCGGTGCCGCAGGCCTGCTGGATGTCGTACGCGGGGGTGCGCGGATCGAGCTTCGAGCCGAGCACCGTCTCGCGCGCGAGGTTGAAGTCCCGGCTGTGCTTGAGGACCGCTCCGGCCACGAACTCGCCCACGGAGCCCGGCTCTTGCAGCGCGCAGCGCTCCACGAGGCCGTCGAGCGCGGCGGTCAGCATCTGCTGGTTCGACGCGGTCGCGTACGGGCCGTCGGAGCGGGCGAAGGGGATCCGGCTGCCGGCCACGACGGCGACGCGACGCGGCACCCCCGCCGCCGGGCTCGCCGGGGTTTTCGCGGTTTTCGCTGAGGCCATCTCGACAACTCCTGACTACTGAGTAACCTTACTCCGAAGTAAATTTACGACCGAGCAGGGAGTTGGACAATGGCCGACCGCTATCTGAACTTCACCGGCACGGCCCCGGGCCGCTTCCTGACCAAGCGCCTCGGGCTGCCGCAACCGGCGCCGCTGCGCCGCTTCTCCCCCGAACACCCCACCCTTGAGGGGCCGTTGCTCCACGTCACGGCGGGTTCGTCCGCGTACGGGGATGAGCTGGCCGGGATGCTGGGCGGCACCGGGCTCACCGTCGTCACCAGCGCCGAGCGCCCCGCCGTCGTCGTCGTGGACGCCACCGCCGTGGCCGACATCGACACGCTCGCCGAGGTGCACGCCGTGCTGCACCCCGTCGTACGGTCCGTCGCGAGCGGCGGCCGGGTCGTCGTGCTCGGCGCCCGGCCGTCGGCCGACGACCACCACCAGGCCGCGGTGCAGCAGGGCCTGGAGGGCTTCGTCCGCTCGCTCGGCAAGGAGATCGGGCGCGGCCGGACCGTGAACCTGGTGCGGGTCGCGGGTCCGGTGGCCGGCGCCGAGTCCACCCTGCGCTTCCTGCTCTCCCCCAAGTCCGCCTACGTCAGCGGCCAGGTGGTCGAAGTCGGCGCCGCGGGAGCCGAGTCGACGGCCCCCGAGGACTGGGCGCGGCCGCTCGCCGGGCGCACCGCGCTGATCACCGGCGCCGCGCGCGGGATCGGGGAGGCCGTCGCCGAGACGCTCGTCCGCGACGGCGCGCGGGTCGTGCTGCTCGACGTGCCGTCCGCCGAGGCCGACCTGGCGAAGGTCGCGGAGCGGCTCGGCGGGCGGGCGCTGCCGCTCGACATCACGGCCGGGGACGCCGGTGAGCGCATCGCCGGGTTCGTGCCCGACGGGCTGGACGTCCTGGTCCACAACGCGGGCATCACCCGGGACCGGCGGCTCGCCAACATGCCCGCCGAGCGGTGGAGTTCGGTGCTCGACGTGAACCTCGCCAGTGTGCTGCGCACCACCGACGCGCTGCTCAAGGAAGGGGCCGTGCGGCGCGGCGGGGCCGTCGTGGCCACCGCCTCCATCGCCGGGATCGCGGGCAACTCCGGGCAGACCAACTACGCCGCCAGCAAGGCCGGCATCGTCGGGCTCGTCCGCTCGCTCGCGCCGCGCGCGCTCGCCGAGCACGGGGTGACCGTGAACGCCGTCGCGCCCGGGTTCATCGAGACCAAGATGACGGCGGCGGTTCCGTTGTTCATCCGGGAGGCCGGGCGCCGGATGAACTCCCTCGGGCAGGGTGGGCTTCCGGTGGACGTCGCCGAGACGACGTCCTGGTTCGCGGCGTCCGGTGCCGTCAACGGTCAGGTCGTCCGGGTCTGCGGCCAAAGCCTCCTCGGAGCCTGACGCTCCGCTGACACCGGGTTCCGTGGCGCGGCTTTTGTTGTGGCTGGTCGCGCAGTTCCCCGCGCCCCTGAGGCATGCGCTGCGCGCAGCCTCCCCTGAAGGCCGCAGGCCTCTCAGGGGCGCGGGGAACTGCGCGAGAAGCCCCACCGGGCCGCGGACGACCGACACCCCGACCGGCCCCCACCCCACCACCCCAAGGACCCGCCACCATGACGACCCCGGCCCTGCTCCCCCTGATGCTGCGCGGAGCGCTTCAGTCGCCGTTCAAGCGGCCCCGCCCCACCGGCACCCCTCCACCCCCGCCCGGAGACCCGGCCCGGATCACGGAACTCCGGATCCGCGCGGAGCACCTCACGGCGTTCGAGCGCGTCTGCGCCTACCCCACCACCCGCGACGAACTCCCGGTCACCTACCCGCACATCCTGGGCTTCCCCCTCGCCATGCGCCTGATGTCGGCCCGCGCGTTCCCGCTGCCGCTGCTCGGCCTCGTGCACACCTCGATCGAGATCACCCAGCAACGGGACCTGTCCCCGGCCGACACCTACGAACTGACCGTGGCCGTCCCCGAGCTGCGCCCCCACCACCGCGGCACCGAGGCCGTCCTCGTCACCGCCCTGCGCCCCACGGGCGACACCGGCGAGACGCCCGTATGGGAGTCGACCAGCACGTATCTCGCCCGGCACCGCACGGACACCCCGGCGCCGGAGGAGCAGGAGAAGCCTGACCCGATCCCGGGCGGCACCGAGTGGCGGCTCGCCGGGGACCTCGGGCGGCGCTACGGCGCGGCCTCCGGTGACCGCAACCCCATCCACCTGCACCCGCTCACGGCCCGCGCCTTCGGCTTCCCGCGCGCCATCGCGCACGGCATGTGGACGGTGGCCCGGTGCCTGGCGGAGTTCGGCGCGCACGGGCCCGTCCGCGTACGGGCCCGGTTCAGGGCGCCGGTGCTGCTGCCGGGCACGGTGACGTACGCGGCCCAGGGCCCGGCCTTCGAGCTGCGGTCCGGCAAGGACGGCGGCCGGGTCCATCTGACCGGCGAGGTGACCGCGCTACCGCGCTGACCAGCGCCGCCCGTCCATCAGATTGCCGAGCCCGGACCAGGCGAAGTTCATCATGGTCGCCGCGGCCTCCCCGGCGGAGACGGACCGGTCGGAGTTGGCCCAGCCGGCCAGCGCCTCGGCCGCGCCGACGAGCGCCTGGGCGAGCCCGGTGACCTCCCGCTCGGCGAGTTCGGGATCGCCGTGCGCCTCCCGGGCCGCGGCGGCGATCAGCGCGGTCACGAAGGCGACGATCTCGTCCCGCATCACACCGACCTCGGCGACGAACGGGTCCCCGCCCGACCGCGCCTGGCTGTGCAGCACCGCCCACCCGTCGGGGTGCTCGGCGGTGTGCGTGAAGAAGGCGGTGAGCCCTTCCCAGAGCTGGCGGTCGGCGGCGGCGTCGGTGCGGACCCCGTCCCGCACGGCGGCGATCAGCGCGGCGGACTCCCGGCGGATGCAGGCGGTGAAGAGCTCTTCCTTCGAGTTCAGGTACAGATAGACCAGCGGCTTGGAGACCCCGGCCAGTTCGGCGATCTCGTCCATCGAGGCCGCCCGGTAGCCGCGCTCGCCGAACACCCGTACCGCCGCGTCCAGCATCTGCTTCTCGCGCTCGGCCCGCGGCAACCGCTTCTGCCGCGCCGCCTCGGCCCTGTCCTCGCCGCCCACCCCAGCCGCCTCTCCCACGTGCTCCGTTCACCGCTCAGCCTACGTCCGCGCACGACCGTGCCCCGCCCCCGGAGATCCGGGAGACGGGGCACGGTGCGCCGGGTGGTGCGAGCCGGGGGACGCGTCAGGCGGCGACGGCCACCTGCTGCGGCTCGTCCACCGGGGACGAGGTGGCGTGGTCGTAGGCCTCGCGGTCCAGGATGTTCTCGCGGGCGGAGACGATCACCGGGACGAGCGCCTGGCCGGCGACGTTCGTGGCCGTGCGCATCATGTCGAGGATCGGGTCGATCGCGAGGAGCAGGCCGACGCCCTCCATCGGCAGGCCCAGCGTCGACAGGGTCAGGGTCAGCATGACCGTGGCGCCCGTCAGACCGGCCGTCGCGGCGGAACCGACCACCGAGACGAAGGCGATGAGCAGGTAGTCACCGATGCCGAGGTTGATGTCGAAGATCTGCGCGACGAAGATCGCGGCGATCGCCGGGTAGATCGCGGCGCAGCCGTCCATCTTGGTGGTGGCGCCGAACGGCACGGAGAAGGACGCGTACTCCTTCGGGACGCCGAGGCGCTCGGTGACCTTCTGGGTGAGCGGCATGGTGCCGACCGAGGAGCGGGAGACGAAGGCCAGCTGGATGGCGGGCCAGGCGCCCTTGAAGAACTGCACCGGGTTCAGCTTGGCGACGGTCGCGAGCAGCAGCGGGTAGACGCCGAAGAGGACCAGGGCGCAGCCGACGTAGATGTCGGCGGTGAAGGTCGCGTACTTGCTGATGAGGTCCCAGCCGTAGGTGGCGATCGCGTAGCCGATGAGGCCGACGGTGCCGAGCGGGGCCAGCTTGATGACCCACCACAGGGCCTTCTGGAGGAGTTCGAGGATCGACTCCGACAGGGTCAGGATCGGCTTGGCCTTCTCGCCGATCTGGAGGATCGCGATACCGGCGACGGCGGCCATGAAGACGATCTGCAGGACGTTCAGCTGGGTGAACGGCGTGATGACGTCGGTCGGGATGATGCCCGTCAGGAAGTCGATCCAGGAGCCCGCGTGGTCCGGCTTGCCGCCGTCCTTCGGGGTCAGGCCGGTGCCCGCGCCCGGGTTGGTGACCAGGCCGATGACGAGGCCGATGGCGACCGCGATCAGCGACGTGATCATGAACCAGAGCAGGGTGCGGGTGGCGAGGCGCGCGGCGTTGTTGACCTTGCGCAGGTTGGTGATCGACACCAGGATCGCGAAGAAGACGAGCGGGGCGACGGCCAGCTTCAGCAGCTGGATGAAGATGCCGCCGATCTTGTCGAGCGTGGTGACGAGCCAGGAGATGTCCTGGCTGCGGGCCAGCCAGCCGAGCAGCACACCGAGGACGAGACCGCCCACGATCTGCGCCCAGAACGGGACCTTCGGTATACGGAAGCCGGACTTCGGGGAGGCCGGCTTCGCGTCGGCGGGGGTGGTGTTCGCGGACACGGAAGCACTCCAGTGATGACACGCGGGGGACAAGGCGGGGGGGCGTACGGGGATCAGCGAGGCTTCGCTTCGTACGGGAGCGGCGACCGTGTTACGAGGTCAACGGCGTCGCTGCATCGGGATGCGCGCTCAGGCGCGACAGGCCGCGGACATGCAGCGGCAGAGATCGACGTGCAGGCGCTCCACGAGCGGGACGCTCGTGGTGATGCGGGGCGCGGCTGTCGTCTTCATGTCGGGAACGTTAACACCGGCGCTTTGAGAACATCAAAGGGCTTCTTTGGGTAGGGTGCACTGCCCGCATGCCCCTTAAGCCGTATTTACCTTGAAAACACAGGCGCCCCGACACCAGTGCGGTGCCGGGGCCGGGGCCTGCGTGTGACGTAAGTTACGCGCGGTTCGCGCGGGCGGCGTCGTCCGCCTCGTCCTCCATGGTGCGGCTGGCCTCCATGTTCGCCTTCGCGCGGTCCACGCGGGCGACGATCTTCTCGGAGGCGCGGTCGCGCTCCTTGCGCAGCAGCACGAAGCTCAGCGGCGCGGAGATCACCAGGGAGAGCAGGATGATCCAGAGGTAGTTCGAGCCGCCGAGGCCGCGCGGGACGATGCCGGTGGCGACGAGACCCCAGACGACGAGGAAGCAGCCCACGAAGATCCCGAGGCGCATCAGCGTGTAGCGGAACATGTCAATCCACTCTTCCGTTCCGAAAAGGTCCTCTTACAGGACGAGCGCCCTTCCAGTGAAGCACGCGACAAAGCACCCCAGGTCGGCGGGGCGACCCCTGGACGAGCGGAGCTCGTCTCAGGGGCGCGGGGAACTGCGCGACCGGCCACGACGAGAGGCGCGCCCGACAGCCGGACCCGGAAAAACTCAGACCCGCATCGGCTGCGGCTCGTCGCGGCGGGCCGGGTCGGCGCCCTCGTACTCGCGGATGATCTCGTAACGGGTGTTGCGCTCGACGGGCCGGAACCCGGCGTCGCGGATGAGGTCCAGCAGGTCCTCGCGGGTCAGCTTGTTCGGCGTCCCGTAATTGTCGGCGTCGTGCGTGATCTTGTACTCGACGACCGAGCCGTCCATGTCGTCGGCCCCGTGCTGGAGCGCGAGCTGCGTGGTGTGCAGCCCGTGCATGACCCAGAAGCACTTCACGTGCGGCACGTTGTCGAAGAGGAGACGCGAGACCGCGAAGGTCTTCAGGGCCTCGGCGCCGGTCGCCATGGTCGTCCGCTCCTGGAGGCGGTTCCTGACCTTGCCGTCCTTCATGTCGACGAAGTCGTGCTGGTAGCGCAGCGGGATGAAGACCTGGAAGCCGCCGGTCTCGTCCTGGAGTTCGCGCAGGCGCAGCACGTGGTCGACGCGGTGCCGGGGCTCCTCGATGTGCCCGTACAGCATCGTCGAGGGGGTCTTGAGCCCCTTCTCGTGCGCCAGGCGGTGGATCCGCGACCAGTCCTCCCAGTGGGTGTCGTGGTCGACGATGTGCTGCCGGACCTCCCAGTCGAAGATCTCGGCGCCGCCGCCGGTCAGCGACTCCAGACCGGCCTCGATCAGCTCGTCGAGGATGTCGGACGCGGAGAGCCCGGAGATCTTCTCGAAGTGGTGGATCTCGGTGGCCGTGAACGCCTTGAGGCCGACGTCCGGCAGGGCCTCCTTGAGGGCCTTCAGGGAGCGCGGGTAGTAGCGCCACGGCAGGTTCGGGTGCAGGCCGTTGACGATGTGCAGCTCGGTGAGGTTCTCCGACTCCATCGCCTTGGCGAGCTTGACGGCCTCCTCGATGCGCATCGTGTACGCGTCCTTCTCGCCCGGCTTGCGCTGGAACGAGCAGTAGGCGCAGGAGGCGGTGCACACGTTCGTCATGTTGAGGTGACGGTTCACGTTGAAGTGCACGACGTCGCCGTTCTTGCGCGTGCGCACCTCATGGGCGAGGCCGCCGAGCCAGGCCAGGTCGTCCGAGTCGTAGAGCGCGATGCCGTCCTCGCGGGACAGCCGCTCACCGTCCCTGACCTTCTGCTCCAGCTCGCGCTTGAGCCCTGCGTCCATGCCGGTACCTCTCCTCAATCAAAGACTCCGCCCACCGTACGCCGTCGCGCCGACGGGCCCGCTCACGCCTCTTCGGGAAGCTCCCCGACCCGGTTCTCCCACTTGGTGGACAGCACGATCGTCGTGCGGGTGCGGGAGACGCCCTTGGTGCCGCTGAGCCGGCGGATGGTCCGCTCCAGGCCGTCGACGTCACTGGCCCGCACCTTGAGCATGTACGAGTCGTCGCCCGCGATGAACCAGCAGTCCTCGATCTCGTGCAGGTCCTTCAGGCGCTGGGCGACGTCCTCGTGGTCGGTGGCGTCGGAGAGCGAGATGCCGATGAGCGCGGTGACGCCCAGGCCGAGCGAGGCCGAGTCGACGGTGGCGCGGTAGCCGGTGATGACGCCGGCCGCCTCCAGGCGGTTGATGCGGTCGGTGACGCTCGGCCCGGACAGACCGACGAGACGGCCCAATTCCGCATACGAGGCGCGGCCGTTCTCGCGCAGGGCCTGGATGAGCTGCCTGTCCACGGCGTCCATAGGTCCAAAGCCTTTCATTATTCAGCGTTGACGCGAGTTTACGTGTGGAATCCAAGGTTGGCTGGGAAAACGCCCAGCAATTTCCAAAGCGCAGCCGAGAAGAGCCGTCCCGCGCTAGTTCGCGCGCGAGCCCCCGCCCAGCTCTCCCTCCCACCGGCGGAACAGCGTGTGCGGCACGCCCGCCGCGTCCAGGGTCCGGCCCGCGACGAAGTCCACGAGGTCCTGGATGTGGGTCGCTCCCGCGTAGAACGCCGGCGACGCGGGGAGCACGACCGCGCCCGCCTCGTCCAGCGTCACCAGGTGCCGCAGGGTCTGACCGGTCAGCGGGGTCTCGCGCACCGTGACGACCAGCGGGCGGCGCTCCTTCAGCGTCACGCTCGCCGCGCGCTGGAGCAGGTCCTTGGAGAGCCCGAGCGCCACACCGGCCACGCTCGCCGTCGACGCGGGCACGATGATCATGCCCTTGACCGGGTACGACCCGGACGACGGGCCGGCGGCGAGATCGCCCGCGGCCCAGTACCGCACGTCGCTCAGATCGAGGCCGGTGAACGTCCCCGGCTTGCCGTCGGCGCCCCGCGCCAGCCACTCCCCCAGGTCCTCGCGCCAGTGCGCGTCCCGGAAGGAGATGCCGGTCTCGTCGAGCAGCGTGAGCCGCGAGGCCCGCGAGACGATCAGGTCGACGGCCTCGCCCGCCCGCAGCAGGGCGCGCAGCACCGAGGCGGCGTACGGGGTTCCCGAGGCGCCGGACACCCCGACGACCCACGGTGTGCGGCTGGTTGCGTTGACGTGCTCCACACACCCGAGCCTATCCGGCATGCTCGTGGGGGAACTTGACCAGGGGCCGGGGGCGTTGTGATCGATGACGGGCGGGGTCCGGGGGGACGGGGCTGAGATGGTGTACGAGGCGCGGGAGCGGAAGACGGGGACCGCGGGCGGGCGCGCGTTGGCGGCCGGCAAGGTGATGATCCTCTGGGTGGCCCTGCTGTGGCTGCTCGAAGCGGTCGACGTGGTGTCCGGGCACGCCCTCGACACCTTCGGCATCCAGCCGCGCGAGCCCTCCGAGCTGATCGACGTGGTCCCGGCGGCCTTCGTCCACTTCGGCTTCGCCCACGTCGCGGCGAACTCGGTGCCGCTGCTGGTCCTCGGTTTCGTCGCCGCGCTCCAAGGCCTGCGCCGCTTCTTCCTGGCCTGCGCGCTGATCATCGTCGCGGACGGGCTCGGGGTGTGGCTGGTGGCCCCCGAGCACACGAACACGGCGGGCGCGTCGGGCCTGATATTCGGCCTCTTCGGCTTCGTGGTGCTCAGCGGCTTCGCCGAGCGCCGCCCGCTGGGCATCGTGGTCGGCCTGCTGATAGCGGCCTACTGGGGCACGACGTTCCT
Organism: Streptomyces sp. HUAS MG91; assembly: GCF_040529335.1. Classification (GTDB taxonomy): domain Bacteria; phylum Actinomycetota; class Actinomycetes; order Streptomycetales; family Streptomycetaceae; genus Streptomyces; species Streptomyces tabacisoli. The sequence goes on along the minus strand of NZ_CP159534.1, from coordinate 4,872,785 downwards.
GGCGGGCCTCTCCCCGGCGAACGAGGGAGTCAGCTGGCAGGGCCATCTGATCGGCCTGATCGCGGGCGTGGCGGCGGCGTTCGCGCTGCGCAGACCGCCCCGGCCGCCCCGGCCCACGGGCTGAGTACGCGGCTGAGTAGCCGTACGCATGTGCCGCTCCCCGTCGCGGCGCACCGTGGGGGCATGAAGCTCCGCTATCTGGTGGTGTGCGGCGCGGCGTCCGCCGTCGCGCTCGTCCTGGTCCGTGTCTTCGGCGTGGAGGCCGAGACACTGTTGCTCGCCGCCGGCGGCGCGCTGTGTCTGCTGTGGCTGGTGCTGCTGCTGACCGTTCCGTGGAATCTCTACTTCCGGGCCCGTTCCGTGGTGCACGAGGCGGGTGTCAGCCGGGAGAAGGGGCTGGCCGTGCCGGGTGACCGGGACGCGGAGGCCGCCCGGATCGCCAAGGTCATGCTGCGGACGGCGATCGGCGCGCATCTGTTCACGGGGGCGGCCGCGGTCGCCGTCGCGGTGGCCACCGGCCGGTCGGCGGGCTACTGGCTCGCGGGCTGCTACCTGCTCAGTACGTTCTTCCGGCCCGCGGGCGCCTACTTCTCGGCGCTGCGCCGACGGCTCGTCACCCTCGACCGCGAGGTGCGCCACCCGCGCGACGACATCGCCGCCGTGCGCAAGGAGGTCGCCGACCTCAAGAGAGGCAACAAGGTCCTGGAGCACATGGCGGAGGAGGCCTACAGCTCCCTCGCCCGGCTGCACGAGGCCCTCGACGTGGTGGGCATCTCGGCGAACCAGCGCGCGGACCGCACCGACCAGCGCCTGGACGCCATGAGCCGCGAGTTCGAGTCGGTGGTGAACCGCCTGACGGACAACCAGGAGATCATCACCGGGCTCAAGGCGTTCCTGCGGCTGCTGCGGGCGGACGGGGCGTCGGCTCAGCAGGTGGTGTGACACCGGCCAGCCGGGCCTCGCGGCGGGCGAAGGCGGCGGCCCGGCCGCGCCGGCGGGCCGCCGCGAGCCGCCGGTCGGCCAGCCACAGCGGCACCAGCCACAGGAATCCGTACGGGGTCGGCTGGTGGACGATGTCGGTCGACAGCAGCGCCACGTTCGTCGCCAGGGCCAGCAGGAATCCCGCCGTCCACACCGCGGCCCGGCGCCGGGCGACGAACCGCAGGGGTGCCCGCCACGGGCCGGACAGTTCGTCCATCGTGGCGGCGAGTACCGCGGCGCCGAGGTGCTCCGGGTACTGGTGCTCGTGGGCCCGCGCGATCCGTGCCGCCTCCTGGCTGTTCGCCGCCTGGTCGTGGACGAGGGCGACGTAGGCCACCTGCTCGTCGACGGCCTGCTTCCGCGTCATCTCCACCGCGGTCCTGCCGACGACGTCCTCGATCCAGGACCGGCCCGCCCAGCGCTGTGCCGCCCGTGCCTCTTCGGCCGCCTCGGAGTCGGGCGCGAGCTCCTCGATCCGGCGCAGCAGACCCGCGGCGCGTGCCGCCCGGCCGGGCCGGTCGAAGCCGTCCGTGTTGAAGCACAGCCGCGCGTATCCGGAGAGCAGGCCCAGATGGTCGGGATCCAGGGCGAGACCGGCGCGGAACGCCTTCTCGGCCTCGTCGTCATCGTCGTCCTCGTCCTCGGCGAGGTGCCCGAGGCCGAGCCAGCACCACAGCTCCGGGTCGGGACCGCACCGCTCGATGCCCTCCCGCGCGGCCCGGCGCACGGCGGCGGCCGCCCCGGCCTCGTACAGCTCCCGGCAGCGCGCCGCGTACGCCCCGGCCCCGACGGACGCGTCCGTCACTTTTCCCCCCACCCCTCAGACGGTCGTGGACCGTCAGACCGTCAGCCCCCGCACCAGCAGATCAAGCAGCGCGCACACGAAGAGCGCGATTCCGATGAAGCCGTTGACCTGGAAGAACGCCCGGTTCAGGCGGGACAGGTCGTGCGGCTTGACGATCGTGTGCTCGTACAGGAACGCGGCGGCGACGATCACCAGGCCGAGCCAGAAGAAGACTCCGGCGCCGGTGGCGAGCGCGTACCAGACGAACAGGGCCGTCACCACGGTGTGGCAGGCGCGGGCGCCCCAGATCGCGCCCGGGATGCCGAAGCGGGCGGGGACGGACTTCACGCCGACCTCGCGGTCGGTCTCCACGTCCTGGCAGGCGTAGATCAGGTCGAAGCCGCCGATCCAGATGCCGACGGCGAGACCGAGGATGACCGCGTCCCAGGACCAGGAGCCGGTGATCGCGATCCAGGCGCCGATCGGGCCCATCGCCTGGGCGAGACCCAGGATGGCCTGCGGGAAGTTCGTGAACCGCTTGCCGTACGGGTAGACGACCATCGGGATCACCGCGATGGGCGCCAGCGCCAGGCAGAGCGGGTTCAGCAGGGCCGCCGCGCCCAGGAAGATGACGAGCGCGATCAGCGCGCCGGTCCACGCGGACTTCACCGACACCGCGCCGGTGACCAGCTCGCGGTGGGCGGTGCGCGGGTTGCGGGCGTCGATCTCGCGGTCGATGATCCGGTTGGCGGCCATGGCGAAGGTGCGCAGGCCGACCATGCAGACGGTCACCAGGAGCAGCCGCCCCCAGTGGATGTTCTTGTCCAGCTCGAACATCGCGGTCAGCGACGCGATGTAGGCGAAGGGCAGCGCGAACACCGAGTGCTCGATCATGACCAGGCGCAGGAACGCCTTGGTGCGGCCCGGCTGCTGCGGGATGGCTGCTGAGGCGCTGCTCACTTGAGTCCGTACTCCTTCCAGCGGCGGTCGACGAGCGCCGCCGTCCGGGGGTCGGAGACGACCATCTCGGGCCAGCCCCCGTCCCGCGTGTAGCCCTCCTCGGGCCACTTCCTCGTCGCGTCGATCCCGGCCTTGCCGCCCCAGAACTGCTGGTAGGAGGCGTGGTCGAGGTGGTCGACGGGTCCTTCGGTGATCATCAGGTCGCGGGCGTAGTCCGTGTTGCCCAGGGCCCGCCACGAGACTTCATGAAGATCGTGGACATCGCAATCGGAGTCGACGACGACGATCAGCTTGGTCAGCGACATCATGTGCGCGCCCCAGACGGCGCTCATCACCTTCTGCGCGTGCTTGGGGTACTTCTTGTCGATCGAGACGATCGCGCAGTTGTGGAAGCCGCCGGACTCGGGCAGGTGGTAGTCCACGATGTCCGGGACGATCACCTTGAGCAGCGGCAGGAAGAAGCGCTCGGTGGCGCGGCCGAGGGGGCCGTCCTCGGTCGGCGGGCGGCCGACGACGATGGACTGGAGCAGCGGGCGCCGCCGCATCGTCACGCAGTCGATCGTCAGCGCGGGGAACGGCTCCTGCGGGGTGTAGAACCCGGTGTGGTCGCCGAAGGGGCCCTCCGGCAGCATCTCGCCCGGCTCCAGCCAGCCCTCGATGACGACCTCGGCGTTGGCCGGGACCTGGAGCGGGACGGTCTTGCAGTCGACCATCTCGACGCGCTTGCCCTGGATGAACCCGGCGAGCAGGTACTCGTCGATGTCACCGGGCAGCGGCGCCGTGGAGGCGTACGTCACGGCGGGCGGACAGCCGAAGGCGATCGCGACGGGCAGCTTCTCGCCCCGCTTGGCGGCCACCTGGTAGTGGTTGCGGCTGTCCTTGTGGATCTGCCAGTGCATGCCGATGGTGCGCTTGTCGTGGCGCTGGAGGCGGTACAGGCCGAGGTTGCGCACGCCGGACTCGGGGTCCTTGGTGTGGGTCAGCCCCAGATTGAAGAAGGAGCCGCCGTCCTCGGGCCAGGTGAACAGCGCCGGGAGCGTGTCGAGGTCCACGTCGTCGCCGGTGAGGACGACCTCCTGGACGGGCGCGTCGCCGGACTTCACCTTCTTCGGCGGTACGTGCGTCATCGCGCCGAGCTTGCCGAACGCCTCCCGCATCCCGCCGAAGCCCTGCGGCAGCTCGGGCTTGAGCAGACCGCCGATCTTGTCGCTGATGTCGTCGTACGACTTCAGGCCGAGCGCCTTCAGCAGCCTGCGGTCGGTGCCGTAGACATTCATCGCGAGGGGCATCGAGGAGCCCTTCACGTTCTCGAAGAGCAGGGCCGGGCCGCCGGCCTTGTTCACCCGGTCGACGATCTCACCGACCTCCAAGTACGGGTCGACCTCGGCCTTGATGCGCTGCAGGTCGCCCTCGCGCTCCAGCGCCCGGAGCAGGGAGCGAAGATCGTCGTAAGCCATGCCGTCCAGTATCCGGCAACCGCTACCCTGGCCCGGTCACCGGGGGGCCGCATGGGCCCCTCATCGCATCTTGGGGGAAGCGCACACCATGCTCCGGGTCCTGATGTTTCTGATCCCGCTGGCCCTGACGATCTACGCGTTCATCGACTGCCTGAACACGCCCGAGGACGAGGCGAAGCACCTCCCGAAGATCGCCTGGGTCTTCATCATCCTGCTGTTCTGGATCGTCGGGCCGATCGTCTGGCTGGCCGCGGGCAAGCAGCGCACGCCCCCGCAGGGCGGCCGCACCCCTTCTGAGTGGCACCGCAACCACCGCACCCAGTACGTCGCCCCCGACGACAACCCCGAGTTCCTCGCCTCCCTGCGGGAGGACAACAAGAAGGACGAGGCGCTGCTCAAGGACTGGGAGGCCGATCTGCGCCGCCGCGAGGAGGAGCTGCGGCGCCGCGAGGGCGAGCAGGGCCCCAAGGACTGACGCCGCCGGGGGCCGGTACGGCGCGGCCGGGGCATCCCGCACACTGGAAGAGGAACCCCCTCCTCCGCACCTCGCCCCCGTAAAGGCCCATGTCCAGATCCCCGCATGTCCCCGACCAGAGCGCGCCGCCCGAGAAGCTGATAGCCGTGGAGGAGCACGGGGCCGACCCCGTGCCGCCCGAGCGCCGGCACGGCTCGCCCCGCCAGCTGCTGTGGACCTGGGCCTCGCCCCAGGTCGGCTTCGCCACCGTGTTCATCGGGGTGCTCTCCGTCTCCGCGTTCGGCCTGGGCTTCTGGCCGGCCGTCGCCGCCCTGGTGCTCGGCGCCGGGCTCGGCTCGCTGGCGCACGGAGTCCTGTCGACGGACGGACCGCGGTTCGGGGTCCCGCAGATGGTGATCGGACGGCTGTCCTTCGGGTTCCGGGGCAACGCGCTGCCGTCCGCGGTGAACGCGTTCGTCGCCGGGGTCGGCTGGTTCGCCGTGAACACCGTCGGCGGCGCCTTCGCCCTGAACTCGCTGACCGGGCTCCCCCCGCTGCCGAGCCTGCTGATCCTCGTCGTGCTCGAGGTCGTCATCGGCTACGTCGGCCACGACCTGGTGCACCGCTTCGAGAAGTACGCCTTCCCCGTCCTCTGCGCGATCTTCCTGCTCGCCGGGGTGTGGATCTTCCTGGACGCCGATCTGTCGGGCTCGGGCTCCGGCGGCGGCTTCGGCGGGTTCATGCTCGCCTTCTCCGCCTGCTTCGGCTTCACCGCGGGCTGGAACCCGTGCGCCGCCGACTACGCCCGCTACCTCCCCGAGTCCACCTCGCACCGGGCCACCGCCTGGTACGCGGGGCTCGGCCTGTTCGTCTCGGTCTCCGTCGTCTCCGTGATCGGCGCGGCCTCCGCCACGCTCGTCGCGCCCGCCGGCGCCTCCCCCACCGACGCCTTCACCGGGCAGCTCCCGGACTGGCTCGGAAAGCTCACCCTCGTCGCGATCATCCTGGGCGCGATGGCGGCGGCCACCCTGAACGTCTACTCGGCGGCCGTCTCGCTGTCCTCCCTCGACCTGAAGCTGCCGCGGTGGCTGAACCGGGCGGCCCTGGTCGCCGTCGTCGGCGCGTTCGGCACCGCCGCCGGCTGGGCCTCGCTCGCCGACGCCGGGCACGCCTTCGAGAACTTCCTGCTCGTCATCGCGTACTGGATCGCGCCCTGGCTCGGCGTCGTCCTGATGGAGCACCTGCTGCGCGTCCTGCCCGACACGGCGCTCGCCGACCGCCTCCAGGACCGTACGTTCACCCATGCCGCCGGACTGATCGCGCTGCTCGCCGGTGTCGCCGTGTCCGTGCCGCTGTTCTCCAACCAGACCCTGTTCGTCGGCTGGGTGCCCGCCCAGTGGCCCGGCGTCGGCGACCTGACCTGCCCGGTCGGGTTCGTGCTCGGCGCCGTCCTGTACGCGCTGCTCAGGCGGCGCGACCGTAGCAACTCCCCCGCGTAGAAAGGCTCGTACGTCATGGATCTCGATCTCGCCCGCACCTGGCTCGCCACCGCCGTCGAGGAGGCCAAGGCCGGTCTCGCCGAGGGCGGCATCCCGATCGGTGCCGCGCTCTACTCCGCCGACGGCACCGTCCTCGGCCGCGGCCACAACCGCCGGGTGCAGGACGCCGACCCGTCCGTGCACGGGGAGACCGACGCGTTCCGCAACGCCGGGCGGCAGCGCTCGTACAAGGGCACGACCATGGTCACCACGCTCTCGCCGTGCTGGTACTGCTCGGGCCTGGTGCGGCAGTTCGGCATCTCGCGGGTGATCGTCGGAGAGGCGCGCACCTTCCACGGCGGGCACGACTGGCTGGCCGAGCACGGCGTCGAGATCGTGCTGCTGGACGACCCCGAGTGCGTGGGCATGATGGAGGACTTCATCGCGGCGAAGCCGGAGCTGTGGAACGAGGACATCGGCGAGTAACCGCCGATCGCGCGGCGGCGTACATCCTGTACGCCGCCGCACCCCCGGAAGCGGACAGTGCGCCCCTGTGCGCGGCGCGTCCGCCACCGGACACTCAGGGGGCATGACGACCGCCTCCACCAGCACAGACACCGCTCCGGCCGCCCCGCCCGCGTACGGCGACAAGGTCATCGCCGTCGAGACGGCCGGTTCCGAGCCGATCCCCGCGGCCGAACGGCACGGAAGTCCACGGCAGTTGATCTGGACGTGGGCCTCTCCCAACATCGAGTTCGCGACCGTCTACATCGGCGTGATCTCCGTCCTCTTCTTCGGCCTGAGCTTCTGGCAGGCAGCCGCGGCCCTGCTGCTCGGCACCGCCGTCGGCGCCCTCACCCACGGGGTGCTGAGCCTGGACGGGCCCCGGTTCGGGGTGCCGCAGATGGCGATCGGCCGGTTCGCGTTCGGGCGGCGCGGCAATCTGCTGCCGAGCACGGTCAACGCGATCGTGGCGGGGGTCGGCTGGTTCGCGGTGAACAGCGTCAGCGCCGCCTTCGCGCTGAACTCCCTGACCGGGCTGCGCCCGCTGCCCTCCCTGCTCCTCGTGGTCGCGGCGGAGATCGCCATCGGCTTCATCGGCCACAACTTCGTGCACGCCTTCGAGCGGTACGCGCTGCCCGTGCTCGCGGTGGTCTTCCTGCTCGCGGGCGTCTGGACGTTCGGCAAGGCCGACTTCTCGGGCGGCGGTTCCGGCGGCGGCCTCGGCGGGTTCCTGCTCGCGTTCAGTTCGGCGTGGGGGTACGCGGCCGGGTGGAACCCCAACGCCGCCGACTACTCGCGCTATCTGCCCGCCACCGCCTCCCGCTGGAAGACCGCGCTCTATCCGGCGCTCGGCCTCTTCGTCTCCGTGTACGCGGTCGGCATGATCGGGGTCGCGTCGGCGACGATCGCGGCGCCCGAGGGGGCGACGCCGACCGGCGCCTTCACCGGCCATCTGCCCGACTGGCTGGGGAACTTGACGCTGCTCGCCATCATCCTGGGCGGCGTCTCCGCCAACGCCCTCAACATCTACTCCTCCGCCATGTCCGTCACCTCGCTCGGCCTGCGGCTGCCCTCCTGGCTCGGCCGCTCGACGCTCGTGGTGATCTCGGGGCTCGCCGGCACGGCGGCGGCCTGGGCGTCGCTCGCCGACGCGGGCGCCGCCTACGAGGCGTTCCTGCTGGTGATCGCGTACTGGATCGGGCCCTGGCTGGGCGTCGTGATGGTGGAGCGGTGGCGGATGCGCACGGTCGCCCACGCCGAGCTCGCCGGGCGGCTCACCGACCCGTCCTTCACCAACTGGCCGGGCTTCGCCGCGCTGCTGACCGGCGCCGCCGTCTCCGTGCCGCTCTTCTCCCACCAAGAGAAGTTCGTGGGCTGGGCGGCGGACAAGTGGCCCGGCCTCGGGGACGTGACCTGCGTCGTCGGTTTCGCGGTCAGCGCGGCGGTCTACGCGGCCGCTCGCCGGGTGCTCGCCGCCCGGACGGCCGGTCCGCGGGCGGCTTCCGCGTGAACGGGCCGCCGAACGGTCCCCCGCGCCGCTCGACGGCCCCGGCCAGGATCGCCCCTGGCCCGCTCTTCGTCACGATCAGTGTGACTCAGTACGCCCCGAAACTGGAGTCCCTTTCTAGATATTCACTTTAGAAACACATCCGGAAACCCTTCGGTGACATGGTGCTTTACGCTGACTGTCACCATGAGTCCCAAGCAACGACGTGGCGCGGAGACGGTCGAGCGCCTTCTCGACACGGCCCTCGCCGTGTATGCCGAGGCGGGCGAGAGCGGTGTGACCGTCCAGGCCCTCACGACGTCGAGCGGCGTGAGCCCGGGCAGCCTGTACCACCACTTCGGCAGCGTCGACGGGCTGATGAGCGCGCTGCTGCTGCGCTGGCTCGGCAAGCTGCTCGACGACGTGAGCACGGCCCTGGCCCGCTCCCGCACGGCGCGCACCGGCATCCGCGCGGCCGTCCGGGCCTATCTCGCCTTCGTGGGCGAACACCCGGACGCCGCGCGGCTGTTGCACTCCTCCTACGCGGACCGGCTGACCATGGTGCAGGCCCGGCAGCTGCGGGACAGCCAGGAGGCGCGGCTCTCGCCGGTGGCGGCCTGGCTGGAGCGGCACGTGGCCTCGGGTGAACTCGCCGCCCTTCCCGCCCCGTTGATCGAGAGCATGACGCTCGGGCCGGTCGTCGGCGTCGCGCGGCGCTGGCTGTCGGTCGGCGACGTCGACCTCGATCAGGCGGCCCGGGTCCTGCCCGACAGGATCTGGCGCTCGCTGGAGCCCTGAGCCGCCCGCGCCCCCACGACCCGGACCGCGCACGCGGCGGCCAGCAGTTCGCCGAGCAGTTCCGGGTCGCCGACCTCGATGCCGAGCAGCGACTCGATCCGCTCCAGGCGCTGGTACAGGGACTGCCGCCCGATGTGCAGCAGGGCGGCCGTCCGCGTCGGGCTGCACCCGTGCCTCAGATGCACCTCCAGGGTGCGGACGAGGTCGCTGCCGTGCAGGGCCTCCCAGGCGAGGAGCGGCCCGAGGACCTGGTCGACGAGCCGGGTGAGGCGTTCCCGGTTGGCCTCGACGCCGCCCCGGGTCAGCTCCCGCTCCAGGACGAGGGCCCGCGCCGAGGTCACCAACGGGCCGTCGCCATAAGCCGGTTCGGCCGCGGGCACGGTCAGCGCCAGCTCCAGCGTCGTACGGGCCGCACGGAGGGTGTCGCTCCAGCGCGGCCAGCCGTCGTCCGCGCCCACGGCGTGCCCGACGGCGATGGTGAGCCCCGGGCCGGCCGCCGTGCGGAAGGCGTCCCGCACGACACGGACCGCGTCCCGCCCCGGCGGCGGCACGAGCAGCGCGAGCACGTCGCCGGGGAACGCGGCGCGCAGCCCGCGGCGGCCCGCGACCCGGTCGACGGCGGCGAGGGCGGCGGCCCGCGGGCCGTGCGCGCAGACGCCGACGAGCCGCGCGCCGGGGCCGGGCCGGAACCCGGCGAGCGCAGAACGGGCCGCGACCTCGGGCCCGTTGAGGGCCTGCCCGTCGGCGAGGTCGGCGAGCAGCGCGGCGCCGTGGTCGACGGTGCGTGCCACGGGCAGCGCGCGGGCGGTGAGGCCGTGGGTGACGATGGCCCGGTTGGCGGCCTCCGCGATGCGCACGAACGGCACGACGCGGCGCAGCGCGATCAGCGGGAACCCCAGCTCGCGGGCGGCGGCCACGACGTCGGCGGGCATCCGCTCCAGGGACCGCCCGACCTCCACGGCGAGCCCGGCGACGCCGCGGGCGGCCAGCTCGCGCACGTACCGGCGCAGTGCTCCCGCGTCGGCGCCGAGGAACGCGAAGCCGTTGGTGAGCAGCAGTTCGCCGCCGTCCAGGAAGCCCGCGCCCTCGTAGACCTCGCTGGCGTGCACCCAGCGCACCGGCCGGTCCAGCGCGTCCTGTCCGGCGAGGAGTTCGGGGGAGGCGGCGGCGACGCCGTCGAGGGCCAGGATCTCGCGGAGCGTGAGAGCGGGCACACGGGCCTCCCGGGGGCAGACATTCCGTCGGGGTGGGGACTGCCCGGAGAGTACGGGGCGCACGTTGCCCCGGTGTTTCCGTGGCCCGAGAGTGGACGCATGACCTCACCGCAGGACGCGCCCCGCATCCCCACCATCGATCTCCGGCCGTGGCTGTCCGGCGATCCGGCGGCCCGCGCCGCGATCGCCGCCACCGTCGACGAGGCCCTGCGCACCGCCGGCTTCCTGCTGGTCACCGGGCACGGTGTCGACCCGGGGCTGCGGTCGCGGATCCGGGAGGCGGCCCGCGCCTTCTTCCGGCTGCCGCCCGCCGTGAAGGAGCCGTACGCGGTGCAGGTCGGCGGGCGCGGCTGGCTCGGGCCGGGCGCCGAGGCGAACGGCTACTCCGAGGGCACCGAGACCCCGCCCGACCTGAAGGAGTCGATCTCCTTCGCCACGGACACCGCGTTCGACGACCCGGCGATCGCCGCCGAGTGGTCCGGCGCGAACGTGTTCCCGGCCGAGGCGCCCGAGCTGCGCGCGCTGGTGGAGACGTACCTGGACGCGATGCGGACGCTCTCCGATCAGCTCCTCGAACTGCTGGCGGTGGCGCTGGACGAGCCCGCGGACTTCTTCACCCGGCACACCTCGCGGCCCACCTGGGGCTTCAACATCAACTGGTATCCGGGCACGGAGGTCGTCGGGGAGCCGGAGCCGGGCCAGTTCCGGATCGGCCCGCACACCGACTTCGGCACGGTCACGGTCCTGGACCGGCAGGCGGGCCGGGGCGGCCTCCAGGTGTTCACCGACGAAGGTGGCTGGGAGGACGCGCCGTTCGACCCGGAGGCGTTCACCATCAACATCGGCGACCTGATGGCCCGCTGGACCGGCGACCGCTGGCGCTCGGGCCGCCACCGGGTGCTGCCGCCACCGGCGGACGCGCCCGCCGAGGAGCTGATGTCGCTCGTCTACTTCTACGAGTGCGACCCGGCCACGACGGTGTCACCGCTGCCCGCGCCGAAGGGCACGGTGGCGTACGAGCCGGTGGACTCGCACGTGTATCTGCGGGGGAAGCTGGACGCGATCACGGTGGGCTGACACGGCGGAGGGCCGGTTCCCGAAGGAACCGGCCCTCACGCGCGCGGGGTCACACTCCGGCGTAGGAGTGCTTGCCGGAGACGAAGATGTTCACGCCGTAGTAGTTGAACAGCCAGCAGGCGAACGCGATCAGCGCCAGGTAGGCCGCCTTGCGGCCCTTCCAGCCGGCCGTCGCGCGGGCGTGCAGGTAGCAGGCGTAGGCGACCCAGGTGATGAACGACCAGGTCTCCTTCGGGTCCCACTCCCAGTAGCGGCCCCAGGCGTCGCCGGCCCAGATCGCGCCCGCGATGATCGTGAACGTCCACAGCGGGAAGACCGCGGCGTTGATCCGGTAGGAGAACTTGTCGAGGGACGCGGAGGCGGGCAGCCGCTCCAGGACCGAGGTGGCGAAGCGGCCCGGGGTGCCGCCCTTCTCCAGCTTGTTCTCGTACGAGTCCTTGAAGAGGTAGAGCAGCGTGCCGACCGCGCCGACGTAGAAGACGGCGCCGCAGAAGATCGCAGTCGAGACGTGGATGTACAGCCAGTACGAGTGCAGCGCCGGGACCAGCTGGTCGCTCGCCGTGTACAGGACGGTGACGGCGAGGCCCAGGTCGAGCAGGACCGTGGTGACCAGCGGCAGGCCGAGCCAGCGGACGTTCTTCTTCAGCGCGAGCAGCACCAGGTACACGCCGACGGCGACGGTGGAGAAGGTGATGCTGAACTCGTACATGTTGCCCCACGGGGCGCGCTGCACGGACAGCGCGCGGGTGAGGACACCGGCGAACTCGATGACGAAGCCGAGCGCGGTGAGCGACACCGCGATCCGGCCGTAGAGGTCGCCCTGCTCGTCGCCGCCGGAGGCGCCGGGGCCGTCCGGCACGTCGCCGCGCGATCCGGCGGCGGACCGGGTGACGACCTGCGGCCGCTCCAGGACGGCGGTGGAACCGTTCTTCTTGACCTGCACGGCCGGGGCCGGGGCCGTCTTCGCCGCCTTCGGGGCGGTGAGCGCGGCGGCGGCGCGGCCCGTCTTGCTGCGGCTGCCGAAGATCCACTCGGCCATGTTCGCGAAGAAGGCCAGCAGATAGACGGCCATCGACGAGTAGATGAGAACGTTGCTGACTTGCGCCAGGTTCTCGTTGGTGGCGGCGGCGAGATTCACTTCTCAGCCCCTTCGGCGGCGGGAACAGCGGTGGTTTCGGAATCTTCGGGAGGTTCGGGTGCGCTCGGCGCCCGGGCATGCAGCTTCTCCACGAGTGCGCCCAGCTCCTCGGGGAGCTTCGCGGACTCGCTGCGGCCCAGGCCCGCCATCTCGACGACGGTGACGCCGTCGTCGCCGGTGGTGGCCCGCACCCAGACGCGGCGGCGCTGGATGAACAGCGAGCCGACCAGGCCGGCGATGGCCGCGATGGCGCCGGTGAGCGCCCAGCCGGTGCCGGGCTGCTTGGCGATCTCGAAGGTGGCCCACTCCTGGACGCCCTTCTCGAAGGTGATCGAGCCCGCGCCGTTCGGCAGCTTCATGGTCTCGCCGGGCAGCAGCCGCTTCTTCAGCAGCTCGCCCTTGGAGTCCTTGAACTGCTTCATGTTCGTGGTGTCCAGCTGGTACACGTTCTGCGGCAGACCGGAGTCGACGCCCAGGCTGCCGTGGTACGCGGAGAGCGCCAGGACCGGGAAGTCGAGCGCCGGGAACTGGGAGAACATGTCGCCCTTCCCGGAGCCGGCGAAGGTCGGCACGAAGAAGGCGTTGAAGCCGAGCTGTTCCTTCTTGCCGTCCTTGTCGCGGTAGCCGTCCATGATCTTGATGGCGCCGGTGGACGTCTGGTTGGAGTCGATCGGCAGCAGCGGCACCGGCGTGTGGTCCGAGACGATGTTGCCCTTGCCGTCGCGGACGGTGACCACGGGCGCGTAACCGTGGCCGGAGAGGAAGATCTTGGTGCCGTTGATCTTCAGCGGCTCGTTGACCTTGATGGTCGCGTCCTTCTCCTTGCCGTCGGCGCCCTCGCTGTAGGCGACGTCGGCCTTGTAGGTGCGCGCGGTGCCCTTGTTGGGGCCGTTGCGCTCGTACGTGCCCGTGAAGTCCTTGAGCGTGAAGCTGAAGGGTTCGAGGCCGGTGTCCTGGTCGAAGAGGTTGCCGGAGGAGAAGTCGTCGTACTGGGAGAGGGTGTTGGCGAAGCCGTCGCCCTCCAGGACCAGCTTCGTGCCGTCGGACTTGAACAGCTGCCCGGTGGCGAAGCCGACCAGCATCACGATCAGCGAGATGTGGAAGATCAGGTTGCCGACCTCGCGCAGATAGCCCTTCTCGGCCGCGACGGCGCCTCCGGCGACGTGCGAGCGGAAGCGCCGCTTCTTCAGCATCGTCAGGGCGGCGGCGTGGACCTCGTCCGCGCCTGTCCCGGTGCGCCACGTCGCGTACGCGGGCATCCGGTCCAGGCGTCCCGGGGCGCGCGGCGGGCGGCCGCGCAGCTGGCCGACGAACTGCCAGGTGCGCGGGATGATGCAGCCGATCAGCGAGATGAACAGCAGGATGTAGATCGCGGAGAACCACACCGAGCTGTAGACGTGGAAGAGGCCGAGCTTGTCGTAGACCGGCCCGAGGACGTCGTGGGCCTTCTTGAACGCGTCGACCTTCATCTGGTCGGTGCCGGACTGCGGGATCAGCGAGCCGGGGATCGCGGCGAGCGAGAGCAGGAACAGCAGGATCAGCGCGACCCGCATGGAGGTCAGCTGCCGCCAGAACCAGCGGGCCCAGCCGATGACGCCGAACGTGGCGGTGCCGGGGGTGCGGTCCTCCTGCGGGGCCGTGCTGAGCTGGGCCGCGGCCTGCTGCTCAGTGGCCTCTTCGGGGGTGTTTGTCTTGCTCATGGATCAGATTCCCACCGTGAAGCCGTTGGACCAGATCTGCATCTGCTGGACGAGGGTGTCCCACGCGCCGGTCAGCAGGAGGACGCCGGTCAGGATCATCATGCCGCCGCCGATGCGCATCACCCAGGCGTAGTGCTTCTTGACCCAGCCGAAGGCGCCGAGCGCCTTGCGGAAGGCGATCGCGGCGAGCACGAAGGGGACGCCGAGCCCGAGGCAGTACGCGACCATCAGCAGCGCGCCGCGACCGGCGCTGCCCTGGCTCATGGCCAGGCCGCTCACCGCGCCGAGCGTCGGACCGATGCACGGGGTCCACCCGATGCCGAACAGCGCGCCCAGTATCGGCGCCCCGACGAGCCCGGTCACCGGCCGCTTGTGGAAGCGGAACTCGCGCTGGGTGAGCCAGGGCATGAGCCCGAGGAAGAAGACGCCCATGACGAGCATCACGACGCCCAGCACCTTGGTGAGGACGTCCCGGTACTCCTGCAGCGTCTGGCCGAAGAACCCGAAGAGCGCGCCGCCGGAGACGAAGACCACGGTGAACCCGAGGACGAACAGGGCGGCGCCCGCGGCCATCCGCCCGCGCCTCGCCTCCATCAGGTCGGTGCCGCTGATCCCGGTGACGTAGGAGAGATAGCCGGGAACGAGCGGCAGGACGCACGGCGAGAAGAACGAGACGAGTCCGCCGAGCACGGCGATCGGCAGCGCGAACACCAGGGCACCGTTCTCCACGGTGCCGCCGATTCCGTCAGCGGCGAGTACGACGAGCGAGGAGGCCACCGTCGATCACTTTTCCGCGATCACGGGGTCGACGAGCTCGTGCAGGCTCTTGGCGTTCAGCGCCTTCAGCGAGCGCGCGGCCAGCTTGCCGTCGCGGTCGACGACCAGGGTGTTGGGGATGCCCTGCGGGTTGAGGATGCCCTTGTCGTACTTGAGCAGGAGCCTGCCCGACGGGTCGTAGAAGCTCGGGTAGGTGATCCCGTAGTCCTTCTCGAACGCGATGGCCGAGCCGGACTTGGGGTCACGGGTGTTGATCCCGATGAACTGGACGTCCTTGCCCTTGGTCTCCTCGGCGACCTGGGCGAAGTACTTCGCCTCCAGGCGGCACGGGGAGCACCAGGAGCCCCAGATGTTGATGACGAGGACCTTGCCCTTGTAGTCGTCGGTGCTCAGGGCCTTGCCGGTGAGGTCCTTGCCGGTCAGCGTCGGGGCGTCGTGGCGGTCGGCCTTCTTGACGGTCGAGATCCCGCCGGTGCTCGACACGAAGTTGGTGTTGTTGCCGCCCCCGGAGGTGCCGCCATTGCCGCACGCTGTCAGGACCAGGGCCGCCAGGGCGGCTCCTACGGTCAGCTTGGCGGCGCGGCGCGTGGTCGCGGCGATGCGGGGGGCGCGGCAGGCGGCACTCATGTGAAAAGTTTCGCATGTCCGTTCAAGGGATCTTTGGCACCCCCCTCACGGCCGGAAAAGCCCACTTCAGGAGTGGTTTGTGCGGCTCTTTTCGTGGCGTGGCCCGGTCTTCGCCAGGAACCTCCGCCAGCCCTGCGACGGCTGCTGCCCCACGTCCAGAGTGCGCAGTTTGTCCAGCACCTCGGGATCCTGGACGTCCAGCCAGTCGACGAACTGCCGGAAGGAGACGAGGCGCACGTCGCTGTGGGTCTCGGCGGTGGCCGCGATGTGCTTGAACGCCTCCTCCACGGCGTCCATGTAGATGCCGCCGTTCCACTCCTCGAAGTGGTTGCCGATGAAGAACGGCGCCCGGTTCGTCCGGTACGCGCGGTCGAATCCGGCGATGTACGCGGCCGTGGACTGCTTGCGCCAGCCCGGGTAGTTGTACGAGGGCGCGCGGGTGGAGTTGTGCGACTGGTTCGCCAGCATGTTGTAGTCCATCGACAGCACCTCGAAGGAGCGCCCGGGGAAGGGGACGGCCTGGAGCGGCAGGTCCCAGACCCCCATCCGCTTCTCGGGCCAGCGCTGCCGACCGCCGGGCGAGGACGCGTCGTAGCGCCAGCCCAGCTCGCGGGCGGTGGGCAGCAGGTTGTCCTGGCCGAGCAGGCACGGGGTGCGGCCGCCGACCAGCTCCTTGTCGTAGTCGAACGGCAGCGGCGGCAGGTCCTTCCACCCCGAGTTCGTCCGCCAGCGCTGCACGAACGACTTGGCCTGGTCGATCTCGCTGCGCCACTGGGCGGGCGTCCAGTTGGCGACGGTGCCGCTTCCGGCGCAGAAGTGGCCGTTGAAGTGCGTGCCGATCTCGTGCCCGTCGAGCCAGGCCTGACGGGTGTACTTCAGCGTCGCCTTGATGTGCTCGTCGGTCAGATAGCCGATGTCGGAGGCGCCGACCGGGTTGTTCGGCGGGCGGTACAGGCGCTTCTTGTCCTCCGGCAGCAGATAGAGCCCGGAGAGGAAGAAGGTCATGTGCGCGCCGTGGTCCTCGGCGAGCTTGAGGAAGCGCGGGAACAGGCCGTTGCCCACCTCGCCCGCGCCGTCCCAGGAGAAGATCACGAACTGCGGCGGCTTCTGGCCCGGTTCGAGCCTCTCGGGCGCGCGTGGTTGCTTGGGCTGCTTGCCGGTGTACGCGGTCGAGCCGTCGCCGATGGGCCTCACCGACGGCTGCTTGGGCGCTCCCGGATGCCCCGGTTTGGCCACCGTGGAAGGCGAGTCGCCGGAGCCGCAGCCGGCCAGTGCGGCCGCCGCCGCGCCCGCTCCCATGCCGATGAGTCCCCTACGGCTGACGTCGCGCATCTCGTCCCCTAATCCTCGCGCTCTGCCACCCATTCACAGGGCGGCACCCCCTTAGAGGGCACGAGGAACACGCGGGTTCCTTGAAATAGGACGCTTTTGGGGTGATTTGACGAGTCACACAGCGGAACCAGGGACGGAACACAGAAGGGCCGCCGTCACCGGCGGCCCTTCTGCGCGAAAACCGTGCGTCAGGCGCCGAACGCCTTGTCCTTGCCCTTCACCGGCTTCGCCCCGGCCCGCAGGTGCGCGGGGACGAGGTCGACGGCCGGCTCGGTGTAGCCCACCGAGACGATCTTGTCGCCGCGGTAGGTGAACGTCGTCAGCGAGGCCAGCGTGCACTGCCGCTTGCGCGGGTCGTGCCACAGCCGCCGCTTCTCGACGAACGAGCGCACGATCCAGATCGGCAGCTGGTGGCTGACGCACACCGCCTCGTGGCCGCGCGCCGCGTCCTTGGCCGCGTCGAGCGCGCCCATCATGCGGACGACCTGCTCGATGTAGGGCTCGCCCCAGGACGGCTTGAACGGGTTGACGAGGTGCTTCCAGTTGTCCGGGTTCTTCAGCGCGCCGTCGCCGACGCCGAAGGTCTTGCCCTGGAAGACGTTGCCCGCCTCGATGAGACGGTCGTCACTGTCCAGGTCGAGGCCGTGCGCCTTGGCGATCGGCGTCGCCGTCTCCTGCGCCCGCTCCAGCGGGGAGGCGACGACGTGCGTGATGTCGCGCGCCGACAGGTGCTCGGCGACCCGGTCGGCCATCTGCCGGCCCAGCTCGGAGAGGTGGTAGTCGGGCAGCCGCCCGTACAGGATCCCCTCCGGGTTGTGCACCTCGCCGTGGCGCATGAGGTGGACGACGGTGATGTCGCTGTCGCTCTTCGGAGTGCTCATGCGGTGGCCTCCGCGGCGGCGCGGGCGGCGGCCGGGAGCGCGGCGGCGATGCGCTCGACCGCCCGCTCGTCGTGGGCGGTCGAGACGAACCAGGACTCGAACGCGGACGGCGGCAGGTACACGCCCTGCTCCAGCATCGAGTGGAAGAACGGGGTGAAGCGGAAGGACTCCTGGCCCTTCGCGTCGTCGTAGTTCCGCACCTCGCCGTCCGTGAAGAACACGGAGAACATGTTGGAGGCGTTCTGCACCCGGTGGGCGACGCCCTCCTTGGTGAGCGCCTCGGAGACGAGCGTACGCAGCTGCTCGCTGACCGCGTCGACGACTCCGTACGCGGCGTCGTCGAGCAGCCGGAGCTGGGCGACGCCGGCGGCGGTCGCGATCGGGTTACCGGACAGGGTGCCCGCCTGGTAGACGGGGCCGGCCGGGGCGAGGTGCGCCATGACGTCCGCGCGCCCGCCGAAGGCCGCGGCGGGGAAGCCGCCGCCCATGACCTTGCCGAACGTCATCAGGTCGGGAACGACGCCGTCGACCCCGAACCAGCCGGCCTTCGAGGTGCGGAAGCCCGTCATCACCTCGTCGGAGATGTACAGCGCGCCGTTCTCCCGGCACACCGCCTTCAGCCCCGCGTTGAAACCGTCGCGCGGCGGCACGACGCCCATGTTGCCGGGCGAGGCCTCGGTGATGACGCAGGCGATCTCGCCGGGGTGCGCGGCGAACGCGGCCCGCACCGCCTCGATGTCGTTGTACGGCAGGACGATCGTGTCGCCCGCCTGGGCGCCGGTGACGCCCGGGGTGTCCGGGAGGCCGAAGGTGGCGACGCCCGAGCCGGCGGCGGCCAGCAGCGCGTCGACGTGCCCGTGGTAGCAGCCGGCGAACTTGATCACCTTGGCGCGGCCGGTGAAGCCGCGGGCCAGCCGGATCGCCGACATGGTCGCCTCGGTGCCGGACGACACCAGGCGCACCTGCTCGACGGGCTCGATCCGCGCGACGATCTCCTCGGCGAGCGCGACCTCGCCCTCACCGGGCGTGCCGAAGGAGGTGCCGCGGGAGACGGCCTCCTGCACGGCCGCGATGACCTCGGGGTGTGAATGGCCGAGGATCATCGGCCCCCACGAGCACACGAGGTCGACGTACTCGCGTCCGTCGGCGTCCGTCAGATACGGACCGGTACCGGACACCATGAAACGGGGCGTACCGCCCACGGCTCGGAACGCGCGCACCGGAGAGTTCACGCCACCGGGCGTGACGACGGACGCACGGTCGAAGAGCCCCTGCGAAACGGGTGCCTCATAGGGATAGGGGGTGTTGTTCGCCTCTGCCATGCCTCTCAGCGTACGGCCCGTGTCCGCGGTCCCCTCCGCGCGGACCCGTGGCGGCCTAGACTCGCACTGTCAGAACTCTGTACGGCATCTGTCCGGGTGGTGGGGGCCTCGCTCGCGCAGTTGTTCCGTCGGCACGTTTCGGCGGGTGACCGTGGGGGAGGTCACTGACACGATGATCGGGTTGCGCGGAGGCGGTCGCGCGGCCTAGAAAAGGGCCCTGGCGCCCTGAGAACAGCAGTCGGGTGGAGATATGCATCGCGGTGGCGGCGGACTGGGCGAGGGGACCGACGACCTGGGCCCCCGGCGTGCCCGGCGGGGTAAGCACCGACGCGACGACCGCGGGGAGCCGATGGTGGGGAGCGGAAGCGGGAATGGTGGCCGGGTGGGGGTGACGTACAAATACTTCGGCGCGCCCGACGGCGCCACGGCGGCCCGTGTCCCGATCTCCATGCGTCCCGAGGAGCTCGGCGGGGACGAGCTGGGCATGGGCGGCATGTTCACCAAGATCAAGCCGGAGACGATGGCCGCGATGGTCCTCACCGGCATCGAGGGCATACCCCTGCACAAGGTCCCGCCGCTGGAGCTGGTCGTGCTCCATCCCGACTACGCGGTGGTGAAGCTGCCGATGACGGTCGTCGACCCGCTGCGCGGGGTCGGCGAGGAGGCCGTCGGCGCGGCGGCGTTCATCTGGTCCACGGTCCCCGACCGGGGCGGCCCCCGCGACGCGTTCAACGTGTACCAACTCCTCCACGAATGGCAGGACTTCAGCCACCGGCTGCACGACGCCGGACATCAGGCGTACTGCCTGGTCTGGCCGTGACCGGACGGAGCGGCGAGACCGAGGCGCTGCTGTCCGTCCTGGCGGGACAGCGCCGCCATGTGCTCGGCATCCTCGACGGCCTCGACGACGCGGCACTCCGCAGGCCCGTCCTGCCCTCCGGCTGGTCCTGCCTCGGGCTGGTCCGGCACCTGGCGCTCGATGTCGAGCGGTTCTGGTTCCGGGCGGTCTTCCTCGGCGAGCGGGACGTCATCGCCTCCCTCGACGCCGTCGAGGACGCCTGGCAGGTGCCGCCGGGCACCCCGGCCGCGGACGTGCTCGACGGCTACCGCGCCCACACCGCCCGCGCGGACGCCATCGCCCGTGCCGCCGCCCCGGACGACCCGCTCGCCTGGTGGCCGCGCGAGCTGTTCGGCGAGCCGCATCTGCACACGCTGCGCGACCTGCTGCTGCACGTGATCACGGAGACGGCGTGCCACGCCGGCCATCTCGACGCGGCACGCGAACTCCTCGACGGGCGGCGCTGGCTGGTCCTCACCTGAGGCAGGCCGTCACAGGCGTGGCGGCCCCGCTTCGAGGCGGCGCAGCACGGCGTCGTACGAGTCGATGGACCCGCCGTCCTGGAGCTGCCGTTCGTCCCACCAGGTGGCGCCCGCGTCGGCGAGCGGCCCGATGATGTCGAGCGCCGCGCCCCGGTCGCCGGGCGTGAGCCCGCCGACGACGACCTCGAACTCCGTGCCCGGCGCGTCCCGGTGCTCCTCGATGTACGCGACCACCTCCGCGAGCCGGTCGGGGCGCGGCGGCACCCCGTGCAGGGCGTCGGCGAAGAGCGGGGCGGCGCCGTCCCAGCGGGCCGCGCGGCGCATCGGGCGGCGGTTCGGCCAGAAGCCGCCGATCCACACGGGCGGCCGGGGCCGCTGGACGGTGGCGGGCAACAGCTGGGTGTCGTGGACGCGGTAGTGGGCGCCCACGTGGTCGACGCTCTCGCCGGACCAGTAGCGGGTGAGCACGTCCAGGCCCTCGTCGAGGCGTCCGGCGTGCACGGCGCGGTCGACGGTGTCCCCGAAGCTGCCGTACTCGTCCTCGGCGGGCCCGCCGAGCCCCGCCCCGAAGACGACGCGCCCGCCGCTGAGCGCGTCCAGCGTCGCGACCTGCCGGGCCAGCTGCTCGGGCCGGTAGCGGGGCACGGGCGTGAGCAGGGTGCCGAGCCGGATCCGGGAGGTGGCGAGGGCGGCGGCGGTGAGCAGCATCCACGGATCGCCGAAGGGCTTGCCGCGCCGCACCTGCTTGTCGTGGACCACGTGGTCCCAGATCAACAGGCCTTCCCAGCCCGCCTGTTCGGCCGCCGCGGCGGTCTTCGCGACGGTACGGGCGTCGGCGAAGTCGCCGAAGTTGGGGATGTTCAGGGAGAAGCGCATGGGGTCATGGTGTCCGGCGCGGGGGTGCGGCGCCATGGGGCCGCCGGGCGCCGTTCGCTTCGCCGGACTCCTCAAGTCCCTTCACCACAAAGCCGATCACCGCTCCCCCGCCGTCCCGCCGCGCGGCGAACGGCACTCCGCCGTGGGCCGCCGCGACCTCCCGCACGATCGACAGGCCGAGCCCCGAGCCGGGCAGGCTGCGCGCGGCCGGGGCGCGGTAGAAGCGGTCGAAGACGCGGTCCGCGTCGGTGTCGGCGATGCCGGGGCCGCGGTCGAGGACCTCCACGCGCACCCCGCTGCCGACGCCGGAGAGCCGGGTGACCACGATCTCGATCGGGGCGGTGCCGCCGGTGTCGAACTTGGCGGCGTTCTCCACGAGGTTGGACAGGGCGCGCTGCAACTGCGCCGGGCGGCCGGTGATCGTGGTGTCGACGTCGGGCGGGCCGTCCACGCGGACGGTGATCATGCGGCCGGTGCGGCGCCGGGTCAGCGTCGCGACGTCCTCGGCGGTCTCCGCGAGCGCGACCGCGACGGCCGGTTCGTCGTCCTCCTTGCCGGCCGCCAGCTCCACCAGCTCGTTGACCAGATCGGTGAGTTCACGGGACTCCTGGGCCAGGTCGGCGACGAGCTCCCGGCGGGCGTCGGGCGGCAGTTCACCGATCCGGTGCAGCAGCGAGATGTTGGTGCGCAGCGAGGTCAGCGGGGTGCGCAGCTCGTGGCCCGCGTCCTGCACCAGACGGCGCTGGTCCTCCACCGAGCGGGCCAGGCGGCCCAGCATCCGGTCGAAGGAGCGGCCGAGGCTGCCCACCTCGTCGCCGCCGGTGACCGGCACCGCGACGTCGAGGCGGCCGGTCGACGCCACGTACTCGGCGGTCTGCGCGAGCCGGACCAGCCGCGAGGTGACGCGCCGCGCCAGCCACCAGCCGAACAGGCCGGCCGCGACGACGACCGCGCCCGCGTACAGCAGGGTGCGCCGCTGGAGCTCGGCGAGCAGGTCCTCGGTGTCGCTGAACTCCTGCGCGACCTGCACCGCGCCGCGGCCCCCGCCGAGCGACACCGTCGCCAGCCGGTACTCGTCGCCGTCGATCTGCACGTCGGTGTCCTCGGAGAGGCTGCCCGCCGTCCTCTCGTCGGCGACGCGCCGGTCGTCGGCCTCGACCGGCAGCGGCGGGTTGCCCCGGTCGGTGACCGTGCCGCCGGGGCCGAGGATCTGGATGTCGGTGCCGACCGGCCGGGTCAGGTCGTCGCGCGGGCCGTCGTGGTCCGGGTCGCCGGAGCTGAAGTCGTCGGGCGTGAGCGTCTGCCGGCGCACCTGCTGGCGCAGATCGTGGACGACCTGGTCGAAGACGGCCTCCTGGTCGACGCGGACCAGCCGGGCCGCCGAACCGTAGGAGAGAAAGCCGACGAGCGCCGTCACGCCCGCGGCCACCGCCGCGAACGAAAGGGCCAGCTTGGTGCGCAGGCTCCGGGAGGCGGGACTCACCCTCAGCCCTCCCTCAACACGTAGCCCACTCCCCTGACCGTGTGGATGAGGGGAACCCGGTCCGGCTCGTCCACCTTGCGCCTGAGGTAGCCGACGTAGACCGCGAGGTTCTTCGAGCCGGGCCCGAAGTCGTAGCCCCAGATCCGGTCGTAGATCGTGGCGTGGTCGAGGACGATGCCGCTGTTGCGGGCCAGCAGCTCCAGGAGGTCGAACTCGGTCCTGGTCAGCTCCAGCTCCCGCACGCCGCGCCAGGCCCGGCGGGCGGCCGGGTCGATGCGCAGGTCGGCGGCGGTCACCTGGCGGCCGTCGTCGCAGGGTTCCTCGGGCGCCGGGGCGGCGCGGCGCAGCAGGGCGCGCAGCCGGGCGAAGACCTCCTCCACGTCGAAGGGCTTCACCACGTAGTCGTCGGCGCCCGCGTCGAGGCCCGCGATCCGGTCCGGGGTCTCGACCAGCGCGGTCAGCATCAGGATCGGGGTGCGGTCGCCCTCGGCGCGCAGCACCCGGCAGACCTGGAGGCCGTCGATGCCCGGCATCATCACGTCCAGGACGAGGATGTCGGGCCGGGAGCGGTGGGCGGCGGCGAGCGCCTCGACGCCGTCGGCGACGGCCGTGACCACATAGCCCTCCAGCGCCAGGGCGCGTTCCAGGGCGTTGCGGATCGGCCGGTCGTCCTCGGCGAGCAGCACGGTCGGAGCGGGGGCCGGGGTGAGCGGAGAGGTGTGCGACACCCAGCCAGTGTGCCCCCGGGCCGGGTGTGCATCCCCTGATCAGCCGTCCGCCAAAGGGCTTCTTACTTGCCTCTCACCCCCACCGGACGGGCGGCTTACCTGATCCGGCCAGGCTCCCTTCCGGACATTGGGGGCAAGCCGGGGAAGGCAGTACGCATGAAGATCGTGTTCCTGCTGCACAACGTGTACGCCATAGGCGGCACGGTGCGCACGACGCTCAACCTCGCCGCCGCGCTCACCGAGCACGGCGGCCACGAGGTGGAGATCGTGTCGATGTCCCGGCACCGGGAGACGCCGCGCTTCCCGGTCGACCCGCGGATCGGGCTCGTCCCGCTCGTCGACACCCGGGACGGCAGCGCCGACAGCGCCCTGCCCGCGTACGGCGAACCGGCCCGGGAGTTCCCGGCCGCCGAGAAGCGCCACAAGCAGTACTCGCTCCTGCACGACCAGCGGGTGCGCGCGTACCTGGAGGAGCGGTGCGACGCCGATGTCGTCATCGGCACCCGCCCCGGCGTCAACGTCTACCTCGCGAAGTGGGGCCCGAAGCGGGCGCTGCGGCTCGCGCAGGAGCACCTGCGGCACGACGCGCACAGCAAGAAGCTGCGGTCGGTGCTCGCCCGCTACTACCGGCAGCTCGACGCGGTCGTGACGGTGACCGAGGAGGACGCGGCGGTCTACCGCGCGCGGATGGTGCTGCCGGGGGTGCGGGTGCTGTCCGTGCCGAACATCGTGCCGCCCGCCCCCGTACCGCCGTCGGACGGCACGTCGAAGATCATCGCGGCGGCCGGGCGGCTCGCCCCGGGCAAGCGCTACGACCTGCTCCTGGAGGCGTTCACCGCGGTGGCGGCGAAGGAGCCGGACTGGGAGCTGCGGATCTACGGCGGCGGCGCGCAGGAGGAACGGCTGCGGAATCTGGTGTCCGGGCTCGGGCTGACCGGGCGGGCCCGGCTGATGGGCGCCGTGTCACCGATCGAGCCGGAGTTCGCCAGGGCCTCGCTCGTGGTGAGCGCCTCCGACGCGGAGTCGTTCGGGATGACGCTCGTGGAGGCGATGCGCTGCGGCGTCCCGGTGGTGAGCACGGACGCGCCGCTCGGCCCCGGCGAGATCATCACGGACGGGCACGACGGACGTCTGGTGCCGGTCGGCGACGCGCGGGCGCTCGCCGAGGCCATGGTCGAGCTGATCGAGGACGAGACGCTCCGCAGGTCGATGGGGGCGGCCGCGCTGGAATCCGCGCACCGCTACGACCCGGAGCCGATCGTCGCCCGTTATGGCTTGCTTTTCACCCAACTCGGAGCGACGAGACGGCGTCGTGCAGGGCAACGGCTGCGCGGCCGGGCCGTCAACTGGGCGCGCAGAAAAGCCCGTTCGGTACGCGGGACACGACCCCGCAGACAAACCGGACAAGAGGGGACACGCCATGAAGGCCGAGGTCACCGGGCCGGGGGCGCTGCCGCGCGGCCCCGGACACCGTAGGGGAACGATGCCCACGCCTCCGACGCACGACCACGCCGCACCGCCCACCGAAACGCCCGTCCCGCCGGGGTCCTCGGCCCCCGTTCCCCGATGGCGGCGGGTCCCCGAGGGACGGAGGACGGGCCGGCAAAGTCGGTGGCGGTCCGTCCTCCGTCCCGCACTCGCGCCCGCCGGAGCCCTCGCCCTGGCCGCCGCGGGTCCCGTGTCCGCGGCGGCGTCGGCACCGCCGCGCACCCGGCCCGGGGTACCCCGTTCCCGTGAACGGCGTACTCCGGGCCCCGACATCTGGCTCGCGGCCGTTGCCGCGCTGTACGCAGTCGCCCAACTCACGCTCGTCGTCACCCAGCTGGGCCACGGCCTCGGCTGGGACGAGTCCGTCTACGTCTCCCAGTACGACCCGCGCAATCCGGCCGTCTTCTTCAGCGCGCCGCGCTCGCGCGGCACGAGCCTGCTGACGGCGCCGTTCGTCGCGGCCGGCGCCGGGCCGCTCGCCCTGCGCGCCGTGCTCGCCGTGCTGTCCGCCGCCGCGCTCTACGCGGCGTTCCGCGTCTGGCGCCCGCTGATCGGCGCCCGCACCACCGCGTTCGCCGCGCTGCTCTTCGGCAGCCTGTGGATCAGCGTGCTGTCCGGGGCGATGGCCATGCCCAACCTGTGGGTGGCGTTCGGCGCGGTCGGCGCCGTGGGCTGGTTCCTGCGCGGCGGCACCTGGCAGCCGGCGCTGTGCGTCGCGGTGGTCGCCCTGTTCCGGGCGCCGGACGCGGTGTGGCTGGTGCTGCCGCTCGCCGCGTACGCCCTCGTCGTACGGGGCCGCAGGCGCGCCCTGCCGTGGCTGGCCGCCGGGCTCGCGGCCGGGCTCGCCCAGTGGGTCGTCGAGGCGTACGTGCGCTGGGGCGGGGTCACCGAGCGGCTGCACGTGTCCAGCGCCACCGAGGGCGACATGGGCCCGCACCTGAACCTCGGCACGGCCTGGCGGGCGGTGAACGGCCCGCTGCTGTGCCGCCCCTGCACGGCCGGCGCCCCCGACCGGCCCGGACTCGCCCTGTGGTGGCTGGCGCTGCCGCTGCTCGCGGTGGCGGCGGTCGTGGTGGCCCGGCGCGGCGATCGGCTCCTGACCACCGCGCTGCCGGTGGCCTGCGCGGCATCCCTGAGCGCGTCCTACCTGCTGCTCATCGGCTACTCCGCGCCGCGCTTCCTGCTCCCGTCCTACGCGCTGCTGGCGCTGCCCGTCGCGGTGCTGCTGCGGCGCCTGAAGCGCCGCCGGCCGCTGGCGATCGCCGCCGTCGTCCTCGTCGCGGCGCAGATCGTGACCCAGTTCGTGGTGCTGAACCGGGTGGTCGCCTCCACCGCGGCGACCGACGCCCGCTACGTCGCCGCCGCGCACGGCCTGCGCACCCTGGGCCTCACCCCGCCCTGCCTGGTCACGGGCCCGCGCGCGCTGCCCATCGGCTACGCGGCGGGCTGCGCCTCCGCGCAGATCCAGGGCAACAACACCTCCACGACCCGCGCGGAACTGCTGCGCCGGGCGGCGCGGGTGCCCACGGCGGTGCTCACGCCCCGCGGCGAGCGGCCACCGTCCTACGCCCGGAACTGGACCCCGTACGTGCTGCCCGACACCCACGGCTGGACCGCGTGGAAGGCGCCGGAGCCGGCCGCCCTACGCCTCGTCGGCCGGCCGTAGGGACGCCAGCCGCTGCTCGAAGGGGACCACCTGGAAGCCGTCGGCCGGATCGACCGAGGTGATCGCGCCGTGCAGCGAACGCGGCGCGATCGCGGCGGCGGTGTCCACGTCCGGCGCGGAGTCGGGCACGGTCACGGTCGGCGCCATGAACCGGGCCAGCTCGCCGCCCGCACGGGTGATCCGGGCGGCGAGGCCCTCCTCGCCCCAGTCCTCCGACGCCGCGTACACGGCGGTCGGCAGAACGAGGGCGCGCAGATACGTGAAGAGCGGACGCAGCGCGTGCTCGGTCACCAGGGAGTGCCGGGCGGTACCGCCGGTCGCGGCGACCAGCACGGGCTTGCCGGTCAGCGCGTCCTTGTCGATGACGTCGAAGAACGACTTGAACAGTCCGCTGTAGGAGGCCGCGAACACCGGCGTCACGGCGATCAGGCCGTCCGCGGCCGCCACCGCGTCGAGCGCGGCGGCGAGCCGGGCCGGCGGGAAGCCGGTGACGAAGTGCTGGGCGATCTCGGTGGCGAGGTCGCGCAGCTCGACGACCTCCACCTCCGCGTCCCCAGCGGCCATCTGGTGCAGGGTCGCCGCCGTGAGCCGGTCGGCGAGCAGCCGGGTGGACGAGGGAGAACTCAGTCCCGCGGACACGACGACGAGCTTCATGCGCTCCGGACCTCCTCGGCCTTCGCCGCGACGCGCGCGGCGTGGGTGGGCGCGTCCGGCACGTTCGCCGGGCGCTGGTTCGCGAACTCCTTGCGCAGCACCGGCACGACCTCCTCGCCGAGGAGGTCGAGCTGCTCCAGGACCGTCTTGAGCGGCAGGCCCGCGTGGTCCATCAGGAACAGCTGGCGCTGGTAGTCGCCCACGTAGTCGCGGAAGGACAGCGTCCGGTCGATGACCTCCTGCGGCGAGCCGACGGTCAGCGGCGTCTCGCGGGTGAAATCCTCCAGGGACGGGCCGTGGCCGTAGACCGGCGCGTTGTCGAAGTACGGGCGGAACTCGCGCACCGCGTCCTGCGAGTTCTTCCGCATGAACACCTGACCGCCGAGGCCGACGATGGCCTGCTCCGGCGTGCCGTGCCCGTAGTGGGCGTAGCGCTGGCGGTACAGGTTCACCATCTGCTTGGTGTGACTGGCGGGCCAGAAGATGTTGTTGTGGAAGAAGCCGTCGCCGTAGTACGCGGCCTGCTCGGCGATCTCCGGGGAGCGGATGGAGCCGTGCCAGACGAACGGCGCGACGCCGTCGAGCGGGCGGGGCGTGGAGGTGAACGACTGGAGCGGCGTGCGGAACTTGCCCTTCCAGGTCACGACGTCCTCGTCCCACAGGCGGCGCAGCAGGGCGTAGTTCTCGATGGCGAGGTCGATGCCGTCGCGGATGTCCTTGCCGAACCACGGGTAGACCGGGCCGGTGTTGCCGCGGCCCATCATCACGTCGACGCGGCCGTCCGCGACGTGCTGGAGCATCGCGAAGTCCTCGGCGATCTTCACCGGGTCGTTCGTGGTGATCAGGGTGGTGGAGGTGGACAGGACCAGCTTCTCGGTGCGGGCCGCGATGTAGCCGAGCATCGTCGTCGGGGACGACGGGACGAACGGCGGGTTGTGGTGCTCGCCGGTCGCGAAGACGTCGAGGCCGACCTCCTCCGCCTTGAGCGCGATGGCCAGCATCGCCTTGATCCGCTCGTGCTCGGTCGGGGCACGCCCGGTCGTCGGGTCGACCGTGACATCACCGACGGTGAAGATCCCGAACTGCATGGCTGCTCACCTTCCAGATTGTTGATGCTTCAACTATACCCCTGGAACAGTGCCCCCTCCCCCCTTATTCCGCCCGTTGTCGGTGCCCCGCCGTACGATCCGGACATGGAGCGTGACACGCGCGGGATCGTCGATCCGGACTCGCTGCTGACACGCGTCCGGTTCCGCCGCCACGAGCCCGCGCCGGCGCTGCGCCCGTACGTGGAGAACTACTGGCTCATCGACTGGGACCTGCCCGTCCCCTACGCCTCGCACGTCGTCCCGCACCCCGCGGTGAACCTGACGTTCCAGTGGGACGAGGCGGACGGCCCGCCGTACGGGGAGCTGACCGGCGTCTGGGCGCCCGGCCTCTACACCCGCAAGATCGGCGGGCGCGGCCGGGTCTGCGGGGTGAAGTTCCGGCCCGGCATGTTCCGGCCCTTCGCGCCGGACCGGCCGGTCTCCGCGTGGACCGGCCAGGTGCTGCCGTACGCGGACGTCTTCCCGGCGACCGACCCGGCCGCCGCGCTCCACCCCGCCGACGACCGTGCCCGGGCCGCCGCCCTCGACGCCTACCTGCTGCCCCTCGTCCCGGCCGTCCCCGATCCGCAGGCCGAGCTCGCACGCGGCCTCGTCGCCCGGATCCGCGCCGAGCGCGCCGTGCACCGGGTCGCCGACCTGGCCTCCGAGGAGGGGCTTTCGGTGCGCTCGCTCCAGCGGCTGTTCGCCGGGTATGTCGGGGTCAGCCCCAAGTGGTGCGTGCTGCGCTACCGCATCCATGAGGCGGTGGAGGCGGCCGCCCGGCGCGACGCCGTCGACTGGGCCGCCCTCGCCGCCGACCTCGGGTACGCGGACCAGGCCCATCTCGTCCGCGACTTCACCGCGACGGTGGGGGTGTCGCCGACGGCTTACCCGTCGAACTAGGCCGCCCTTCGCCTGCGGCCCTCGTCGTGGCTGGCCGCGCAGTTCCCCGCGCCCCTGAGGCAGGCGCTCCGCGCAGCCTCCCCGACAGAGTCTGCGGCTCCGCCGCGCCTCTGGTGATGAGATGGCGCACGAAGTGCGCATCTCAGGGGCGCGGGGAACTGCGCGACCAGCCCCCACCGGAGCCGCAGACGATCTACGGCCTCACTACCCCGCGTGCCTGATCGCGTAGATCATCACGAACGCCACGATGTGGATGCCGAAGAGGAAGTAGCCCAGGTACCACCACATGTACCGCTCGCCCTTCTTCTCCTCGGCGAGCCGGCGCTGGTCGAACTCGCGCTGGAGGACGTCCAGCGGATCCGGCGCGTCAGAGCTCACGGTGCACCTTGGTGTTCGACGCCTGGGCGCGCGGCCGGACCACGAGCAGGTCGATGTTCACGTGCGGCGGCCGCGTCACGGCCCAGCTGATCGTGTCGGCGACATCGTCCGCGGTCAGCGGCTCGGCCACCCCCGCGTACACCTTCGCCGCCTTCTCCTCGTCCCCGCCGAACCGGGTCAGCGCGAACTCGTCCGTCTTCACCATGCCGGGCGCCACCTCGATGACCCGCACCGGAGTGCCGACGATCTCCAGGCGCAGCGTCTCCGCGAGCACGTGCTCGGCGTGCTTGGCGGCCACGTAACCGCCGCCGCCCTCGTACGTCGCGAACCCGGCGGTCGAGGAGAGGACGACGACCGTGCCGTCGCCGGACGCGGTCAGGGCGGGCAGCAGGGCCTGCGTCACGTTCAGCGTGCCGAGCACGTTCGTCTCGTACATCCGGCGCCACTGCTCGGGGTCGCCGGAGGCCACCGGGTCGGCGCCCAGCGCCCCGCCGGCGTTGTTCACCAGCACGCCGATCGTCTTGAAGGCCGTCGCGAACTCGTCCACCGCCGCCCGGTCCGTCACGTCGAGGGCGTACGCGGCGGCCTGGTGCCCGGCCGCGTTGATCTCCTCCGCCAGCGCCTCGATGCGGTCCTTGCGGCGTGCCGTGAGCACCACCCGGTATCCGGCCGCCGCCAGCTGCCGGGCCGTCGCGGCACCGATGCCGCTGCTCGCGCCCGTGATGACGGCGATACGGGATGCGGGGGCGGGGGCCATGACTGCTCCTCGGGGCTCGACGGACGGCTGGTGCCAGCGTACGACGGGCGGTCAGTCGCCCCGCGGGGCGTACATGATCACGGCCATCCCCACCAGGCAGATCAGCGCGCCGGCCACGTCCCAGCGGGTCGGCCGGTACCCGTCCGCGACCACGCCCCAGGCGATCGAACCGGCCACGAACACCCCGCCGTACGCCGCCAGGATCCGCCCGAACTCGCCGTCCGGCTGGAGCGTCGCCACGAACCCGTACAGCCCGAGCGCGATCACCCCCGCGCCGATCCACGCCCACCCGCGGTGCTCGCGCACCCCCTGCCACACCAGCCAGGCGCCGCCGATCTCGAACAGCGCGGCGAGGACGAACAGGAACACGGAACGAGCGACGGTCATGCGCCACAGGGTGTCACGCACGTGTCACGGCGCCGCGCACGTGGGATAGATCGGCCCACCGACCCAGCGCACCAGGAGGTCAGCCGTGCACCCGGCCCTCGCTCTCGCCCCCGCCCTCGTCCTCCTGCTGCCGCCGGGCGGCACCGCCCCCGCCGAGGCCGACCTCGCCCACCACGGCAGCGTCCGGCTGGCCGGCGACCGGGTCACCGTCGCTCTCACCCCCGAGAACCACGGCCCCACCGACGTCCCCGACACCACTCTCCGGCTCGCCCTGTCCGCCCCGCTCACCGACGCCCAGCCCGGCCTGCCCGACGCCTGCCTGCGCACGGGCCCGCGCACCGTCGACTGCCGCACCGGCGCCCTTCCCGCGGCGGCCCTCGGCACCCCGCTCACCGTCGACGTCCGCCTCGCCGCACGCCCCACCGAGGTGACCGTCCGCCTCGACACCGTCTGGACCGGCGGCCCGGTCGACCACAACCCGGACAACAACCGGCACCAGGTGCTGGTCCTGGACACAGGGGACACGTACTACTTCTGACAACCCCGGACAGCTACTGGGCGTGGGAGTCGTAGCTCTCCCGCGCCACGGCCACCTCGTCCATGTGCGTCTCCGCCCAGTCCTTCACCGCGACGAGCAGACCGCTCAGGCTGCGGCCCAGCACGGTCAGTTCGTAGTCGACCCGCACCGGCACGGACGGCGTCACCGTCCGCGCCACGAGCCCGTCCCGCTCCAGGCCGCGCAGCGTCTGCGTGAGCATCTTCTGGCTGACGCCCGCGACCTTCCGGCCGAGATCCGAGTACCGCATCGGCCCGTCGTGCCCGGCGAGTGCCGCCACGACCAGGCTCACCCACTTGTCGCTCAGCCGCGCGAGCAGCTGATTGGTCGGGCACTCCCGCAGGAACGCGTCGTACGCGAACCGCGCCTGCTCGCGGCGCTGCGCCGCCGTCCTCGTCGCCATGGCTCCCCGGACCTCCCGCGCACTTCACGGTGCCGTACGCACCTCCAGGTACGTACTTACCAAAAGAGAGTAGCACTCCATAGAGTCGTCACTGCGGAAAGGGAAGCGCAAGAACCGCACCAACTGGCCCAACAAAAACAGGAGTTGTCATGCGAGCAGCAGTCGTCACGGAGTTCGGCGGACCGGAAGCGGTCGAGATCGTGGACGTCGAGCGACCCGAACCGGGCGCGGGCCAGATCAGGATCAAGGTCGCCGGCGCCGCCCTCAACCCGGTCGACGCGGGCGTGCGCTCCGGAGCCTTCGGCGGCGCCGGGCAGCGGATCGGCCTCGGCTGGGACGTCGCCGGAACCGTCGACGCGGTGGGCGACTCCCCCGAGTGGCAGGTGGGCGACAAGGTCATCGCCGTGCACCACGGCCCCATCAAGCAGCTCGGCACCCACGCCGAGTACGTCGTCGTCGACGCATCCGCGGTTGCCGCCGCCCCGACCTCCGTGGACGCGGTCCACGCGGCGAGCATCCCCCTCAACGCCCTCACGGCCGCGCAGACCCTCGACCGGCTCGCCCTGGAACCGGGCCAGTCGCTGCTGATCACCGGTGCGGCCGGCGCCGTCGGCGGCTACGCGATCCAGCTCGCCGCCCACCGCGGCATCGAGGTCACGGCGTACGCGGCCGAGGCCGACGAGGAGCTGACCCGCTCCTTCGGCGCGACGGCCTTCGCGGCACGCGGTACGACGCCCGCCCCTGCGGACGGAGTCCTCGACGCGGCGTTCATCGGCGCCGAGGCGCTCGGCTGGGTCCGGGACGGCGGCGCGTACGTCGGCGTCATCCCCGGCGCGGAACCGGCACCGGAGCGCGGGGTGCGCACATCTTCGGTGGAGGTGACGGCGGACGGCACCCGACTCGCGGAACTCGCCCGCCTGACCGACGAGGGCGTCCTGACCGCCCGGGTCGCCGAGACCTTCCCCCTCACGGACGCGGCGAAGGCCCACGCCCGCCTGGCGGAGGGCGGGGTGCGGGGGCGGCTGGTGCTGGTGCCCTGACGCCATGGCCCCGGCCACGCACAAGGGTGAATCGGATCGATCACCCTGGCGGAAGCCGCCGCCGAAGAGCCGGGCCGCACCCACCAGAGCTGCAATCTGCGCCAGGGGCGGCTCCGCAGCGGAAAGGAACCGATGCCGGAGCAGCGAATCGAGGGCCCGGACCGGCTGCCGCCCGGGCCCTTCAGCCAGGTCAGCCCTTGACGCAGATGACCTGCTTCAGCTTCGCGACGACCTCGACCAGATCCCGCTGCTGGTCGATGACCTGCTCGATCGGCTTGTACGCACCGGGGATCTCATCCACGACACCGGAGTCCTTGCGGCACTCCACGCCCCGCGTCTGCTCCTCCAGGTCCCGCGTCGAGAAACGTCTCTTCGCGGCGCTCCGGCTCATCCTCCGGCCCGCGCCGTGCGACGCGGAGTTGAAGGAGGCCGTGTTGCCGAGGCCCTTCACGATGTACGAGCCCGTGCCCATGGAGCCCGGGATGATGCCGTACTCGCCGGAGCCCGCGCGGATCGCGCCCTTGCGGGTGACGAGCAGGTCCATACCGTCGTAGCGCTCCTCACTCACGTAGTTGTGGTGAGCGCTGATCTCCGGCTCGAAGACCGGCTTGGCCTTCCTGAACTCCTTGCGGATCACGTCCTTGAAGAGCGCCATCATGATCGAGCGGTTGTACTTGGCGTACTCCTGCGCCCAGAACAGGTCGTTGCGGTACGCCGCCATCTGCGGGGTCTCCGAGATGAACACGGCCAGGTCGCGGTCGACCAGGTTCTGGTTGTGCGGGAGGCCCTGGGCCACACCGATGTGATGGTCCGCCAGTTCCTTGCCGATGTTGCGGGAACCGGAGTGCAGCATGAGCCACACCGAATCGGACGTATCGACACAAAACTCTACGAAGTGGTTGCCGGCGCCCAGCGTTCCCATCTGCTTGACGGCCCGCCCCTCCCGGAACTTCACCGAGTCGGCGACCCCCTCGAACCGCCCCCAGAAGTCGTCCCACCCCGCCGTCGCGAACCCGTGCATCCGGCTCGGGTCGACCGGGTCGTCGTGCATGCCGCGGCCCACCGGGATCGCCTGCTCGATCTTCGAGCGCAGGCGGGACAGGTCACCCGGCAGATCGTTGGCGGTCAGCGATGTCTTCACCGCGCTCATCCCGCACCCGATGTCCACCCCCACCGCCGCCGGGCACACCGCTCCCCGCATCGCGATGACGGAACCGACCGTCGCGCCCTTGCCGTAGTGCACGTCGGGCATGACGGCGAGGCCCTTGATCCAGGGGAGGGTCGCCACGTTGCGGAGCTGCTGCATCGCGGCGTCCTCGACCGTGGCCGGATCGGCCCACATGCGGATGGGGACCTTTGCTCCAGGTACCTCTACGTATGACATGAAATCCCCCGTTGTACGCGACAGTTGGGCCTAAGTGAACAGAAGTAGGGAAACGCAAATACCGGAGCCAAGGTCAACAAAAAGGATGCTGGACCGGCGTCCACGGCGATGCGTGCGATAGACATGGCACCATCGGCCGCCCCGCCGCGGCAATCGAATAACCCGGCATCAGCCCAGTAAGGAGCCCCAGGGTGCAGCGGAAGTCGTACGCGTACGTGCCGGGTGTCGCCGTCCTTCTGACAGCGCTGCTCGCCGGGTGCAGCGCAGGCGCCGACGACGGCGGCGGCACCGACGACTCCAAGCCGGACGACGTCAGCACCTCGGCCTCCGTCGCGAAGCCGGGCAAGTACCGCACCCTGCCGGAGCCGTGCGGCCAGCCCGAGCAGAGCATGCTGGACACGATGCTGCCGGGGATCGCGAAGATCACGGACGAGGACCAGCGGGACAGGGCGTACGAGGGCGTGGCGACGACCACGTTCGACACCGGGCGCCGGGTCGGGTGCCGCTGGAAGGACGACTCGGCGGCGGGCGGTTCGCACCGGCTGACGCTGGATTTCGAGCGGGTGGTGTCGTACGACGCCGGGGTGAGCGACGACTCGTCGGCGGAGCAGGTCTTCGCCACGGAGGCCGAGAAGGCGGATCTGCCGGACCCGGGCACGGTGACGGGCACGGTGGAGCCCGGCGGCGCAGATTCCTCGCCGCCGCCCCCCTCGGCCTCCGCGTCGTCGAAGTCGGGGCTGTCCGGCAAGTCGTCCGGGAAGTCCGCCGGCAAGTCGTCCGATCCATCCGAGGAGTCCGGTTCGCCGAAATCGGCCGGTTCGGGCTCCGCGTCCGATTCCGCGTCGCCGACCGATCTCCAGCCGCGCCTGCTCGAAGGCCTCGGTGACCAGGCGTTCCTCAACGACGTACAGGCGGGGTCGACGGCGTCGCCGACCCGGACCGTGACTGTGGTGTTCCGCACGTCGAACGTCGTGGTGACCATCGCGTACGAGGCCCAGCCGACGGCCGCCGGCGACGCGCCGGACAGCAAGGAAATGCAGGACAGGACGCAGGAACTGGCGCGGAAGCTGGTCGGAAAGTTCGGCGAGTAGGGCCGCCGGGACTGCCGGGGCGGGTCCGGGGAAGGCGAGGCGTGCGGGTCGGACAGCGCGTACGGTGGCCCATCGGACCCGGGTTCGTGAAGACCGGTTGAAGGTTGGCCGGTGGTCGCGTGTCCGGTCCGTGCCTCTGTCCGCGTCCCAGTGAAGGAACCATGCACCGTCCGACCAAGCGACTCACCCGCATACTCGCCTGCGCCGCCGCCGTGCCGGTGGTCCTCGTCGTCGCCGGCTGCTCGTCCGACTCGGGTTCCGACGACGCGAGCGCCAAGGACACGGCGTCCTCGGGGGCGAAGGCGTCCGCGTCCACCGCGGGGGAGGCGGCGAAGAAGGTCCGGGCCGCGACGTACAAGTCGCTGCCGAAGGCGTGCGACACCCTGTCGAAGAAGACGCTGGACGACCTCGCGCCGAAGGGCAAGAGCAAGTCCGGGGCGTCGGACGACGAGTCGACGCGGGCCAGCTGCTCCTGGGCGAGCCTGGACAGCAACGGCGTGAAGGGCTCCCAGTACCGCTGGCTGAACGTGTCCATGCTCCGCTTCGACTCGGACGTGAACCGGGGCAGCGGCGACGACCTGGCGTCCGCGTACTACGCGAAGCAGGTCAAGGACGCGCAGTCGGACGAGAGCGCGAAGAAGATGAAGACGTCCGAGGTCGCCGGGACGGGCGACGAGGCGACGCTGGTGCGCTCCGACAGCACGTACAAGGCGAAGAAGAAGGACGTCACCTCGAAGCAGCAGACGGTCGTCTCGCGCATCGACAACGTGGTCGTCACGGTGAACTACAACGGTTCGGGGCTCGCGGGCGAGAAGACGCCGGACGCGGACGAGCTGTCGAAGGACGCCGAGAAGGCGGCCCGCGAGGTGGTGGCCTCGGTGAAGGACACCGTGTCGGGCAAGAGCGCCTCCCCGTCGGCGTCCGCGTCGAAGTCGGCCGACGCGTCGAAGTCGCCGTCGCAGAAGTCCGACGACAAGTCGGGTGAGAAGTCCGGTGACAAGTCCGGCTCCGACTCCTCGAAGTCGTCGAAGTCGCCGTCCGAGTCGGCCTCGCCGTCGGCCTCCGGCAAGGACAAGTAGCCGCCGGCCACCCGGCATTTGCCTGCGGTTTGAGGAGCCCGGCCCCTTTTGGGAGCCGGGCTCCCGGCGTACCGGCCCACAGCGCACCGCACACATGTGCCAGTCTGTGGGCGCAACATGCCGAACTGGGAGGGGAACCGAAGTGGCCGGGCCACTGAAGCTGACACGGACGCACCGGATACTCGCGGGCGTGGTCATCGCCGGGGCGATGGTCATCGCGGGCATCGGTTTCGCCGGTTCCTACGCGGCCGTGCGCGAGCTGGCGATCGAGAAGGGCTTCGGGAACTTCTCCTACGTCTTCCCGATCGGCATCGACGCGGGCATCTGTGTGCTGCTCGCGCTGGACCTGCTCCTGACCTGGATCCGTATCCCCTTCCCGCTCCTGCGGCAGACGGCGTGGCTGCTGACGGCGGCGACGATCGCGTTCAACGGCGCGGCGGCCTGGCCCGATCCGCTGGGCGTCGGCATGCACGCGGTCATCCCGATCCTGTTCGTGGTGTCGGTGGAGGCGGCCCGGCACGCCATCGGCCGGATCGCGGACATCACCGCGGACAAGCACATGGAGGGCGTGCGGATCACGCGGTGGCTGCTGTCGCCGCTGCCCACATTTCTGCTGTGGCGCCGGATGAAGCTGTGGGAGCTGCGTTCGTACGAGGCCGTCATCAAGCTGGAGCAGGAGCGGCTGGTGTACCAGGCGCGGCTGCGCTCCCGGTTCGGGCGGGCGTGGCGGCGCAAGGCTCCGGTGGAGTCGCTGATGCCGCTGCGGCTCGCGCGGTACGGGGTGCCGCTGGCGGAGACCGCTCCGGCGGGGCTCGCGGCGGCCGGTATCGAGCCTCAGCTGCTGCCGCCGCAGCCCGAGGTCCGCTCCCGGCAGGAACTCCCCGTGCTGGAGCGCCCGGTTCCGCAACAGCGGGAGCAGGCGCAGGAGGAGCGGGCGCAGGAGCATCCCCAGCAGGCGCAGCAGAACCAGCAGGCCCAGTCGGCTCAGCACCCCCAGCAGGCCCAGGCCCCACAGCAGGCCCCGCAGCAGCAGCTCCAGGAACAGTCGCAGGAACAGCCGCACCCGGCCGGCCCCGAGGCGGAGTCCGGGGCGCAGGTGCCGAGCCAGTGGTTCGCGCAGCCGCGGCAGGTCGAGTACAACGGCGACTACGACCCGAACTTCGTGCCTCCGGAGGCGCCGCAGCAGCAGCCGCAGCAGGTCCCGGTGCCGGTGCCGCACCAGCGGGCGCCGGAGCCCGCCCCCGTGGCACAGCCGCAACCGCAGCCCCAGCCCCAGCCGGAACCTCAGCCGCAGCCGGAGGCCGACCCGGAGTTCCCGGTGCCGACCGGGGCGGGCGGGACGCGGCCGCTCGGTGACGGGGCGGCGCAGCCGTCGGCGCCGTCGGACGAGGACCTGTACGAGGTGTTCCGGTACTCGATAGACGGTGAGGGCATGCCGACGCCGGGCGCGTTCCAGGCGAACGTGGAGGCGACCTACGGTAGCCGGCTCTCCCAGCGCGATCTGGCCCGCTACCACGAGATGTTCAGCAAGCGCCTGAACGCGGAGTTCGTGGACGACCACATCGCATAATCATTCGCCAGGCTTACATGGGGCCTGCAACCATTTCGGCGGCCGCGGTGTCTTGACCTGCGGCCGTGCTGCCCTGCCCCACGGCCCTGCCGCCCCCACCGGTCACCGATCCGCCCCGACGAAGGGAACCCATGTCCCGCCACAAGCGCCCCAGACGCAGCCTCGTCATCGGCGCCACCGCCGCCGTGACGGCCCTGGCCGGTGGTCTTCTCGTTGTCCTGCCCGGCGCCGCGAGCGCCGCCCCGTCCGGTTACGCCGACGACTTCAACGGCGACGGCTACCACGACCTGGCGACGGGCGCCCCGGGCGCGGTCGCGAACGGGAAGGCGAAGACGGGTGCCGTCGTCGTGAACTACGGGTCGAAGAGCGGTGTCAGCGCCGCCCGCCACAAGATCACGTCGCAGAGTTCGTCCGGGGTGCCGGGGGCGTCGGAGACGAACGACCGGTTCGGCACCGAGCTGGCGCACGGGGACCTCAACCGCGACGGCTACGGCGATCTCGTCGTGGGCACGCCGCTGGAGGACGTCGGCAGCGACAAGGACGGCGGCTCGGTCACGATCCTGTGGGGCAGTGCGTCCGGTCTGTCCGGCGGTACGACGATCAGCGACCCGAACAAGTCGGGCCACGACCGCTTCGGCCAGTCCCTCGCGGTCGGCGACTTCACCGGTGACGGGAAGGCGGACCTGGCGGTCGGCTCCACCGGCAAGGACGTGTGGATCTTCAAGGGCGGCTTCACCAAGTCCGCGGGCGCGGCCGGGAAGCTGCGCCTCGACACGGCCATCCGGTCGGGCGGGTACCCGGAGGGCGCGGTGCAGCTCACCGCGGGCGACTTCGACGACGACGGCACGGACGACCTGGTGGTGGGCACCTTCACGGGAGCCTTCGTCTACCTGGGCGCCGCGGGCGGGCCCTCCGCCCTGCAGACGCGGGCGAGCACGGAGAACGCCTCGGCGCTGGCCGCGGGCGACTTCGACCATGACGGCCACGACGATCTGGCCGTCGGCGACGACTCCACCGGCGGCCAGGTCGCCAAGGGCGGCTCCGTCACCGTGTACTACGGCGGTGCGGCGGGCGTCGACACCACGCGCACCGGCGTCTTCAGCCAGGCGACGGCCGGGGTGCCGGGGGCGGACGAGTACGGCGACTCGTTCGGCGACGCGCTCGCCGCGGGCGACGCCAACGGTGACGGGTACGCGGACCTCGCCGTCGCCGCGCCGTCGGAGGCCTTCGGCTCCGACAGCATCTCCGACGCCGCCGGCAACGTGTGGGTGCTGCGCGGCGGCGCCTCCGGTCTGACCGGGACCGGCGCCCAGTCCTTCAACCAGGGCACCCCGGGCGTCCCGGACTCGAACGAGTTCTTCGACCTGTTCGGCGAGGCCCTCCACTTCGCCGACCACAACAAGGACGGCCGCGCCGACCTGTCCGTGGGCAACGGCGGCGAGAACAGCGACGACGGCTCCGTGACCGTGCTCCGCGGGGCCTCCGGCGGGGTGTCCCTGACCGGCGTGACCACCTTCACCGGCCCCGCCACCGGCATCACGCGCTCGGGCTACGACCCGATGTTCGGGGACACCTTCTCGGGCTCCTGACCGGCGGCCCGGGGAGGCTGCGCGCAGCGCATGCCTCAGGGGCGCGGGGAACTGCGCGACCAGCCACGACGAGACCCGCGCCCGACCACGCACCCAAAAAAACGGCGGCACCGGAAAGGATCCCGGTGCCGCCGGAGGCGCTATGCGCCGAGCAGCCTGCGCACCCGCTCCGCCCCCACCGCCAGCAGCAGCGTGGGCAGCCGCGGCCCGGTGTCCCGGCCGACCAGAAGGTCGTAGAGGAGCGCGAAGAACGAGCGCTGGGCCACCTTGATCTCGGCGGGGAGTTCCTTGGCGGTGGCGTCGGCGGAGTAGCCGGCCTGCACCTTCGGAACGCCGTAGACGAGATGGGTCAGCCCGTCGAGCGACCAGTGCGAGTCGAGCCCGTCGAGCAGCAGCCGGATCGAGGCGCGGGACGCCTCGTCGAGCGCGGCGAGCGCCTCGGTGTCCGGCTCGGTGCGCACGATGGTGCGGGACTCGGCGGGCACGTACTTGGTGATCCAGGCCTCGGCCTTGTCCAGGCGCGGGCGCACGGAGACGAGAGCGGTGACCGGGTTCTCCGGGTCGAGCTCGGAGAGGATGCGCAGGGTCTGCTCGGTGTCCCCGGCCGTGACGTCGGCGACGGAGGCCAGCGTGCGGTACGGCAACGGCCGCGGCGTACGCGGCAGTTCGCGCCCGGCGACGCCGATGGCCCGGCTGTACGCGGCGGCGTCGGCGGGCAGCGCCGAGCCGTCCGCCACCTTGGCGGAGAGCTTGTCCCACTCGTCGTAGAGCCGCTGGATCTCCTGGTCGAAGGCGATCTTGAACGACTGGTTGGGACGGCGGCGGGCGTAGAGCCAGCGCAGGATCTGCGGCTCCATGATCTGGAGCGCGTCGCCGGGGGTGGGCACGCCGCCCTTCGACGACGACATCTTGGCCATGCCGGAGATGCCGACGAACGCGTACATCGGGCCGATCGGCTGCTTGCCGCCGAAGACCTGGTCGACGATCTGGCCGCCGACCTGGAACGACGAACCCGGCGACGAGTGGTCGACGCCGCTCGGCTCGAAGATGACGCCCTCGTACGCCCAGCGCATCGGCCAGTCGACCTTCCAGACCAGCTTGCCGCGGTTGAACTCCGACAGCAGGACGGTCTCGGTGAAGCCGTCGAGGGTGCAGGTGTAGGACAGCTCCGTCGTCTCGTCGTCGTACGACGTGACGGTGGTGAGGTCCTTGCCGCACTCGCCGCAGAACGGCTTGTACGGGTAGTACCCGCCGGTGCCGCCGCTGCCGTCGTCCTCGTCGGCCGCGCCGGAGCCCTCGGCGGCCTCCAGCTCGGCCTCGTCGACCGGCTTCTGGTTCTTCTGCTGCGGCTTCTTGCCGGGGTCCTTCTTCGTGCGGTACTGGTCGAGGATCGCGTCGATGTCGCCGCGGTGCCTCATCGCGTGCAGGATCTGCTCGCGGTAGGTGCCCGACGTGTACTGCTCGGTCTGGCTGATGCCGTCGAACTCGACGCCGAGGTCCGCGAGGGCCTCGACCATGGCGGCCTTGAAGTGCTCCGCCCAGTTCGGGTACGCCGATCCGGCCGGGGCCGGGACCGAGGTCAGCGGCTTGCCGATGTGCTCGGCCCAGGACGCGTCGGTGCCCGGCACGCCGTTCGGGACCTTGCGGTAGCGGTCGAAGTCGTCCCAGGAGATCAGGTGGCGGACCGTGCGGCCGCGGCGCCGGATCTCGTCGGCGACCAGGTGCGGGGTCATGACCTCGCGCAGGTTGCCCAGGTGGATCGGGCCCGACGGGGAGAGGCCGGAGGCGACGACGACCGGTTTGCCCGGGGCACGACGCTCGGACTCGGCGATGACATCGTCCGCGAATCGGGACACCCAGTCGGCATTCTCCTGGGGCTCCGCGCTCGTGCTCTGGGCCACGGTCAGTCGGTCCTTCTCTTGTCTCGGGGTACGCGGCGCTCTCCGCGTCCCGCCATTGTCCCAGCTTCCCCGGGGCGACGGAAAACGGATTGTCCCGCGGTACAACCCCGGGGCCGTCACGATGGTCCTGTCTGCGTGATCACAGACAGATTCGTGGCCGGACGCCGTGCCGCGGCGGCCGGCCTGGCGCTCGCCCTGCCGCTGGGCGGCGCGCTCCTCGCGGCACCCGCCGCCCACGCGACCGTGACCTGCGGCGACACCACGTTCAAGCGGACGTTCTACTCGAACACCAGCTTCTCGGGCACCCCGAAGAAGACGGACTGCGACACCACCGTCGACCAGAAGTGGACCGGCGCGCCGCTCTCCGGGATGGCCACGAACAACTTCTCCGTGCGCTGGTCGCTGACCCGCGACTTCGGCTCGGGCGGCTGCTTCACGTACCGCCTCTCCGGCACGGACGGGCTGCGACTGTACGTGGACGGGGTGCGCAAGGTCGACAAGTGGAAGAACACCGGTGACGCCGGGAACAGCGTCCCGGGCACGTTCTGCATCGGCTCGGGCAGCCACACCGTCCGCGTCGACCACGCGAACTGGACCGGCCTGTCCCGGGTGAAGTTCACCTGGCCCGCCTCGTCCGACTCCAAGAAGCCGCTCGCGCCGACCGGCATCAGGACCACGTACGACGCGGCGACCGGCAGGGCGAACGCGACCTGGACGAAGAACCGCGAGCTGGACATCAAGCACTACCGCGTCCTGGTCGAGACGGACGGGACCGGCGTCACGGACTGGACGAC
Source organism: Streptomyces sp. HUAS MG91 (assembly GCF_040529335.1). GTDB lineage: Bacteria > Actinomycetota > Actinomycetes > Streptomycetales > Streptomycetaceae > Streptomyces > Streptomyces tabacisoli. Next base: position 4,830,680 of record NZ_CP159534.1, on the reverse strand, counting down.
CACCGGCACCACGGCGTCGTACGCCCTGCCGAAGGACGGCCGGAAGTACCGGTTCTGCATCGCGGCCGTGGACAAGTGGACCAACTACGGGGCGTGGGGCTGCGGCCCGTACGTGACGCCGCCCGACAGGACCGCCCCGCCGGTGCCCTACGTGCCCGCGTCGGACGTCTCGGTGTCGACGATCCTGGGCGAGCCGCGCGTGAACGTCTGGCTGGGCCAGGTGCGGGAGGCCGAGGGGCCGCTCTTCACGCTGTGGCGGGCCACGGCCGCGGCGGGCCCGTACACCAAGGTCGCCACGATGGACCTGCGCGAGACGCCGGGTGAGCAGTACCTGTACGACGAGACGCCCGCGCAGAAGACGACGTACCACTACACGGTGAGCGCGACGGACGCGGCGGGCAACACCTCGGCGCGGACCACGCCCGTCGCGGTGACCACGCCGGACACGAAGGCGCCGGGCGCGGTGACCGGTCTCGCGGCGAAGCCGGACGCGGGCGGGGTCGCGCTGTCGTGGGCCGCGCCGGCCGACGACGCCGTGAGCTGGCAGGTGTACGGCCTCGACGAGGGCGCGGCCGGCGCCCCGGTGCTGCTCGGCACCGCCGACGCCGCCGCCTACCGGGACACGACGGCGAAGCCGGGCGTGCGCCGCGCCTACACGGTGTACGCCGTGGACGCGGCCGGGCACCGGGCGAAGCCGGTGTCGGTGACGTCCCGGCGCGCGGTGGCCCCGGCGTCGATCGTCTACCTCAGGCCCGACGCCGACGGCCGGCCAGAGCTGCACCTGCGGGTGGCGGCCGACAACGACCACAGCGGCGGCTTCAAGGTCTACTCGGGCACGAGCACGTCCACGGTCCGCACGACCCTGCGCGCCTGCGCCCCCGAGGAGATCTTCCGCACTTCCCTGTACGTGGAGTGCCGCTGCCTGCTGACCGACTTCGGCGGTTCGACGGACCGGTACGTCACGGCGTTCGCGGTGGCCGGGAACGGCGTACTGTCGACGGACTTCAAGGCCGTGCGCTACGAGGACACGGTCGCGCCGCCGGTGCCGGCCGGCTTCACGGCCACGCCCGGTGCCGAGGGCACCGCGCTGTCGTGGAACGCGTCCCCGGTGGCCGACCTGCACTCCTACTGGCTCCGGTCGGGGCGCGTCGAGACGGTCGACGGGGTGCGCTCCTGTGGCAGCGGGCTGCTCTCGGAGGTTCTGGAGGGCGGCGTCACGTCCTTCCGGGACACGGAGGTCCTGCCGGACGGTGTGGAGCGGTGCTGGGAGCTGCGCGCGGTGGACGGCGCCAACAACTACTCGGAGGCCGCCACCGTGTACGCGACCGGGGTGTCCGGCTAG